>CAZKQM010000010.1:0-52194 GCA_964554895.1 uncultured Maribacter sp. | reverse complement strand
TCAGAAAGAGAAAGCGTGGGCAAAAAGGCAACGAAAGCCCTACGTAATGCTGGAAAGGTTCCTTGCGTGGTATACGGAGGGGAAAAACCATTACACTTTTCAGCAAAAGAACTAGCGTTCAGAAATTTAGTGTACACCCCAAACGCCCACACAGTTGTGGTTGAATTTGAAGATGGTAAGACTGTAAACGCAATCATGCAAGACATTCAATTTCATCCAGTAACAGATAAAATTTTGCATATCGATTTTTATCAATTATTTGATGATAAAGAAGTGACCATGAATATTCCAGTTCGTCTTCAAGGAACTTCTCCTGGTGTTCGAAACGGGGGTCGTTTATTATTTAGAAAAAGAAAACTGGTTATCAAGGCTTTACCAAGCAAATTACCTGATTTCTTTGATGTTGATATATCTACATTGAAAATTGGAGATAACATTACTGTGGCTACTCTTTTAAATGATGAATTCTCAATTTTACACCCTGACACACAAGTTGTTGTTCAAGTTAAAATGGCTCGTGCTGCGGTTGTTGAAGAGGTTGAAGATGAAGAAGGAGAAGAAGGTGCTGAAGGTGCTGAAGGCGCAACAGAAGGTGCTTCTGAAGGAGGAGCTGATGCCCCAGCAGCTGAAACTAAAGAATAGTACTTTTGTATTAATTTGATAAAAAGCATCCGTCATTTGGCGGATGCTTTTGTACTTTTATACCGTTTCAAAATAGCCATGTTTCGAATATTCAAATTCTTATTTAGCCCAAATAAACAGCTGCTTGAAGAACAAGATAGTATGAAAAAATTTTTAATTGTTGGTCTAGGAAATATTGGATCTGAGTATGAAAATACCAGACATAATATTGGTTTTAAAGTATTGAATACCCTGGCAGAAAAAGAAGACCTAATCTTTGAAACTAATCGTTTAGGTGCTGTTTGTACCTATAAGCTAAAAGGCAGAAGGGTTTTATGCTTGAAACCTTCAACCTATATGAACCTAAGCGGAAAGGCGTTGAAGTATTGGATGGAAAAAGAAAAAATACCTTTAGAAAACATTTTAGTGATAACCGATGATATTAATCTATCTTTTGGCACCTTTCGTTTAAAAACAAAAGGAAGCGATGGGGGTCATAACGGTTTAAAAGATATTCAGAATGTTCTTCAAACCAATAAGTATAACCGCTTTAGATTTGGTGTGGGTTCAGACTTTGGAAAAGGAAAACAAGTAGCATATGTTTTAGGAGAATGGTCAGAAGAAGAAAAGAAACAACTTCAGGCGCGCCTTTTAGACTCAGTTGCATTAATCAAATCATTCGTATTAAGTGGTGTTACCCATACCATGAATAATTTCAATGGTAGTTAGCACACTATTCTAAGCTTCTAAAATCAAATATTCCAGAATCTGAGGTATTGCCTTCGCTATCTCTAGTAATAACTTTCCAATAATACAGCGTATTTGAAGTAACATCAACATTTAATATGGTGGTTGACGCATTCAAGGTTTGCAGCAAATCAACTGGCGGGTTTTCAGTAGATATATACACCTCATACTCTATAATATCATTATCAATATCAGCACCACTCCAATTAAGTGCTACTTGATTATTGGCATTTCTATTTACCGATGTTCCTGAATTTGGTGCATTTATAGCAGCCGGAAAAGGTGCATAAGTTGTTTGGGCACCCGCATTATAAAACTGCCAGTTTTCACTCAAAACAATTTCTTGAACATCATCATTTTTAGTAGCTACTTGCCACGAATACAAGGCTCCTTTTTGTAATGGCAATTTTGCTGATTGAGTTGCTACTTCAATTCTTTGTGAAGTGTTTGCCATAACATCAGTAACACGTAATTCATAGGTATCTGTATTATTGGCTGTTTGCCATCTAAACTCTACTTCTGTAGTGGTACTATTTAATTCGATTCCGGTTGTACATTCTGAACTTTGCTCAGGAAAAATTAGTGATGTAGCATCTGGTACTTGTGGTGGGTCATTCTTTTTACAACCAAGTAATAATATCGCGATAAAGATTAACGGTATTATTCTCATAGCTTAATTATTTTAGAGTTTGAATTTATCTTTTCTCCGCGATACTGAATATTGTAAATACCCGCTGGTAAATCAGAAAGATTGAGTTGAATTGCACCACCATTTATAGCATACAACTCACTTTTCATTAATTTACCTTCGATGCTAAAAATACTCACGTTTACATCGCCAACTTCTAATGGAAAAGTAATTGTTATCGCTTCATCAAAAGGATTAGGATATATCAAGGGTGTGGCTGAAACAAAAATTTGCTCTTCATAAATACCTTGGCATTCTAAACTTGTAGTAACCTTAACTGTATTTATGCCCTTTTTAAGATTTAATGAAATAGCATCATCAGTAGTTTGGGTTACCACTCCATTTAAATCAATGTTATATAAACTGCCTCCTGAGAGATCTAATTCTAGCAAATTAGCTGAAAGCGAAACACGTGAAGTAACGCCTAAAGTCTCCGGTTCTGAAATTACTACCTCAAAACAACGCTGTTCATACATGATAACTCCATCAGAACCATCAATACAAACGGTATAGATAGCAGCTCCTAAATTTGGCACACTGTAATTGGTGGTAAAACTGTCATTTATGGTTACGCCACCACCTACTATTTCAATACTATAATTCAAATTCTCAAGAGCTTCTATGGTTAAAATGCCATCGTTATTATTTCTACAGGTCTCGCTTTGCGCAGCGATGGAAAAATTATTTACCGAAAAATTAAACACTGGGCAACCTTTAGCATCTACCGTTACACCAGGCGGGGTATCTAAACAAAGATCATCGCCATCATCATAAACACCATCATTATCAGCATCAGGTCTAAACATACCTTCTACACAAATTTCTAATGAAAAATTTTGAATAGAACCACCATCATTATCGGCACTATCAAAAACAGTCAACACCCAATCACCTTGGGTTGATTCACCATTAAACGAACTCAAAAATCCTTCAGGTTGAACTTGACCATTAATAGCGGGTTGTCCTGAACAAGTAATGGTAGATAAAGCTTGATCGTCAAAAACAGCACTCACATCTTCTGCACTTCCACATGAAGATGAAAATAATGAAACTACAGTACCTTGTGGAGAGCTAAGTGTTACATTTAAATCTGACAAAAAGGTATGTTCAATTGCTAAGGAAACATTGATATCAGCAATTGCGAAGTTTTCTGTTAGCGAAATGGTTGAGCTTACCGTTGGGGTATTGTTTTCAGAAATAGTTCGAGGCAAATCAGTTGCAGTTCTTGTGGCGCAACTAAAATTTATGGTTGTAAAACTATTGGGCACACTAAAGAATCCTTCTCCGCAACTGTTTGAAGGTTTTATTCGCCAATAATAAGTAGTTTCAAATTCAAGATTACGAGGCGTGTAACTATTGGTAATCAACCCTATTTCACTTTCAATAATATTGGCAAAATTAGCATCTGTGGCAATTTCAAGTGTATATATTGCACTTGTATCTTCTGACCATGTTAGCGTTTCTGACCTTGATATTTCAGTACTAGCATCCTCAGGGAAAAGCAAAGAAACTTCATCAAAAGTACCATCAGAAATAGTAACATTTAGTTGTATCTCTTTTTGAAAATTTACCGACGTTACTACTACTGTAATTGGATAATTTCCTGGCGTAACATTTTGAGTATCTGAAAAAGATAATTGTATTGGCGTATTTGAATCAGTTGCCGTATTAGGTGCAAAATCATATGTTAATCCTACAGGTGGAGAAGGAATGCTAAAAGTTACTTCTTCATTAAACCCAAGAAAAGTTTCATAATTAAACGGAATTACTAGATTCTCTGGTTGGCAAATATCAAATTCAACCGCTTCAAAATCAAGAACCACTTCAGATGCTTCAATGGCAAATTGAGCGGAATTTACTGCAAAAAAGATATTGTCACTTGCCTTTATCATAATGCGCGCAAAATTGGTCGCATTTCCTGGTAAAACTATAGCATGGCTTCCGTCATTATGCACCCCTTCTGCCAAGAGAATAGGAAAATCATTACCGCCATTTAATGACAGAAAGATATCTACATTTTGTGCATTTATCGGAGCCATATTTGTATTCGCAACATCCCAAGTAATAGTTTGAACACTGCCTGCAGTTGCTACGAAGGACTGTTGTTGTGAGGTAACTCTAAAGGGGCCTGCATCGCCTTCAAAGAAAATATTAACTAAATCAGTAGCTAACTGACCTGCTCCAATAACATTGTCTCTTACCGTTAAGGCAAAATTCATTTCTCTTTCAATATCAGATACCGTTTCCCAAGTAGAATTTATATTCGGATTCTGCTGCGTAAGCATGCCTTGTAATACGCTTGATAAAGCAGGAAAATAACGTTCGGGCTGTACCGAAGGTATTTGCGATCTAAAATTACCTCCAACAGGATTATTCGGACCAAAAGTATTAAACGTCACAACACCATTATCTATTTGTTCCCAGGCATAGGTCAAAACATCATTCGAATCTGGGTCAGAAGCTGATCCGGTCAAAACAAAAGCAGTTGATTTCGGAATTGTATAAGAACCCGTAGGTTCAACTATGGGTGGGTTATTTATCAAACTAATGATTTCAGCACAACTAGTGGTTGCCAAGTAATTGGTTACTTGAACAATACTACTGTAATGAAAATAATCATCGCTATTACTTGCCACATTATTTGGACCCGTTATACCTGCGTAGCCCATAATTGTGGTTCCACTACCCGGCTCAACTTGAACACCAGTACCCTCGGTCTCAAAAGACCAGGTATGATTAGCCCCAAATTGATGACCAATTTCGTGCGCCACAAAGTCAATATCAAAGACATCTCCTTCTGGTATAGGTGCAGAAGCAAAAGAACTTCCTTTTATGTTGTTTCTACATACGCTTCCAATTCTACCTGCATTACCATTAGAATTTTCTGAAACACCAAATAAAATTCCTATATCATAATTTTCTTCACCTATAGTATCTGTAAATGCTGCCTGTGCTTGTGTTGTACTTACCCCTTGATAGGGGTCAGTATTTGGGTCTACAAAAACTATCTGATCATTAGTTGCAATTAACTCCAACCGCACACCTAAATCATTTTCAAACAAACCATTTATTCTAGTTAACGAAGCATTAATCGCCGCTAACGCATCAGCTACTGTACCCCCATGATATTGGGTATACTCACCTGTAGCCGCTATTGCTATTCGATATTTTCGCAATTCTTGATTATTTACCAGATGTAAGGCTGCCGAGGAAGGTATTTTTGAATTAAAGTCTTTGGTGGCACAAAGAAATTCTTTCGCTTCACTAGTGTGAGAATTCCTTGAATAAACTACATACTTACCGTTTTGTGATTTTTGCAAATAGGTCAATGCGGTGCCATTGGTATGGATCACTAAACCTTGAATTCCTTTATGTGAAACACTTAAACGAAGTGTATTACCACTATCATCAAGTGCATGGCCAGTGTATGATTTTATATCAGGATATTTATCTGATAATTTATCTGCCATAACTGAAGTTTCGGTTAGCCCAAAAGTTATCATTTTACCTGATACATCAGGAATTTGAACCACGCTATTGAAATCAGAATTTCGGCTTTGAGTTTTTAAATTTTGCTTGAATTGTTCTTCGTCAAAAGAATAGATCGCCCCACTCTTTACATCAAAGCGTTTTGAAAAATCTGAAGTACTTAAAGTACTAGAATTATCTCGACTCCATACGGTATCCTGCGCTTTTCCATAAAAGCAAAAAAATACTATGGTAATTGCAAAAACAAGACGTAATTTTGAAACCATTAGTGGGGGTTTACCGAACTTCAAATATAAGTATTATCTTTTATTACAAGTGATTACAGTTAAAGGCATTTCTCAATACAATCAGGCATTTAATACCGCAATTACCATTGGTACTTTTGATGGTGTTCATTTTGGCCATCAAAAAATTATAGAGCGACTTATTAAAAAAGCAACGAAACTCAATTTAAAATCAACGATACTTACTTTTTTTCCGCATCCGAGAATGGTTTTACAACAAGAATCAGATGTACAATTATTGAACACCATAGACGAAAAAACTAAAATACTTCAAAAATCGGGCCTAGATGTACTTATCATACATTCGTTTACCAAAGAATTTTCTAGACTTTCGGCCACTGAATTTGTTCGCGATATGCTCGTTAATAAATTACAAGCAAAACAAATAATCATTGGTTATGACCATAGATTTGGTCGAAATCGAGATGCCAATATTTCGGATCTCATCTCTTTTGGCAATACTTTTGATTTTGAGGTTGAAGAAATTTCAGCCCAAGAAATTGAAGATGTATCAGTAAGTTCAACCAAAATTAGACACGCCCTTGAAAAAGGTGCAATAAAAATAGCTAATAAATACCTTGGCTATTTTTATATGCTCACAGGGGTGGTTACAAAAGGTAAAGGTTTAGGTAGAACAATTAATTTTCCTACTGCAAACATCAAAATCAAAGAGACCTATAAATTAATACCCATGAATGGGGTTTATTTGGTTCAAAGCTACATCAATGACAGCCTTGTTTATGGCATGATGAATATTGGCTACAATCCTACTTTTAACGGTTCAGTAAAGAGTATTGAGGTACATTTTTTCGAATTCAATCAAGATCTCTATGACCTAACCCTGCAAATAGATGTTATTGACAGGCTGCGTGATGAAAAGAAATTCGATTCACTAGAAGCGCTAAAAGAGCAACTTAAGAAAGATAAAAAGAATTCACTAGATTTAATAGCAACCCTATAAATCATGCTGAATCGATTTGTATTTAAAAAAATTGACAACTCAGCTCTTATTATTTTCAGAATTTTTTTCGGATTTTTAATTGCCTGTGAGTGTTATGGCGCAATCATTACCGGGTGGATTAAAAACACCCTCATCGACCCCAAGTTTACGTTTAATTTCATTGGTTTTGACTGGCTACAACCCTTGCCAGGATACGGGATGTATTTCTATTTTTTCATTTTGGGTACTTGCGGTATATGCATCGCACTAGGATACCGTTATCGCATCAGCATTATTAGTTTTACACTACTTTGGACAGGAGTTTACCTCATGCAAAAAACATCGTATAACAATCATTATTATTTACTGATTTTGATTTCCTGTTTCATGTGCTTTTTTCCGGCGAATGCCGCCTATTCATTCGATGCTAAACGAAATTCTTCCATTAAAACAAATGGTATGTTTAACGGCATCAAATGGCTGATTATACTGCAATTATTTATCGTATATACCTATGCTTCAATTGCAAAATTATATGGTGATTGGTTTGATTTGAGTATTATCAAAATTTTGATGAGCAACAAAAAAGAGTATTTTCTCATAGGTAGTCTGTTGCAAAATCATTTGGCACATCAAATCATTGCTTATTTTGGTATTGCTTTTGATTTTCTTATAGTGCCTGCCTTACTGTATAAACCCACACGAAAAATTGCGTTCTTTTTATCAATCTTTTTTCACTTATTCAATTCTTTTGTTTTTCAAATAGGCATTTTTCCGTTTCTCTCTTTGGCTTTCATTGTATTTTTCTTTGAGCCAGAGACCATTCGTACCCTATTTTTTAAACAAAAAGAAGTGTACCAAGCTGGTCCAATAAAAATTCCGTCAAATCATAAAATTATTTTAACGGTATGTATGATATATATAAGCATTCAGCTTATTTTACCCATTCGCCATTATTTTATTCCTGATGATGTGCTTTGGACTGAAGAAGGCCACCGAATGAGTTGGCGTATGATGCTCAGAAGTAGAGCAGGAACCATACAATTCAAAGTGGTTGACAAAGCCACAAAGGTAGAAATACTGGTGCGTTCTGAAACCTATTTGAGTGCAAAACAAAGACGCAGAATTGCAACTTATCCTGACTTTATTTGGCAATTCGCACAACATTTAAAAGAAGAATACGCATCAAAAGGCCAAGATGTTGCAGTGTATGCCATGAATTCAAAAGTCAGCGTTAATGGCAAACCTGTTAGGGCATTTATAAATCCAAAAACAGATTTAGCGAATGAAAAATGGAATCATTTTAAACATCATGATTGGATTTTACCTTCTGATGGTTTAAAAAAGAAGACATCCAAATAAATCATTAAAATAGTCACAAGATTAGTTTAAATTTGTACCCTTAAAATCATATCAAATGCTTCAATTACAAGTCATACGAGAGAATAAAGACAATATCATTAAGGCCTTGAAAAAGCGCAACTTTAATGCGAATTCTATTATTGACAAAGTACTTGAATGTGATGAAAACAGAAGAAGTCTGCAAACAAACTTAGATTCAATCTTAGCTGAATCGAACAAATTAAGTAAGGATATTGGTGCGCTTTATAAATCAGGAAAAGCTGAAGAAGCTAATGCCTTAAAAGTAAAAACCACTACCCTCAAAGAAGATTCTAAAAAGCTTGGCGAAGAACTAAATCAAGTTGCTAATCAATTGAATGATTTATTGTACCAAATACCTAATGTGCCTAATGAATCTGTGCCAGCGGGTTCAATTGAGGAAGATAATGAAGAAGTATTTAGAGAAGGACATACGCCAAATTTACATAGCGAAGCCTTACCTCACTGGGAGCTTGCCAAAAAATATGATATCATTGATTTTGAATTAGGTGTTAAAATTACGGGTGCTGGTTTTCCGGTGTATAAAGGTAAAGGTGCTCGATTACAGCGTGCTTTAATCTCTTATTTTTTAGACAAAAACGTCGCAGCTGGCTATACCGAAATGCAAGTACCCCATTTGGTCAATGAAACGTCTGGTTTTGGTACAGGTCAATTACCTGATAAAGAAGGACAAATGTATCATATTGGCGAAGACAATCTATATTTGATTCCTACGGCAGAGGTGCCTATAACCAATCTTTTTAGAGATGAAATAATCAGTGCGAATGATTTTCCGATTTGCTATACAGGCTACACCCCATGTTTTAGACGCGAAGCGGGTAGCTATGGCGCTCATGTTAGAGGTTTGAATCGTTTACATCAGTTTGATAAGGTTGAAATTGTACGTGTTGAGCATCCTGAGAATTCATACGATGCCTTGAATCAAATGGTTGAGCATGTCAAGAACATACTGCGTGAATTAAAATTACCCTATCGAATCTTGCGTTTATGTGGTGGCGATTTAGGGTTTACTTCAGCACTGACCTATGATTTTGAGGTATTTTCTACGGCTCAAGATCGATGGCTTGAAATTAGTTCTGTTTCTAATTTTGAAACCTATCAAGCAAACCGATTGAAACTTCGCTTTAAAGATGAAAACGGAAAGAAACAACTAGTTCATACCTTAAACGGAAGTGCATTGGCATTACCAAGAGTACTTGCAGGGATATTAGAAAACTACCAAACTGAAAACGGTATTGAAATTCCTGAAGTATTAGTGCCCTATTGTGGTTTTGACGTCATAAATTAATCTTTAAGAAATAATCAACTGATGTAAACTTCATATCTTTAAGATTGTGTGATTTTTATTTTTCTGTTATAGATTTTTTCTAATTTCCGCTTCTTCTTTACTCATCTCATTTCTTTACTGCTCGTTAATTATTTAATTCGCCTTTTATCTTCAGTCATAAACCGCTATTTTATATATGTAATTAAAGTAACTGAAAACTAAATTTTACAAGCAAGCAAATTTGCTTTAAAAAACAAAGCGACTCAGTTTAAAAACTGAGTCGCTATTGCATTCAATAAATATGTCGAATTATTAATCATCAGAGGGTTTAAAAAAGTTTTTGAAAACTTCCTTTTTAAAAAGATAATATATTAAACTTAATTCCCCAATCAAGTTAGCAACAGTTACAACAATTCCAAGCTCCATATCATTTTGAAAATCAATTTTTGAATAAATCTCAGAATTATTGAATTTGGTAACTACCTTAAAAGTTATCACTAATGAAAAAATGAACAACGCCAGAATAATGCTCAAAATTCCTATCGATAAGTAAAAGTTGTTTTTTTTCATGCTATTTTATTGCTGCGTAAATAGAAGCAAGAGCTGATGATGTTCCAATCCTCAATAAGGATGCAACGATGGTAATGGTTGGTATTACCCCGGTGCCCCCAGTAGCTATTCCTACCGCCGATATAGCTGCAAATGTTGCAGCCATAGTAAGAAAACCTATTCCTGCTGAAATGCCATCAGCCTCTCTCCAACCAGAAAGCGATTGTTTACTAGCCAAAGGATATTTTTTACTCCAAAAATCTGAGGAATGTTGATACACTTTACAAATAACAAGATACAAATCTAAATCAATTCCTCTAAGTTCTTTTTTCGTCTTTTTTGCATGCTGTTGAAGATCCTTGGAAACACTTAAAGATTTCAATTCTTTAAGTTTTTCTTTAAGTAAAGCACCATCTACAAAATCATCTTCAATCTCATCGATTAAAGTTAACAAATATGACATATTCATTTTATCAACTACATTTATATAAGAATCAAGATTTTCTTTTGTAAGACCCGTATCTTCATATAATTCCATTACTCTATCAGAAATATCTGATTTATTCTTTAAGTTAACCTCAAATAACTCGTTAAGTACTTTGTTGTGATTTTGACAAATTTCTTCAATCTCAATATCCGTGAGTAACCTATGAAATTTATTGTGTGGAACAATCTCTGGTTCTTCTGACTCATACTGATTACAGGAAACAAACAGAAAAATAATTGCCATTGATGACGCTAATTTTGAATTTCTAAATATGTTCATTTTTTATATTTTTAAATTTTATCCATGCCGTTACTCTTTCGATTTTCGCTTACCTCGGTTGATTCCTTATTTTATTTCGGTTTCAACTTTCACATTTCCGATTTTGGATGGTCAATCCTTTACGACCATAATTATACTTTTTTAATATGTTAATTAAATTCAAGGTGTATTATGCAAGTGCCTTGCATCTGTCATTTTGAATACATAGCGCATTCATCATCTATATAAATGCCTAAACTTCAAGACTCAGCTCTTCATTTAGAAAATACTTGCTCTTTATATAAACATCGATTGCACCTATAATTTCCATGTTTTTGAATCGTTCAGCTAATTCATCATCATGCAAGAATGTTAGATAAAAAGGCAATTGAAATTTCCATGGTAGTTCAGCCAGAGGTGCGGGTTGCGAGTCTTCATATTGCCAAAAAAGGTTGGCGTATTGGTCTCCTAAAACAGTCAGATTATGCAACGGAAGTTCAAATAAAACCATTAATTTCTTAGTTGTATCATTCATTATAATCACTTCAATACTTTTCAGAATTTACCTTCCCTTGACTGAGAAATTTTATTTTTGAGTTTCTGTGCCTCTACTTTAGGCAAAGGCTCAAATAGCGCTATTATTTTTCGAATGTCTTCATAAATCAGTTTTGACAGTTTTGAGTTCAATTGTCGCTGGCCATTCGCAATTAATTTCACATAGGTGGTTGTGCTATCATATTTACGAGCAAGGCTAGCGTATTTACCCTTCATCAAAGCCAGTTCATCTCTGGTAAAATGTTGGTTCATTTTTTATATATTTGTTCAGTCCTGCAAAACAATAAGAATAATATTACACTTTTTATGTGGTAATATAGGTACAATATTTGACTTTTTTTACTTCAAAAGAAAGTTTTTTACTGAATTTTATGATAATAACGCCAGAATGACGGGAAAAGACCTCAAAGCAAAAAGGAAAGCGAAAGGATGGACACAATCACAACTAGCCCAAAGAATTGGTGTTAGCAAGGGTACCGTAATCAATTATGAGAAAGGTAAAAAAATTCCTGAATCAAAAAATAAGATTCTTGTTGAAGTATTTACCAATGATACTGCGGAGGTTTACGCCTTGAAAGACAAATTGAATGTCTTAAATGAAGAACTTAGAACGTATACGCGAGCGAATAAATATCCTTCAATTCAATTGATAGATGAGATCATGTCAAAATTTCACCCTGTTGAAATTGTTGATTACTTAGATCGGCATCGAGTTATTTATTTTAAGTTAGAAGAATTTCGCTTATTGGTCAAAAATATGGTGGGCACCAATGAAATGGAACAACTAAAAGAAGAAGTTAAAAAAATAAAGAAAAGGTTAGATGAGGGTTCTTGACTAACCAGATACCCTATTTTGAAGCATTGACAGTTCTGTTCTAAGCGATACTATTTCTTCATCTTGTATGCTAGCTTCTAACTTCAGCTTATTTTTAAGACGAGCTCGAAGCTTTCTTACTGAAGATTCGTCTAAAAGGCCCTTTTTTTCCAAACTAGCTATTATTTTTTCTTTATCACTCATCGAGTTTCTTTAGTGCCGGAAAAATAATTTCAGTTTCATATTTCAACTCATCTTTTATATGGCCTTTGTCTATGGCTTTATTGATCATTAAACCCATGACATATCTTATTTTGGATTTTAATGTTGAGATTGTGGTCTCAAAGCTGGAAATAAAAAAGACGCAAGCGGTTCCTATTAAAATTGAAACTGTAATAAAAACATACCTATAGGTCTTCAAGGAGTAGTCCTGAAAATCCCAGAAAACCCATATCATCCAGTAGGCAGAAATTGACCAACACGCAATCTGTAAAAAAGAAAAAGCACTTTTCAAATATTTGGGATCGTTTTTTCTGGACATGACCAACAGACTTATAACTAGACTGAAAAAAACATATGGCAATCTAACCCCAAATCCAACTAGAAAGGCCCTTGGGCTTTTCCAAGAAAATATTCGTTGTGCATTTATTGCTTCTGAAATTTCTAAATCGTTTTTAGCTTTAAGCTTTTTTAACTGCAAAAAAATTGAATCAGATAGCGCGATAAATTCTTTAGCATCAGTTTTCCCTGAATTGAATTTCGCCCTTAAATCATCCTTTTTTGTTAACAGCTTTTTCTCCTCTATTTGAAGTTTTTCCCTCAGAAATAATATCTCTGTAGTTTCTTTAGGTAAACCTACATGCCAAAAAGGTGCGGTAAAAATCAATACCGCACCTAGAATTATTAATGTATAAGATAAAACCTTACATATCTCTGTCAGGTTCTTCGTCTTTGTCGTTTGCATAAATATCATTAGTATCAGCGACACTTTCTGGTTCACATGAGGTAAAACTCATGGCAAAAACAAACATCAAGAATACTACTAAAACTTTTTTCATTGTATTATAATTTTAAGATTAAACATTATCCTAAAATAAATACAATCAGTACGTTAGTGTGTCTGCCTCAACAAAAAGTTATCAAAAAGTTATCGCTTTTTTAACCTCACAATTTTAATGGAAATCATGGAATACTCAACCAACGAAAACCATATAAAAATTGAGGTTTTTACCTTATTTTGATAAAATGTAACTTTATTCTTACAAAGAATAATTATAATTTCTTATTTTATGAACCTTCGGTTATTTTTAAACCTTCTATTTTGTTCTGTTTTCAAACCATTTTAGCTTAAATGTCTTAACTCAATCTCCGTATCTTTGTGCTCATGCGCTTACTGATTCTAATGTTGAGCTTGATGTTAACTTGTGCTTCTTTTGCACAAGAAGATTTCAATGCGAAACAGTATTTCAATAATGGTGATTTTGAAAAGGCAGTTGTCTTTTATGAAAAATTGGTTGAGAAAAACCCAAGAAGATCAGACTATAGTGTAGCTCTAGTTAGCTGCTACCAGCAACTTGAACGTTATGAAGATGCCCGAACTTTATTAGAAAAAAGATTGAGTTCAAGGCGCTTGATCCCCACTTTTTATGTTGAATTAGGGTATAATTATGCCTTGCAAAATCAAGATGAAAAGGCAAAAGAGCAATATGACAAAGCCATTTTAGCCATTGAAGAAAGCGCAAACCAAGGGTATTCAATAGGTTTTCGTTTTGAAAAATATGCCCAACTTGATTATGCAATTAAGGCATACAAAAAGGCCATGGAAATTAATCCGACTCAAGATTTTAATTTTCAGTTGGCTCGAATATATGGCGAGCAAAATGATATAGATAAAATGTTTCGTGTGTTTACTTCATTAATAATAGATGAAAAAGCTACGATGTCAAAAGTGCTACGCAATATAGATGCATTTGTCACTGAAGACCCAGAAAACAAGAACAATATACTGCTCAAAACCATTTTACTTGAAGGAGCGCAAAAGAATCCAAATTTAAAATGGAATCAATTGCTCAGCTGGTTATTTGTTCAGCAAAAACAATATAATAGTGCTTTCAGACAAGAAAAAGCCATTTATAAGAGACAAAGGCAAAATCGTAATTTGGGTCGTTTAGAAAATTTGGTAGACATTGTTCTAGAGGATGATCCTGAAGTCGCTACAGAGATTTTAGAATATATTATTGAAAATGCAGAAGATGAGGTGGTTCAGCTAAATGCAAAACTTGACCTTATAGAAATTCAATTACAACATCCTTCAGAAAAAACACTTGATACGGTTCAAAAGGAATATGAAAAGTTAGTTGCTCAATTCGGGTACCAATCCAGAACTTTAGAACTTCAGGTAGCCTTTGCGAATTTTTTAACCTTCAAAAGAGGTGCTGCTGAAAAAGGAATTGAGGTACTAAAAAATAGCTTAGAATTACCTTTAAACACAAGAGGAAAAGCTTTCATTAAATTAGCCTTGGGTGATATTCTTGTTTTTGATAGAAAATTTAATGAGGCCCTCATTTATTTTGCACAAGTACAGAAAAGTCTAAAAAATGATATTCTTGGTCAAGATGCCCGTTTTAAAGTAGCACAAACTAGTTTTTATAAAGGCGATTTTGACTGGGCGCTAACCCAATTGAAAGTACTCAGAAGTTCAACTTCACAGCTCATAGCCAATGATGCCATGCAACTCAGTTTATTAATTTCTGATAATGTTTTAGAAGATTCGACCCAAACAGCATTGAAAAAATATGCAAGAGCTGATCTATTAGCGTTTCAAAATAAACCCCAAGAAGCAATACAAGAATTAGATGCCATTTTAAAAGACCATAAAGGGGAAAAAATTGAAGATGAAGCCCTGTTAAAACAGGGAGAACTTCTATCGGAACTCAAAGATTATGAAGCTGCCGCATTTAATTATATCAAAATAATAGAATTTTATGGTTCAGGAATTCTAGCTGACGATGCTCATTATGCATTGGCTGAATTGTACCGTACCATTTTGAACAAACCTGAAAAGGCAAAAGAACAATACGAGCAAATTATTTACAATTATCAAGATAGTTATTTCTTTCCGAAGGCAAGACAAAATTTTAGAAAATTGCGAGGAGATTTTATTAATTAAACAAAAGCTCAAAAACCAAACTCATCTACAAATTTTGTTTTTGAAATTGACGCTTGAATTTGAATTTACCCATGTATATATACAACGTTACCATTAATATTGAAGAATCTGTACACGATCACTGGTTAGAATGGATGACCGAAACTCATATTCCTGATGTGTTGGCCACCCGTAAGTTCATTAAAGCAAAAATGTGTAAAGTGATGGTTGAAGAAGAAATGGGTGGCCTAACCTATTCAATTCAATATACCTGTCAAGACAAAGAAACTTTAGAACGCTATTATCAAGAAGATGCTGATGCTTTACGTAAAGATGCTAGCAAATATTTTGCAGGTAAATTTGTGGCCTTCAGAACTGAATTAGAAGTCATCAGTGAACAATAAAAATGGGCAAGCACAAGAAAAAAAAGTTTGACAAATGGAAAAATGATAAAAGTCATAGCTCCAGCCCCATAAAGGCCAAAAAACATTTAGGTCAACACTTTTTAAAAGATGAAACTATCGCACAAAAAATCGCTGAAACCCTTACCTATAAAAACTATTCAAAAGTCATTGAAATTGGTCCTGGAACCGGAGTATTAACCAAATATTTATTACAACATCCTATTGATTTAGTGGCCATGGATCTTGATGCCGAATCAATTATTTATCTAAATCATAATTTTCCGTTAGAACATCCTGAATTGATGACGGGCATGGGTTCTTTCAAAGTAATCGGAGCTGACTTTTTAAAATATGACTTAGCCACTCTTTTTGAAGATTTACAGTTCGCCATTACGGGCAATTTTCCGTATAACATTTCAACTCAAATCGTTTTTAAAATGTTAGAATGGAAAGAAAAAATACCTGAATTTACAGGAATGTTTCAAAAAGAAGTAGCAAAGCGTATTTGTCAAAAAGAAGGCAGCAAAACGTACGGAATTCTATCAGTGCTCGTACAAGCTTACTATGATGCTGAGTATTTATTTACTGTTCACCCTCACGTATTTGACCCGCCACCAAAAGTGCAATCAGGTGTATTACGGTTAACACGCAAAAAAAATTATAAGAATGTATGTGATGAAAAACTACTATTCAAGGTAGTAAAAACTGCTTTCAATCAACGTAGAAAAACACTTCGAAATAGCCTAAAAACACTTAATCTTTCAGATATTCTCACAGAAGATGCTATATTTGACCAACGCCCAGAACAATTATCCGTTGCTGATTTTATAGCGTTGACGAAGCAGATAAATAATGACACCCTTTAAACTCACAGACGAGCTTTTAACTGAAATTGAACAACTCATTAAGGTTAAAAAAAATGCAGACCTAAAATCTCATTTAGGTACCATGCATTATGCTGATGTGGCTGAAATTGTCAATGAGCTAAATGAAAATCAAGCTACTTATCTTATAAAATTACTCGATAGCGACACCACTTCTGATGTGCTTACTGAATTAGATGATGACCTTAGAGAGGCTATTCTTGGTAATCTTTCTACCAAAGAAATTGCTGAAGAACTTGAAGAACTTGATACTGATGATGCGGCTGACATAATCGCAGAGCTTCCTGAAGATATTGTTAGAGAGGTTATCTCAGAAATTGAAGACAAAGAGCATGCAAAAGATATTGTTGACCTTTTGCGTTATGACGAAGATTCTGCTGGGGGATTGATGGCAAAAGAATTGGTAAAAGTTAATTATAACTGGAACGTCATGACCTGCGTGAAAGAAATGCGGGCACAGGCTAAAAATGTCACACGCGTTCACTCTATTTATGTGGTTGACGATGAGGAAAAATTGATTGGCAGGTTATCGTTAAAAGATTTGCTTACGGCGGCAACCACAGTACCTATTCGAGAGGTGTATACGGCTAAAAAGGTTGATTCAGTTAAGGCAGATGAAAAACCAGAAGAGGTTGCGAAAATTATGTCAAAATACGATTTAGAGGCAATCCCCGTAATTGATGAAATAGGTAGGTTAGTTGGTAGAATTACAATTGATGATATTGTTGATGTTATTAAAGAAGAGGCTGAAAAAGATTATCAGTTGGCTGCTGGTATTTCACAAGATGTTGAAGCAGATGATAGCATTTGGGAACTCACTCGTGCCCGATTACCTTGGCTAATTCTTGGCCTTTTTGGAGGACTCGGCGCCGCAGCTATTATGGGCAACTTTGAAGAAATGATTGAACAACATGCCATTCTTTTCTTCTTTACACCTTTAATAGCAGCTATGGCAGGTAATGTTGGTGTGCAATCAAGCGCCATTATTGTGCAAGGTTTAGCCAATGACGATTTAAAAGGAAGTATAGGTAACCGTCTGATAAAAGAAATTCTGCTGGCACTATTAAACGGACTCATTTTAGCTGCAATTTTATTATTGGCCACTTGGTTCTGGAAAAGTGAATTTTTAACCGCCCTAGCTATTTCTTTATCGCTTATAGCAGTTATAGTAGTTGCTGGTTTTATTGGCACCTTTACTCCATTATTTCTTGACAAAAGAGGAATTGATCCTGCCATTGCAACAGGGCCTTTTATCACAACTAGTAATGATATTTTTGGTATTATGATTTACTTCTTGATTGCCAAAATGATTTTAGGTATCTGATCAAATTATACGCGTATGAAACCTATAAACCTAAAAGAAAAACACGCTCTTTTTACCAAACAATGGCATCCGCATCAAATTGCAACGGTTGATAATATGCAGGTCATTTTAGCCAAAGTTCAGGGTGAATTTGTGTGGCATGCTCATGAGCATGAAGATGAACTATTTCAAGTTTTAAAAGGAACACTTTATATGAAATTCAGAGACCGAACTGAAGAGGTTAAAGAAGGAGAAATCATTATAGTACCCAAAGGGGTTGAACATTGCCCTACAACCAAAAATAACGAAGAAGTACATCTTTTACTTTTTGAGAAGCAAAACACCGCACATACAGGTAATGTAGATCATGAAATGACGGAAACACATTATCCTAAAATTTGAAAATTTCATGATGAAGGTTTTACATGTAGATACAAATCATTCGTACATTATAGAAGAATTTAAAGCCTTAGGTTTTCAAAATGATGAAGATTATACTTCATCTAAAGAAGAAATAATGCAAAAAATTCATACCTATGACGGTATCGTAATTCGCAGTCGTTTTTCTTTGGATGCTGCCTTTCTTGAAAAAGCAACACAATTACGATTTATTGGTCGTTTAGGTGCCGGACTCGAAAATATTGATTGCGAATATGCTAAAGCAAATGGTATTTTTTTAGCCGCTGCACCAGAAGGAAATAGAAATGCAGTAGGTGAACATACACTGGGTATGTTGCTTTCACTTTTTAATAAATTAAATACGGCTGATAGTGAGGTTAAATCAGGTAAATGGGATCGCGAAGGCAATAGAGGTGTCGAATTAGAGGGAAAAACAGTTGGAATTATTGGCTATGGCAATATGGGTAAATCTTTTGCTCAAAAATTAATGGGTTTTAATGTTTCTGAAGTCATTTGTTATGATATTCAAGGTGGTGTAGGAGATTCTAACGCAAGGCAAGTAGGCATTTTAGAATTACAACAACGTAGTGACATTATAAGTTTGCATGTGCCCCAAACTGATTTGACAACGGGTATGATTGATGAAAAATTTATTCAAGGTTTTAACAAGTCGTTTTGGTTATTAAATACCGCTCGTGGCAAATGTGTTAGAACCCAAGATTTAGTCGCAGCACTAAAATCAGGTAAAATTCTGGGCGCAGGCCTTGATGTGCTTGAGTATGAAAAGTCTTCTTTTGAAAATATGTTCACTTCGGCTACTTCTAATGATATGCCTGAAGCGTTTCAATATTTGATAAATTCAGAAAATGTATTGCTTTCACCTCATGTTGCAGGATGGTCAGTAGAAAGTAAATTCAAACTTGCAGAAACAGTGGTCAATAAAATTAAGGCAAAGTTTTGTTAACTTTCGTTCATGAAGAAAACAGTCATCATCTTCGGATTACTAGTTTTCGCTTTACTATTGCTTTTTCAAATTAGTAAATACGCGATGACACGCGGTAATTTGAAAACAGATTTTGTCATTGCATTCATTGCAGTTCTATTTTTCAGTATCGGAATCTACTCAAATAGACAAAAATCTAAGAAAATTATAACTCTTCAAAATACAATAAATCTTCAAAAAATTGCCGAGCTAGAATTGAGCACACGTGAATACGAAGTGCTAAAAGAAATTGCCCTGGGTTTCTCGAACAAAGAAATTGCTGAAAGGCTATTTGTATCAGAAAGCACCATAAAAACGCATGTTTCAAATGTATTATTAAAATTGAACGCCAAACGCCGAACTCAGGCGGTTCAGATTGCAAAAGAACTACGAATCATCTGAAAATCTGGTTTTTATATTGAAATACAAACAATTTAGTACTTTAGTATGAGTCGCTTTAGGTTCCCCAATTGTAGTTTTATCAACTAAGAATTAAAAATCATCCATTATGAAAAACACAGTTATAAAATATGGTTTGTATGGGTTTACAGTGGCCCTTGCACTCTTTCTTTCCGGACTTTATTTCGACATTACAACCAATGTTTTCATAGGTTATGCCACCATTTTAGTTTCCTTAATTTTTGTGTATTTCGGTATCAAGCACTTTAGAGATGTTGAAAATAATGGTGCTATTTCGGTTCTCAAAGCCATAAGTATTGGGTTGTTGATTTCACTTTTTTCAGCTGTTGGTATCGCTATAGCTGATTACCTTTATACAACCTATGTAAATCCTGATTTTTTTAAAGAATATGCTGAAACCATGAAAGCCGAAAACCCTGAAATGGAAGTCCAAGAATTTACAAGTTTTGGTGCTGCAGTTTTTATGTTTGGTGTTGTTATGACATTAGGTCTAATAATATCACTCATTTCTTCACTGTTTTTAACACGTAAAAATCAGTAGTCATGAAGTATAACGCAAATTCACCCGCAGAATATATTGCTCAGCTTCCCGATGAAAGAAAAGCAGTTGTTGCTAAATTGAGAGAAATCATTTCGAAAAACATTCCAAAAGGGTTTCAAGAGCAAATGAGTTATGGCATGTTAGGTTGGGTGGTGCCACATGAAATTTATCCTGACGGATACCATTGTGATCCAAAATTACCCTTACCATTTATAAACCTAGCTTCACAAAAGAATTTTGTTGCCTTATACCACTCGGGTATTTATGCTAATGAGAAATTACATGACTGGTTTGTTTCTGAATATCCGAAGTATTGCAAGTATAAATTAGATATGGGTAAGAGTTGTGTACGTTTCAAAAAGATGAATGATATACCCTATCAACTTATTGAAGAACTTTGTAAAAAAATTTCAGTTGATGATTGGGTGTCACTTTATGAGAAGAATGTGAAAAATAGATAAGTGCCACAATCTTAAAAAAATCCTCAAATAAAAATAACAGATTCCTGCATGTGCAGGAAGGACAATAAAACTTATTTATGAAAAGAGTAACGGGTTTAGGTGGATTTTTCTTCAAAACAAAAGATCCCGATGGTATCAAATCTTGGTACAAAGAACATTTAGGAATACCCACAGATAATTACGGATGGACTTTTTGGTGGAAAGATAAAGAGGGTAATGATTGTTCAACTCAATGGAGCCCAATGAATGAAGACACCCAATACTTTGCCCCAAGTCAAAAACAATTCATGATGAATTTTCGAGTTGACAACCTAGTTGAACTATTGAAAGTTTTGAAAAAGGAGGGGGTTACTATTGTAGGGGAAATAGAGGAATATGAATACGGAAAATTTGGCTGGATTTTAGACCCTGAAGGTAATAAACTTGAACTTTGGGAACCTATTGATAAAGCCTTTTTGTGATTCATAAATATTTGTTACATTAGATACTTGTAACCACCAAAATTATACACGATGTCAGAAAATAATCAAGATTTAGGAGATAAAGCAGGAGAAGCTTTTGATTCAGCAAAAGAAAAGGCGAGTGAATTTGCAGGAGATGCAAAAGAAGCGGCTAGTGATTTTGCAGAAGACGCCAAGAAGACTGCAAATGAATTTACTGAAAATGCAAAAGAGGCTTTTGAAGACCTTGGGGGCGAAAATAAAAAAATTTTAGCGGCAATACTCGCTATTCTTTTAGGTTCTTTAGGTATTCATAAATTTGTTTTAGGGTATCAAAAAGAAGGCATTATTATGCTTGTTGTTACCCTTGTTATAGGAGCATTTACGTGCGGAATTGGAGCATCAATAATGGGAATTATAGGTTTGATTGAAGGAATTATTTATTTGACTAAGTCAGATGAAGACTTTGTTGCAACCTATCAAAAAGGTAGAAAACCGTGGTTCTAATAAATTAACGAAAAGTCAGTTTTTTAAGCTGGCTTTTTTTATTAAATTTATTATCGTAATATTGCAATATATAAATATGTTATGGGGTTAACCAAAACGCAAATATTCAACTACAAACAGAACGAGTTGGCAGTAATTTTTAAAGTGCTATCGAACCCTGCTCGTATTGCTATTTTGCAATATATAAGTTGTCAAAAAGCCTGTATTTGTAATGATATTGTTGACGAAATTGGTTTGGCACAACCTACCATTTCACAGCACTTAAAGGAATTAAAAAGTATTGATTTAATACAAGGAGAAATTGATGGCAAAAAAGTCTGCTATTGTATTAATCTTAAGAAATGGAAAGAAATTCAAGATCTCTTGAACTCTTTCTTTGATAAAACAAAGTTTAACTGTTGTTAAAATACATCTTATGAAAACAAACGAATTCTTGAATTTACTAAAAGAAAATCCAGCAAAAACTCTTTTGTTTGAATACAAACCAAACAGTTTTGTTCGAGCGAACTATCATATAACAGAAATCAAAAATGTAATTATTGATTCAGTTGACTGCGGAGCTAAAACTGATTTTTGGAAAGAAACCATCATTCAACTTTGGGAGGATCCAAATGAAGTAGAAGTAGAAGGCGCTATGTCAGCCTTTAAAGCCTTAGGAATACTTAATAAGGTAGATAGCATTAAACCTATGGATCGAGAGGTTGAAGTTAAATTTGAATACAGTAATCAAAACTTTCATACAGCACAGCTTTTTGTAAGTGATGTAGAAGTTTCACAAGACCGAATCATCATGAAATTAGCTGTTGAGCAAACTGATTGTAAAGCAAAAGAGGAATGTGGCGTGCCCGTAACCGTTGGTTCTCAAGAAGAAAACTCTTGCACACCTGGAGGCGGATGTTGTTAAATGCCATAAATATTTGGTTGAATTACCGTTCGAAAGTAACTTTTTGTTCATATGAATGTTCAAATTAAAAAAATGGGAGCTTCACATTGGGAAGCTGTTTCCAAAATCTATTTAGAGGGAATTGCAACTGGTTTCGCAACTTTTGAAACCAATACTCCAACGTATGATGCTTGGGATAAAGCACACATGCAAGCCTGCCGAATAGTAGCCATAGAAAATGAAAAAGTATTAGGCTGGGCAGCCTTGTCGCCTGTTTCAAGTAGATGTGTTTATGGCGGTGTAGCAGAAGTAAGTGTGTACGTAGGTAAAGAAAGTCGTGGCAAAGGAGTTGGAAAGTTATTGATGAAAAACCTAATAAAAGAAAGTGAAGAAGAAGGCCTATGGACCATTCAATCAGGAATATTTCCTGAAAATGAAGGAAGCATTGCCTTACATGAAAAAATGGGCTTCCGATTCATTGGTAAAAGAGAACGCGTGGGCAAACTAAAAGGAAAATGGAAAGATAATTTACTTTTTGAACGTAGAAGCAAAACTGTAGGTATTTAAAAATATGGTAAAAGAAACCCAACTATTTGAAGACATCAACCGAACTATAGGTTCTTTAGATGTTCATTCAATTTCTGAAAGTCGGAAAGAAGTATTAAATCCGCTTTCAGATTATATTAAAGAGAAAATCAGAAAAGGCGAAAGTATTGCCCTAAATTTTATTTGCACACACAATTCAAGAAGAAGTCATCTTTCTCAAGTATGGGCACAAACTTTAGCGTACCATATGGGTATAAAAAGTATCAACTGCTATTCAGGAGGTACTGAGGCAACTGCCCTGTTTCAAGTAGCAGCAGAAACCTTGAAAAATTCAGGGTTTGAAATTGCTATTTTGTCTGAGGATAAAAATCCTATTTACAGTATAAAATTTGCTCAAAACGCGCATCCTATTATTGGCTTTTCTAAAACTTTCGATGATGATTTTAATCCTAAAAAAGATTTTGCAGCAATCATGACTTGTTCATCAGCTGATAAAGGGTGCCCCATAGTAGGTGGTTCAGACGGAAGATTTCCAATAACTTTTGAAGACCCAAAAGCTTTTGATAATACACCACAACAAAAAGAAAAATATCAAGAGCGAAGCCTTCAAATTGCCACAGAGCTTTTGTATGTGATGCAAAAAAGTATGGAATAAAATTTATAGTTCTAAAGGTTCTCGATACAATTTTATTCCTTCATTTCATTACGTCTTAAAATCACTCGAACTGACACAAGAAGAACTATTTGTTGTCACTTCGAGTGTTTTTTGTTAAACGTAGTGAAACAAAAAATGTATCGAGAAGCATTATTCACCTTATTCAAAGTTGTAACTTAAAACAATGAAAATCTTCTATGTCTACATTCTTGAATGTTCAGATAAAACCTTTTATACAGGCATAACCTCAAACCTTACCAAACGATTTGAATCGCACCAAGCCGGAACGTATAAAGAAAGCTATACCAGTACTAGGAGACCTTTGAAACTCTCATTTTATTGCGAATTTACGAATCCGAATATGGCCATAGAAACTGAAAAACAGATTAAAAAATGGTCTCGGGCTAAAAAGAAAGCCTTAATTGACGGAGAATATGACAAACTTCCTAACCTTGCCAAAAAAACTTTTAACTCATAAAGTTCTAGATACAATTTGATTCCTTCATTTCATTACGTCATAAATCACTCGAACTGACTTCCTTGATTATCTTAAAGCATATATTTTTGCTGTGACTCCTAGTAGTTTTTGCACAGCACAGTGAAACAACCCGAAGCCTGGTCAAATAACTAAGTTGATTATTACAAGGCGCTACTAATCTTCTGTTGCAAATTTAAAAGTGCTATAACCAAGAATCAGATTTTCAGTATGAGTTACAGCTGCATTATAAAGTCCTGCTTTTAGATAGTACCCATTAGCAATGCCTGTATCTGTAACCCATCTAGTAGTGCTATCTGGTTGAAAAGATTGGTCTAAAATCACCATTTCGTTCTGAAAAACCTGTATTCTAATTTCTCCACCACCCTTTTCTAAAACTACAGTTAATGGACTTTCGTCATAATCTTCTCCATTTAAAAATGGGTAATCAACCTTATCAAAAGTAGTGTCACTAGAGCTTACTTCTGGATCTTTTCTAATTACGGTTTCTAATTTATCTGCATGCATTTCTAATCTAAAAAATGGTTTGTTACCCATACCACCCCTATTGTGAACTTGCGCTATGGTCATGCCTCCATTAGGAATCGTATAATACGTACCTGTAAACTCCATTGATGAAGCAGAATTTAACGGGCCTTCAGAGCGTTGTTTAAACTCAATTCTTCGTCCTTTTTCTTGTTGGCATTCTAAAAAGAGTTCAGACTCGTCATCTGCGATATAAAAATAAGGGTCATTTGGCTCACCTTCAGTAAAAAAGTTATCTAAGCCTTCGTCATTTGTGTCGCATGGTGGGCTACCACAACCACCAGTATTCCAACTATTTTCAATAACAATATTTCCTATAAAATCAAATCGCTCACTTAAACCGTCATCAGGTGTATCGTCAGTAGTGTCATTATCGGTATTCTCTGAATCATCACTACCCATATCTTCGGTAGTATCATTAGGCATATCATTATTTTCTTCCTCCATTTCAATGACCTCCTCTTCATTCATACTTTCTTCAGCTATTTCGATTAGCGGGTCATCATTGTCTTCAGTATCAGAACAATGAGTGAATAAAAAAATAAAAGAGGTTAAAGCAACTAGAAGAGATAATCGAGAATAAATCATAAATATTAAGATTTGAACTATGCGCTATGTCGAAAATTACAGCAATAGATTACGGGGTTTTTAATTTTAATTCATTTAAATAATTAACTCTTGTACTATGAATTTATTGTCAATTTAATGTAATACTTGCTGCCTTAATATAAGACAACTAGCTGCCATTTTGATAGGCCTCGGCAAATTTTCGTTCCAATTCTGCTTGAAACTCTTCCATTACAGGTTTTACAGTGCTTTCAGGAAGATCCGATATTTTTATATACATCAAGCCATCGACTGAATTATTGAAAAGAGGATCTACATTAAAAGAAACCACTTTTGCATTCTGCTTTATATATTTTTTAATCAAAACTGGTAATCGAAGACTACCCGGTTCTACCTCATCAATTAACTTATCAAACTTGTTCAAATCTGCCTGAGTTTCATCAAAAACAAATTCTTTATCAGCATCTTTCAATTTTACTTTGAATTCTTTCTTCGGATGCACGTATTGCGCCACGTATGGATCCCAATAGTGCGACTTCATAAATTCAATCATTAAAGATTTTGAAAAGTTCGAAAATTGATTACTAATACTTACTCCGCCAATTAAATACTTATGTTCAGGATGTAGAAGCGTTGTATGTACTATTCCTTTCCAAAGTAAAAACAATGGCATGGGTTTTTGTTGATATTCTTTGATAATGTATGCACGCCCCATTTCAATTGAGCGACTCATCATATCAAAAAGTTCAGGTTCAAATCGAAATAAATCTTGCAAATAAAATCCATCAATGCCTTGCTTTTTGAATAGCTCAGCACCTAGCCCCATTCGATAAGCACCTGCAATTGTTTTTGCCTCATTATCCCATAAAAACATGTGATGGTAATGTTCATCAAACCGGTCGATATCAATGGAGTTATTGGTGCCTTCACCAATTGCCCTAAACGTTATTTCGCGCTGACGCCCTATCTCTTTTAAGGTAAAAGGCATCTCATTAGCAGGAGCTAAAAAAACCTCATAATTCTTGCTTTGTAACAAACGCCTTCCCTTTTCAGTAAGCTTTTCTATTTCGCCTTCAATAACTTCTGTTCGCACAGCTGTAACAATCTTTCGCGGCTGTTTAGGTAACTTCAAAGTACTAGGTATTTGATCTCTTAACCGTTCTTTTTCATAAGCATTGGCAAGAATGTAGGTTTTCTTACGTAACAACTCACGATATTCTTCGAAACTATTTTGTTCGTTTTGAGTTTGAACTGAAATGGGTTGACCAATACGAACTTTTATAGGTCTGTTTCGCTGTGATAATACTTCAGAGGGAATTTTGGCTGTTCTAAAAATTGGGTTGATCTTCGCCAAACGATAAAAGAGATTACTATTACGCGCATGAAAGTAAATTGGAATTACTGGAACATTTGCTTTATGAATAAGTTTTAAAGCTGCGTCTTCCCAAGGTTTATCAACCATCAACTTTCCTTCTTTTTGAGTTGAAACTTCTCCAGCTGGGAATATACCTAACGGATGACCGTTTTTTATATGTTTCAAAGCACTTTTGAAGCCAGCAATACTACTTCTCACATCTTTACGATTCTCAAACGGATTTACGGGAATGATACATGGCTCAATGGGAGCCATTCTTTGCAACAAAAAATTGGCCATTATTTTATAATCAGACCTTTGACCATGCAAAAGTTTGAAAAGCAAAATGCCATCAATTGCCCCTAGCGGATGATTTGAAACCGTGACATACGCGCCTTTTTTGGGTAACCGTTTGAAATCTTCTTCAGGAATTTCGTAATCAATTTCATAATACTTTAATATAGCCTCAGCATATGCATCAGGACCCAGGTGCTTAATGGTATCATAATATCGGTTCAGACTTGATAAACGAGTGATCTTTAGTAAAAACCATCCTATTGCAGTACCTAAGAAGCTGTACTTATCAATATTAATTGCTTTCGCAAGTTCTTTTGCGGTAACTAAACCCATCCATATTAAATTTACGAAATGCTAAATATAGCGAAATACCCTATGAGCATGGCTTTTTTAACATAGGAAACTCATCCATAGAAAAAAGAAAAAAAATGAATGAGATTACTTTTATTTAACCACTAATTGAAGCGTTTCTTTACCTCGTTGCTCAAGAAGAATTTCATAACCATTAATGACAGTTTCAATAGCTTTTTCATCAAAATGACGAATGGTAAATAAAGACACGTTTTCATGACAAACCACTTTAAATCTACTTTTTAGTAGGTTTAGCAACTCTTCAAGGCGGCCAAATGTATTATCAACGCAAACTGAGAAACTAATGGCAGAATTTTGAATCAAATCAACCTTGATTTTATACTCATGAAAAAGTTTGAAAAGCTCGCTGATACTATTTTCGACAATAAAAGAAAAGTCAAGAGAAGATAGTTTAATTAACGCTTGATTCTTCTTCACAATATAACAGGGCACAAAAGGCGTAATACCCACGCCTTTTCCTACGGTTGTACCTTTATCTTTTGGTTTTAAAAATGACTTAACATGTAACGGAATTTCCTTTCCTTGCAGGGGCTGAAGTGTTTTTGGATGAATTACTGAAGCCCCATAAAAAGCCAATTCTATAGCCTCTCTATATGATATTTTATGTAGTAATTGGGTTTCTTTAAAATGCCTAGGA
Organism: uncultured Maribacter sp.; assembly: GCA_964554895.1. Lineage (GTDB taxonomy): Bacteria > Bacteroidota > Bacteroidia > Flavobacteriales > Flavobacteriaceae > Maribacter_C. The sequence continues at coordinate 24,273 of CAZKQM010000010.1, read as the reverse complement.
TCTGCGTTGAGAACCCCTGGTACATCTTTCCAGATAGTTACTGAATCAGCATTCAAACAATACGCAAAAATAGCTGCTGTATAATCAGATCCTTCTCTACCCAATGTGGTTGTAAAATTGTTATCATCGCTTCCTAAAAAGCCTTGTGTAATATTTAAAACCTTTTGGTCTACTGCTTTTGATATGTTTTGTTGCGTTTTTTCCCAATTAACAGTGGTATCGCGATAACTATTATTCGTTTTTATATATTCTCGAACATCTAGCCAATTGTTCTTCATACCCATCTCTGCGAGATAGGCACTTACTATTTTTGTTGAAACCAATTCGCCATAGCCAACCACCTGATCGTAAACAAAATTATAATTAGGTGACTTATTCCACGTTAAAAAGCCTTGAACTTCACTAAACAATACTTTAACCGAATTAAAAATAGGGTGTTGGTTTGTTTCAAAAAGTTCTTCTAAAATATTTTGATGGTATTCAATAACTGATTGTAAGGCATTTGAAAGCGAGTCATCATCATTAAAATAGGCATCAACAATGGCCTCCATCGCATTGGTTGTTTTGCCCATTGCTGATATGACTACTAGCGTTTGCTCATAACCTACTTCTTTGAGCACATTGGCTACCTTTTTTACACCCTTGGCATCTTTAACAGAAGCACCCCCAAATTTAAAAACCTTCATTATTCGATTAATTCACTATTATGTTTGTCTAAGTAATTCTTGATTCCTGATTCGCTCAACTGAACAACATCCCAATCACGCATTACCTTAGCACCTTTACTTTCATAAAATTTTATTGCTCCTTCGTTCCAATCAATGACTTCCCAAGAAATTCTTTTAACTCCTAATTGATGTCCATATTGAATAACAGCAGTTAATAATTTTGTGCCGACACCTTTACTACGAAATTTTTCAGTAACAATAAGATCTTCAAGATGCAATACTGACCCTTTCCAAGTTGAATATCTTGGGTAAATTAGTGCCATGCCAACAATAGCATTCTCAACTTCTGCCACGAAACATTGAAACAATTTCTTAGAAGTAAATCCGTCTTCAACCAATTTATTGGCATCAATTTCAACCGCATTAGGTTCTTCTTCAAAAGAAGCCAATTCATGTATTAATCGAATCACTTCGACCATATCACTTTCAACTGATTTTCTTATCAAAACCTTCATAGGGCTACAAATAAAATACAAAGTTGCCATACTACGCAATGTAAAGCCATTAAAAACGTTCTTCTTAACAAAATAGACCATCTTTGTACTTTTATTAAATAACCTCAATGCAAACAAAAAAAAATCAAACCCTTGGTGAATTCATTATTGAAAATCAAGGTTCTTTTCAATATTCTTCAGGCGAACTTTCAAAACTTATTAATGCCATAAGATTGGCTGCCAAAGTGGTTAATCACGAAGTGAACAAAGCTGGGTTGGTTGATATTTTGGGCACCGCTGGTGATGTTAATATTCAAGGTGAAAACCAACAAAAACTCGATGTTCTCGCTAATGAAAAGTTCATTCAAACCTTGAAAAATAGAGAAATAGTTTGTGGTATAGCCTCTGAAGAAGAAGATGATTTTATTAAAATCAATAGTCATGATGAAAGACATCAAAACAAATATGTTGTTTTAATTGACCCCCTCGATGGGTCATCAAATATTGATGTAAACGTATCGGTCGGTACTATTTTTTCAATTTACAGAAGAGTTACCCCTGTAGGTACACCTGTAACCCTTGAAGATTTTCTTCAACCAGGCAACAATCAGGTTGCAGCTGGCTATATTGTTTATGGTACGTCAACCATGTTAGTATATACTACAGGTGACGGCGTTAATGGTTTTACCTTAAACCCTGCCATTGGTACTTTCTATCTTTCACACCCAAACATGCAATTTCCTGAAACGGGTAAAATTTACTCAGTTAATGAAGGTAATTATGTGCATTTTTCAAAAGGCGTAAAAGACTATATCAAATATTGTCAAGAAGAAAGTGAAGATAGACCATACACTTCACGTTACATAGGATCATTGGTTTCTGATTTTCATCGAAATATGATAAAAGGTGGAATTTATATGTACCCAAAAAGCAGTAAAGCTTCAGACGGAAAATTGCGCTTGTTATATGAATGCAACCCAATAGCCTTTATTGCTGAACAAGCGAACGGTAAAGCTTCTAACGGTAAACAACCTATTCTAGAAATTATTCCTACTGAATTACATCAAAGGGTTCCTTTTTTCTGCGGAAGTAAAAAAATGGTGGAAAAAGTTGAAGAGTTTATAAAATAAAAAAAGTAGCCTAAGCTACTTTTAAACCATTCTTTATTTTTTTCGTTCTAACGATTCATGTTTTTGATTTCGTCAATAAAATTATCCTCATCGACACCGGCATGAACCAATTTTAATGCTTTATCAACAACATAACTTACGTTTGCTGTTGAAAATCCTAAACCTACACCTAATCTCTCTAACATTGCAGTTTGACGTTCGCCAAGTTCATGATCCGCATAAACCATACGTGCTAAATCATAAAGACGTTCTAAACGACGGTCATAACTTGTAGGTGGGTTTATCGGATGCGATTGGTAACCTTTCAAAATTGCTTTATAATCATCATCTGAAATATCTAATTTTCGAGCAAGACGATCTAAAAATGCTTGTTCGTCTTCAGTAATTATACCATCACTCATAGCCACTCTAACGATTGCTGCGAAATGGTCTTGATTTCTCTTTTGAAATCCACTATCAAAAAAATCTGCAATTGACATATATCTAATTTTACAGCCGCAAATATAAATTTTTTAAGTGTCAAAATGAACTTGAATTTGCTTATTCTTTGCACGAAAAATAGATTCTTTGAAAAGAAAAGTCATAATAAGAATTAATAAAAAATGTATGCCTCTTTTGGCGAAAGATCTTTATTGATGGTATCTTTGCACCTTTAATATTAAAGGCTTGACCCAAACAGCCATTCAAGAAGTTTTTGAACAGTCTCCTCAAATCAGGAAACTGCTAAATTCTATTGCTCAAAATGAATCAATTACTGTTCTTAAAGGACTCATTGGTTCTTCACTTTCATTCGTATTAAAAAGTGCTTTTACCAACGCTAAGATTCCTTTATTATTAATTTTTAATGATAAAGAAGAAGCTGCATATCATTTAAATGACCTCGAATTACTTATTGGCGAAAAAGATGTGCTTTTTTATCCGGGTAGTTATCGCAGACCCTATCAAATTGAGGAAGTTGACAATGCAAATGTGCTGCTAAGAGCCGAGGTGTTGAACCGTATAAATTCTCGAAAAAAGCCTGCGGTTATTGTAAGCTACCCAGATGCTCTTTTTGAAAAAGTTGTGACGCGAAAAGAACTTGAAAAAAGTACCTTAAAAATTAAAACTGATGATTCACTAACTTTAGATTTTCTAAATGAAGTGCTTTTTGAATACCAGTTTAAAAGAGTTGATTTTGTAACGGAACCTGGTGAATTTTCAGTTCGAGGTGGTATTGTTGATGTTTTCTCATTTTCACATGATGAACCCTACCGAATTGAATTTTTTGGCGATGATGTTGATAGTATTAGAACTTTTGATGTTGAAACACAATTATCAACTGAAAAGGTCACTAAAATAACCATCATACCTAATGTAGCGAACAAGTTTTTAAACGAAAAACGCGAAAGTTTTTTAAAGTATATTTCTTCAAATACAGTAGTTTTTGTTGACAATATTGACCATTTATACAACCGCCTAGACACTTTTTTTGAAAAGGCAAATGAGGCTTTTTCAGTACTGTCAACCAATATAAAACATGCTAAGCCCGGTGAACTTTTCTTGAATTCTTCACAACTTAAAAGTCAATTAGAAAATTTCAAATTAATTACTACAAAAAAAGGGAGTTCGAATAGTAATAAGAATAGCGACGCAATAATTTATAATACTAAGCCTCAACCTTCATTCAATAAAAAGTTTGACCTCTTAATAGAAAACCTGAATGAAAATCATGCCAATGGTTTTACCAACTATATACTTTGCGCCAGTAATCAACAGGCGCAACGTTTTCATGATATTTTTAGCGAGATGGAAAATGAGGTACATTATAAGACCATCATTTTGCCACTATATCAAGGCTTTGCAGCTGATAACCTTAAAATTACCTGTTATACTGATCATCAAATCTTTGAACGCTATCATAAGTTTAGTTTAAAAAATGGTTACTCTAAAAAACAAGCAATTAGCTTGAAAGAGCTAACTAAATTAGAAATGGGTGACTATGTTACTCATATTGATCATGGCATTGGAAAGTTTGGCGGACTCAAAAAAATAGATGTAGAAGGTAAAAAACAAGAAGCCATTAAATTACTATATGGTGAACGCGATATTTTATATGTAAGCATTCATTCGCTTCATAAAATTTCAAAATTTAACGGTAAAGATGGAGCGACACCAAAAATTTATAAATTAGGTTCTGCCGCTTGGAAAAAAATTAAACAAAAAACAAAATCAAAGGTTAAAAAAATAGCATTTGATTTAATCAAAGTATACGCAAAGCGTCGCCTAAGAAAAGGTTTTCAATATGAACCTGATGGATATTTACAGCATGAATTAGAGGCTTCATTTATTTATGAGGATACGCCAGATCAAAGCAAAGCCACTGAAGATATTAAACGTGATATGGAAAGTGAGCGACCAATGGACCGATTAATTTGTGGCGATGTAGGATTTGGTAAAACCGAAGTCGCCATTAGAGCAGCCTTTAAAGCAGTTGCAAATGGCAAGCAAGTGGCCGTTCTAGTACCTACTACTATCTTGGCTTTTCAACATAATAAAACGTTTAATAATCGCTTAAAAGAATTTCCTGTTACCGTTGACTATTTAAACAGATTTCGCACGGTAAAAGAGCGTCGTGAAACATTAGAAAAATTAGAAGCAGGAAAAGTCGATATTATAATTGGCACGCATCAACTGGTTAACAAAAAAGTTAAATTCAATGATCTGGGGCTACTAATTGTTGATGAAGAACAAAAATTCGGGGTTTCAGTGAAAGACAAGCTAAAGAGTATCAAAGAAAATGTTGATGTTCTAACGCTAACTGCGACGCCAATACCTAGAACACTGCAATTTAGTTTGATGGCTGCAAGAGATTTATCTGTCATTAACACACCTCCGCCAAATAGATATCCCATTGAAAGTAGAGTTATTAGATTCTCCGAAGAAACTATAAGAGATGCCATTAGCTATGAAATTCAAAGAGGCGGACAAGTATTTTTTATTCATAATAGAATAGAAAATATAAAAGAAGTGGCTGGTATGATTCAAAGATTGGTGCCTGATGCGAAAATTGGTATTGGACACGGTCAATTAGATGGCAAAAAGTTAGAAAGTTTGATGCTCTCCTTTATGAACAATGAATTTGATGTTCTTGTGTCGACGACCATTGTAGAAAGCGGACTCGATGTAAGCAATGCAAATACTATATTCATTAACAACGCAAACAATTTTGGCTTAAGTGATTTACATCAAATGAGAGGTCGTGTGGGTAGAAGTAATAAAAAGGCGTTCTGCTTTTTTATCACACCGCCCTATGAAGCTATGACAGCTGACGCCCGAAAAAGAATTAAAGCATTAGAACAATTTACTGAATTAGGCAGCGGATTTAATATTGCCATGAAAGACCTTGAAATAAGAGGTGCAGGTGATCTTTTAGGGGGAGAACAAAGTGGCTTCATCAATGAAATTGGCTTTGATGCCTATCAGAAAATATTGTCTGAAGCCATTGATGAACTTAAAGAAAATGAATTTAAAGAGTTGTACCAAGAGGTTGAAGGTGCAAAAGAAAAAGAATTTGTAAAAGATACCCAAATTGACGCTGATTTTGAACTTCTGTTTCCTGATGACTACATCAATAATGTAACCGAAAGATTGAATTTATATACAGCCTTAAATCAGATTGAAAATGAAGAGGCTTTGAAAAAATATGAAGCACAATTAGTGGATCGTTTTGGACCCCTACCCAGCGAAGCACACGATTTATTAAACTCAGTACGAATAAAGTGGATTGCCAAAAGTATAGGCTTACAAAAAGTAGTTTTGAAGAAAAAGAAAATGGTGGGTTACTTTATATCTAATCAGCAATCTGATTTTTATCAAAGTTCTGATTTTACTAAAATTTTAAACATTGTACATCAAAACCACAAGGTTTGTAAAATGAAAGAAAAACAAACTCGAAACGGACTTCGATTACTGCTCATATTTGAAAACATAACTTCAGTTAATCATGCATTAACCAACTTATTACTATTTAGTACGCTACAAAAAAATTAGTAAACACTTAATTTTGTTTATGATTTTTCTTACTTTTATGTTTCTTCAAGAAAACTTTTTTATTTAAAAAAATGACCTACAGTCACGGTGAAAGGCTAGCGCTTACAAAAACTATAGATGATCTTGTATCAGATAAAAGTGAATTTTGTCTGATAGAAAACATTAGAATCGTTCTAGAAATAGATGATGTTCTACTTATAAAGGCAAGAAATTTGAATGATGAAGTACGCCAGGCTATTATTGATAATATGACCAAGGCGAAGAAGAAATGGTTTTTTGATTCAGTGTTAAATGATAATTGCAATGATCAGGTCATTCAACCTACCGTTTCTAATATATTTGAAAAACTACTAAATTCATTGTCAATTGGTTCAGAAAAAGTGTAATTGCTCTTTTCTATACACCTTTATCTTTATTCAATTTCAAAATCAGTTATAATACTTAAATTTACCTTTTGGGCTAAAATGTTAATTTGGCTCGAAATTTGAATTCTAAGTTATTATGAACAAAACATTAGCAATACTTTTCATTTTACTTTGCTTTTCAATAGAAGCTCAAAAAACAATCTCTGGCACTTTTACACCTGCTGAAGAATACACTTGGCTTATTGCCTACCGTCTAAAACCAGGTACTCAGGTATATGTTGCCGATACCGCTATACAAGATGGCTCATTTTCACTGAAAATGCCCGAAAAAGCAGAACCAGGAACTTATCGATTGGTATATGCAGTACCACAAGAAGAGTACAATTTTGATATTATTTACAATGGTAAAGAAGATATTGTTCTCGCTTTTAATCAAGAAACAGGTGTTTCAATTAAAAGCTCTACTGAAAATAAGATGTTAACTGATTATTTCAATCAAAGTAAAACAGCACAAGAAAAAATAATATCATTTTATACGCAAGGAAATTCTAATGTCAAAAAATTCAATTCTTTAATTGAAGAACAAAAATCAATTCAGAAAACCTTTTCAGAAAAGTCAAAAGAATTCTTGGCACATAATTTTATTACAGCCAACAAGCCATACATTCCGTCAAATTTTGAATCTATTCAAGATTATGTAGCGAATAGTAAAGCGAACTACTTTAAACATATTGACTTTTCAAACACGACACTTCAAGCTTCAGGTTTTTTAACCGACAAGATTACAAATTTTGTTTTTACGGCACTACCCTTAAATGAAATGACCCAACTTGAAACAGAAATTGCAATGCAGGGAAATGTTAAGGTAATTCATGGCAAACTAACTTCTGTTTCAGAAACTTATAGATTTCATATTTTTTATACCCTGTGGTCTCAAGCTGCAGCAAGTAGATTTAATGAGTTATCAGATTTTATTTATTCAGAATATTTAATTTCATTGGCTGCCCTTACCAATAATCAATCTATTATTGAAGAAATAGCAACACACAATCGCCTGAGAATTGGCACCAAAGCGCCCAATATTTTTTTTGAAAAAGATGACAATACCACTACACTTTACGATTTAGAAGAAACCAATCACTATGTATTGGTCTTCTGGAGTAGTACCTGCGGACATTGCCTAAAAGAGGTTCCTGTATTACATGAAAGTCTTGCTGATAAAACCAATGTAAAAGTTATTGCTGTAGGTTTAGAAGACGACGACCTGCAATGGAAAATTGAATCAGATAAGCTCAAAAAATTTGAGCATGTTATTGCCATGGGTAAATGGCAAAGTGATTATGCTCAACTCTATGCTATTACGCAAACTCCTAGTTATTTTATACTCGATAAAGAGAAAAAAATAATTGCAAAACCGGAAGATCAGACTGCTGTTCTGAACTACCTTAAATCAAAAGACTAGTAATTTTTACTAAAGTTCTTTTAAATCTTTAATTGTTTTAAAGGCAATATCAACCTGGTTGTCATCAACTAAAATAGTAAACTCATTAGTTGTTGAAATCACTTCGTACAAGACAATTCCTTCCCAAGCTAAACGCTGAAAAATAAAATAATAAATACCCGGTACTGAAACATTTTCGGCAGGAAGTTTTACGGTTATTGAAGAAAGATTTTCTGCTTTCTGAGTACATTTCTCTACACTAAATAGGCCCTCTACAACAGTATCCATGACATTACTAATCACAATATTAATCTCGTTTACCCCTCTTGAAGAAGTGTAAAAAACATCTTGATTAAGATTGATTTCTTCAAGTAGTTTAGCTTGTTGCGATAAAATTGTATTTGAAGCCAAAAAGGTATAGTCCGTTAAAGAAGAACGAACGGTTATCTCTCCAATATTTTTTAGAACTTTTATTATTTTATGGGTTGCTCTAAATTCAAGATCATCAGATAAACGTTTCAATGCCATTACAATAGCTCCGTTACGTATTTCTTTACCTAGCTTTTCTTCAATTTCACTTTTAATTATTCGTGACAGTGAGGTAAGGTTAATAATGCCCTGGGCTAAGGCGCTTTGCAAAAATGGCTTTTTCTTAATGTAGTGTTCTACAACAGATGAAATTGTCTTCATTTTAATCAATTTTGTACAAAAATAACATATTGTTATAAATAAAACAAATTGTCAGAAATGATAAAATGCATCTTCGAGGTGCTCAATTCTATAAATTTTTTTGTTTTTCAAAATCGTAATGATATCAAAACGAACTTCAATATCAAGATTATTGAAATTCACATAGTGATCTGCAGCCATGACTAGTAGTTTGATTTTCTTTGGTGTAATAGTTTGTGCAATTGGAATAATGTGATCATTAGCACGAGCCCTAACTTCAACTATTGTGAGCACCTTATCTTTTGAAGCAATAATGTCAATTTCAGCTTTTAAATAACGATAATTTTTACATTCGATAACATATCCTTTTTCGATCAAAAAATCGGTTGCAATTTTTTCACCTTCTTTTCCAAATTCATTATGCTTTCCCATCTAAAAATTATGAAATTTCATCAAAAACGTGCATTTCATCGAAAATACATGTCTTTAAACGTCTATTAGCCCACTAAAATCGTAAATTTTTATGTAGTACACCGAAAATATATTTTTTCAGATACTAGTTTACTCCTAAGCATCGTTAATAGTAGCCCCAAGCACTTTGAACGAACTTAACTAACGCCTCTACGCCTATGGAATTACTTATTAATTGCAATACTTCCTCTTTGGCGCCTCTTGCAACTCCCCTAACGGAACAACAGGTAGCCCATTTGTATAGAAGAATAGGTTTTAGTGCCTCAGTCGAAACAATTGAAACACATACAGGTCAAAATGCAGCTACTTTAATTGATTCATTAATCAACGAAGCTTTAAATCAAGCTCTCATTCCTGCACCCGTCTGGGCAGATTGGAATAGTAGTAACTATCCTGCAGATAATGACGCCGCCAGAGATTTAAGAAATCAGCAGCGCGAAGAACTGAGCATAACCTACGCTAATTCTTTCTTGACCAACAACCTTAGGGATCGACTAAGTTTTTTCTGGAGCAATCATTTTGTTACTGAAATAGATGTGTATGAATGTAATGCCTTCTTATATGAGTATTTGAATTGTTTACAAAGAAATTCCCTTGGAAATTTCAAATCCTTTGTTAGTGAAATAGGATTGACTAGTGCTATGCTTTATTACCTAGATGGTGCGTACAACAATGGTAACAACCCGAATGAAAACTATGCCCGTGAGCTTTACGAACTTTTTACTTTAGGAGAGGGAATCAATTATACTGAAGCAGATATTACCGAAACCGCAAGAGCGTTAACCGGTTATGTTTTAAGAGGCGAAGTGGGTTGCGAAAAAGTGGGTTTCAGAGCCGATCGTTTTGATGCGGGTAGTAAAACCATTTTTGGTCAATCAGGCAATTGGGGTTATGATGATGTCATCGACATCCTATTTGCTGAAAGACAAAATGATATAGCCATATTCATATGCAGAAAATTATATGAATTCTTTGTACATCCTGATTCAAAAGAAGCTTTCATTTCCCAAAATATAATCCCAGAAATGGCAGCAACCTTTGTTGCCAATAATTTTGAAATTGCTCCTGTACTTTCTCAATTGTTTAAAAGTCAACACTTCTTTAATCAACAGGCTATTGGTGTCATTATTAAGAGTCCGTTTGATTTTTACTTCAATATTTTTAAGGAAGCAAGCTTTGGTTACAACGATACTACAGTTGCAACCTTGATAAATTATGCAGGCCTTTTAAGCCAGCGTATGTTTGATCCATTTGATGTAGCAGGTTGGCAACGCGACCGTTCATGGATTAACACAAATTTTATGATCGGAAGATGGTTAACCATAGAAGCATTATTAGAAGACCTGTTTGCTGAAGATGAAGAACAATTTCGTGTATTTGGTATGAACGTAGTGGGCGATGATGGTCTTACCAATAATAATCCTGATGAAATTGCAAGACCCATTATTGATTTCATCTTACCAAAGGGCTTATTGAACGAATCAGAATATGAAAAAGCATTTGCAATTTTCAGATTTGATATTGATGAAACCTATTATGAAGGTGGCGAATCAGGTTTATGGACCTTGGCCATATGGCCTCAAGCCGCACAACAAATGTATTTGTTGATGCAGTATATAGCAAGACAACCAGAATTTCAATTAAAATAATTCTACTACTATGTGTGATTTTCACGATACTACACCTCATAAAGGCATTGAACATGATGGTCATGATCAAGAACATAAATCTTGGAGCCGAAGATCATTTCTTCAAGCTCTGGGTATAGCAGGTTCTGGAGCAATGATGTTAGGTAGTAACTTCTTATCAGCATCAGCTCCTTCGCCTTTAACTGCAGCTATTGCAAATGCTGAAACTGATAAAATTTTAATCTTGATTCGATTATCAGGTGGTAATGACGGTTTGAGTACAGTTATTCCTATCCAACAATATGATACCTATGCGAATGCCAGACCAAATATTTACATTCCTGAAAGTAAAGTGTTGAAGTTAACTGATGATTTCGGGGTACCCTCATACATGAAGGCATTGCAACCTATGTGGGATGATGGTCAGTTTAAGGCAGTACATGGTGTAGGTTATGAAGGACAAAGCTTATCGCACTTTACGGGTTCAGATATTTTTGCAAATACTGATCTCGAAACTACTGGATTTAGTGGTCTAAATACAGGTTGGATGGGAAGATATTTTGAGAATACCTATCCTGATTATTTGATTAATCCGCCAGCCGCACCAGCCGCAATTCAAGTTGGTCAGTTTGGCAACCTTGTTTTTCAAGGCGATGAAACAAATTATGCTTTTGTTACCTCAAATATTGATCAATTAGAAGAAATAGCCGATTCTGGTTTGGTGTATGGTTTAGACGATGCGTTGTTCGATAATTGCATGTATGGCGACCAACTTAAATTTTTAAGAGGTGTTGCAAATACAACCTATGAATATTCAGGGGTAATACATGCAGCACATGAAAATGGTTCAAATCAAATAGAATATCAAGATAATAATATTGCAAAACAACTCGCATTATTGGCAAGATTGATAAAAGGCAACTTAGGTACTAAGGTGTATATGATATCATTAGGTGGTTTTGACACACATGGTAATCAACCCTTAAGACATGAGCGCTTAATGACTGATTTATCAATTGCGCTTGATAATTTTTATGATGATTTAGCTTTTACTGAACAAGATGACAAAGTATTAAGCATGACTTTTTCTGAATTTGGAAGACGTGTTTTTGAAAATGGTTCTAATGGAACCGATCATGGTAAGGCAGCACCTACGCTATTTTTTGGTTCAGGACTCAATGGTAGTGCCTTTGTAGGTGAACACCCAACTCTTGAAGGTCAAGATAATTTAGACTACACCACTGATTTTAGAGATCTGTATGCTACCGTTCTTGCAGAATGGCTATGTGTTGATATTCCTTTGGTAGAACAACATATTTATTTCGACCAAAACAGGTACAACCCAATTAATTTGGGCTTTAATTGTAGTGGTATTGACTTTCCTGACATTGCTTATAATGACGGAGAAGTAACTACCCCTACTAATTCTGAACCTGAAGAGCCTACGCAGTTTGAACCTTCTTTATTAGCTAGTATTGTTCATAGGCCTTTTTATCCTATTGACTCGAACCCGCATATCTATTTAGAAATGCCTATTACTGCCCATGTTGATATTAAATTATTTAATATTCTCGGGCAACAAGTAGGTACTGTTTATAATGAAATGATGTTAGAAGGTTCGGTTGAAATTAATATTCGCGAACGTATGCCTCAGCATTTATCAGCAGGTAAATATATTTATCGCATTAATGTACAAAACAAAAAAATGGCCAAATCAGTAATGGTAGGTTAATTAAAAATCTTGTTTCTGAAAACTTAACCCCCAATAACCCCACTATTTTGAAAAGCCTTTGCACTTACGCCCCAATAAGCCAGCAAAGGCTTTCTTATTATTGCAATCCTATTTTGTTAACTAAACAGATGATTGAATAAAGCCCCATTTATACTAGGGTCAGATTAGCATCATACTTCTTAGTACTTCGGTAGCGTCAAGGCAGCAAAAAATACTATTTTTACAGCCTAATTCTTTTTTAATGGCTCAAAAACATAATTCTCCCGCCCGTTATACCCTAACAGCTGCCCTACCCTATACAAATGGTCCTATACATATCGGGCATTTGGCAGGTGTTTATGTGCCTGCTGACATCTATGCCAGGTATCTTAGAGGTTTGGGTAAAGATGTTGCTTTTATCTGCGGTAGTGATGAACATGGCGTCGCCATTTCTATGAAGGCCAAAAAAGAGGGAGTCACACCAACCGAAATCATTGACAAATATGACGGTATAATTCGCCAGTCTTTTGAAGATTTCGGCATTACTTTCGATAACTATTCGCGTACTTCTAGAAAAATACATCATGAAACTGCTGGCGATTTTTTTAAAAAATTACACGAGCAAGGCGATTTTATAGAAGAAACCAAAGAACAGCTATATGATGCGGAAGCCAATCAATTTTTAGCCGATCGCTATGTTGTGGGTACCTGCCCCAAATGCGGCCATGAAGAGGCATATGGCGATCAGTGTGAAAATTGTGGATCGACTTTAAATGCTACAGATTTAATCAATGCAAAATCTACCATTACCGGTGCCGTGCCCACCATGAAAAAAACCAAACACTGGTTTTTGCCTTTGAATAGGCATGAAGATTTTTTAAAGGAATGGATTTTAAAAGGACATAAAGCAGATTGGAAACCCAACGTATATGGGCAATGCAAAAGTTGGATTGATGACGGATTAAAACCACGAGCGGTAACCCGTGATTTAGATTGGGGAATTCCTGTACCTGTCAAAGGCGGCGAAGGAAAGGTATTGTATGTTTGGTTTGATGCCCCTATAGGATACATTTCTTCAACCAAAGAATGGGCAGCACGAGAAGATAAAGATTGGGAACCTTACTGGAAATCTGATGATACGAAACTCGTGCATTTTATTGGCAAAGACAATATTGTTTTTCACTGCATTATCTTCCCGGCAATTCTTAAGGCCCATGGTGGTTATATTCTTCCTGATAATGTGCCTGCAAATGAATTTTTGAATCTGGAAGGAAACAAATTATCAACCTCAAAAAACTGGGCGGTATGGTTGCATGAATATTTACAGGATTTTCCTGATATGCAAGATTCGCTCAGATATGCACTCACAGCAAATGCCCCTGAGAGTAAAGACAATGATTTCACTTGGAAAGATTTTCAAGCGAGAAACAACAATGAACTCGTTGCCATTCTCGGCAACTTCATCAATCGTGTAGTTGTTCTGACTCACAAGTATTATGAAGGAAAAGTGCCTTCTGCTGAAGATTTGTCAAAAGTAGACGTAGATACCTTAGTACGGTTAAAGAAATTTCCTGAAATTATTTCAAGTTCTTTAGAGCGCTACCGCTTTCGAGAAGCCAGTCAAGAACTAATGAACCTTGCGCGATTGGGCAACAAATACCTGGCCGATGAAGAACCCTGGAAGGTTATTAAAGAAGATGAAGAACGTACCAAAACCATCATGTTCGTAGCCCTTCAAATCGCAGCGGGCTTGGCAATTTTGAGTGAGCCCTTTTTACCGTTTACTTCTACTAAATTAAAATCAATTCTAAATGTCAGTTCGAGTGATTCGCCAATGGCGAATAGTATCGAGAACAAGTGGTCCGACGTTTCCCAAAAAGAAACCCTCCTCCCTCCAAAGCACCAAATAAATAAAGGCGAACTGCTCTTTAGAAAAATAGAAGATACCGAAATTCAAGCACAGCTTGACAAATTAGAGGCCACTAAAAAAGTAAACTCTCAAGTCGCTGCAAGTTCATCAACAAAAAATAAAAAAATCATGGCACAGAAAGACACGATTAATTTTGACGACTTTTCAAAACTCGATATGCGAGTAGGTACCATTGTAGAAGCTGAAAAAATGCCAAAAGCAGACAAGCTTCTGGTCTTAAAAGTAGACACTGGTTTAGATACTAGAACTATTGTTTCTGGTATTGCGGAAAGTTTCAAAGCTGAAGAAATTATTGGTAAACGAGTTACTGTTTTAATCAATCTAGCCCCTCGTGCTTTGCGAGGCGTAGAAAGTGAGGGTATGATTTTAATGACCGAAAATAATCAAGGCAAATTGGTCTTTGTAAACCCTGATGAAGACGGTGTTGGTAATGGAGAGGGTATTAGTTAAGTCTTCTCGATGCAGGAGGAAACTTCAAGAAGATTAACATCAAACTAGGTAATTATTACCGGTAGTAGATTACTCGCTTCATTGGATTACTTTACTAGTTTCGCAAGTACTTAAAACAATAGTTCAATGGCCTAATCAATAATTATACTCAAGTTTTTTTTTGAATTCCTTGCGATGCTTAATTTTGTGTTTAACCAATAAGCAATTATGAATCAGCCATTTCGAATTTTACTTCTCTTACTAACCTTCTTGACTTTCGTTTCAATTCGTTCACAAGAACTATTAGATGAATATACTATCCAACTAGAAAAATCTAGTACAAAAGCTCCATTTTCCGTTATTGATTTAAATAATAACAGTTATCTCTTTTTTGTACAAGCCAGTAACATTACTAGTATTAAATACGATAGCAAAAACAAGTTAAAATCTGTAGGAAAATTTAGCCGTCCGCCCTCTGCTTTCAATGAAATTATCGGCTACTCTTTAGACAATGAAAATGGCATAAACCTCTATTTCGCTAATAAGAAAAAAAATAAATTCTTTCTAAAAACCCTAAAATCAGATGGCACGTCAGAAGAAAAGGAGTTCGATTTTAAAATTAAAAAAGAGCACTTTCTTCAAGTGGTCAATTATCAGAATACGTTTTACGTATTAACTGCTCCAAAAATGTCATCAACTTTGAAAATTTATAAGTTTGATGGTGCAACATATACCGTAGTAAATCATGATTTCTCCTCGGAACGTTTCTATGATTCGAACAATAAACCAATTCAATTATCGTACTTATTTGGAGATAGAGATATTGAAATAATAGAGGATGATGTGCCCAGTGCAATTGAAATTACTTCAAGTATTTTTAAAATCTACCCTAAGGGCAATGAGATTTTAATCACGCTAGATCATAGAGACAATGCCACCCGTTTGATTCGATTAAATCTAGACGATAATTCTTTTTCTATAGACTATCATGAAATACCCACCACAGCTTATAAAAAACTAGACTATCTAAAATCAAACTCCTTCATTTATAAAGACAAAATATACCAGCTTGTTGCGTCAAGAGATTTGATGATTTTTACCATCAAAGAAGAGGCTACTAAAAAACTTATCAAAAAATACACTGCTACAAAAGACGACCCAGAAATAACATTTAAGAATACGGCCATATACCAAGATGGCAGCCTTTACTCCTCTGGTATTCGTGAACTTGTTAAAACCAGACAATTTCTTAGAAAAATTACCAATTCAAGTGTAGGTATTGTAGCCTATGAAAAAGAAGATTTATTACAGTTAAGTCTTGGGGGAATTAAAGAAATGAATACTGGTAGCGGTCTGCCTATGATGATACCAGGTGGTATTCCTATTGTGGCTGCAGGGGCATTTACAATGAGTATAAACCCTGCGTTGTATGCCTTCAATTCGTACTCAAAGACACGTTCAGTTTATATAAAATGTCTCTTTGACATCAATACCATAGAACATATGCCAGGCCCTGTGGCTTCAAATGTTTTTGACGATATTAATGAATTTGCTGATTCCTTAGATCGGTTTAGCTTAGAGACGGTTTTTAAGAAAGATGATTATTTCATCTATGGTTTTTACCATAGCAAAGAAAAAAAATACAGTCTATTCCGTTTTGAAAAATAACCGAATTGAACTAAGATTTACTTTCAATTATCAATCTTCTTAATAACCTTACAAGGGTTTCCGGCCGCCATAACATTTTCAGGTATATCTTTTATGACCACACTACCTGAGCCAATAACCGAATTTTTACCAATGGTAACGCCGGGGTTGATGATAGCACCACCACCGATCCATACATTATCGCCTATAGTAATGGGTTTTGCAAATTCTTGTCCTGCTATTCTTGCTGCTGCTTCTAAGGGGTGCGTGGCCGTCAAAATTTGAACAGAAGGTGCCAGCATTACATTTTTACCAATATGCACGGGTGCAGAATCTAAAATGACACAACCAAAGTTAGCGTAAGCGTTTTCGCCCCAATAAATATTATAGCCGTAATCGCAAATGAAAGGGTTTTCGATTAAAAAGCGCTGACCTGTTTCTGCAAACAGCTCTCTAAAAACATGTTTACGTTGACGTTCTTTCTCATCAGGTATTTCTTTTAATCTTCGCAACAAGGCCCTTGCCCTTTTGCGACCTTGATCCAATTCTTTGTCGCTCGGGTCATAGATTAAACCTTGAAGCATTTTCTCTTTTTCAGTCATTTGATTGCTTATTTGAAGTCTTGAAAATTATAAAATATTATGACAGGAAACTTAATTTTATAAAAACAACTCATTCATTTTAAATGATTTAATTCGACCTGTGTAGCTTAAATCTTTATAAAAAAATTTGAAAAAGAATTACAAATGTCAGGCTTTTTTCTATTTTCACCTTCTCAAATACGCCCTATGAAATACTTAATTCTTTCTTTTATTCTACTTATTTCTTTTTGCCATTTAAACGCTCAAAAGTTTGAAGTACTTTCTGGCGACTTAATGGCAGTAAGCGATGCCAAAAAATTCAATGTTGAATTTGAATATGCGTCTGATTTAAAGGTCAAAAATAAAAGTGAAGAAACGTATATCAAACAACGAGCTGACAAAATAGAGAAACTAGAAAAAGATTCGGGTTATGAATTTATTCAACTTTGGTATAAAAATAGAAATGCACAATATGAACCAACGCTAATTCAGCAATTCAATAGTTTTAATTTAGATAATTCACAGGTAACTACATCTAGAAATTTCGCAACGGCAAAATATACAATGCGAATTAAAACCAAAGATATCAACCCTGGTTATGCCAATATTTTTTACGTTCAGGCTAGTAAAATTGAATTTGATATTCTTTTTTACGAAACTGAAAATCCAGAAAATATTTTATGCCGCTTGAAAACTAAAATAAGAGGAGGTGCCATGGTTGATGAGCTCGAAAGAATACGATCTGTGTATGGTAATTTAGGACTCGCACTTTCAAAACGAATCAAGCGAAAATCATTAGCTTTAAAAAAATAGCGACAAAAAAAATTGGAGAAACTAAACAGCTCCTCCAATAATCTTTTTAATTCAAATTATTACTTACCGAGCATCAAAAGTTCGTTGCATTTGATTTCAGTGATGTATCGCTTTTCACCTTCTTTATTTTCATAAGAGCGGTGTACTAATTTGCCTTCAATGGCTACTTGTTTTCCTTTAGCTAAATAGTTCTCTACTATTTCAGCAGTTTTTCCCCAAGCAACAATATTGTGCCATTGGGTTGACCATTCTCACCCAATTCTAAAGAAGATAGCGGAGCTATCTGTTTTAGGCTAAAGTTAATGTTCTTACCATCGAAAACAATACGGTTTGTTACTGATTGTACAATGTATCGTTTTTCTGGTCGGTCTAGTTTATTCCAGTTTTTATACAAGTCTTTGGACTTATCCAATACAACGGCAAGCGACCCTTTTGCCTCAAGCATTTGTTTTAATTCACTTTTAAGTATTAGCATGCTTTCCTCTAACTGCTCCTTACGCTCAAATAATGGCTCATAATGAGCTTTAAAACCTTTGGTGGGGATTTGCCCCTCGATATTCAAAACGACAAGCCTATCCATCTTTTCTTGAACTTCCTCCATTTGTTTATTGGTAAGTTCTATCTCATCCTTCTTTGTAGTGATTTCTTGTTCACTAGATTTTGAATACTCTTTTATTTCTTCTTCAGAGATAATGAACTGTTCCAGACGACTCTTGAAAATATCTTCCAAATCATCTTTATCAATTCTGACTTTGCATTTTGTACAGACGTATTTGTTGGTCTTGGTTTGCATTGCCATTCTATGGTCATTATGACAATGTAGATATCCTGTAAAGAGATGCACTCGCTGATTAAGGGGTTTTGCTTGTTTGCTTTTGGATTCTTGTTCTCGAAGAATGGCATTACATGCTTCCCAAGTTTCTTCGGTAACGATTATTGGACAAGGACTGAATATCCACTCAGATTTTGGTTTTAATCCACTGGGGTTATCGGGAGTCGATTTTCCACGGTAATTAGATTTTCGCACTCCCTTAGCATCAGAGTTCTTTAAAAGACGGGTTACCGTTATATCAGACCAATTTTTACCTTTACGAGTTCGGTATCCTCGTTCATTTAAAATTCTTGCCACGGTGCTTCTACGTTTATGTTCCAAGAACAAATCATAAATCAATTTTCGTATTGGTGCTTCCTCTTCATTAATGATTATTTGAGCATCTTCAATCTTATAACCATAGGATGCCATGCCTCCTGTCCATTTTCCCATTGCTCTTCTTGTTTCAAGGGAAGCCATGATGCGCTCAAGATTGTTTTCTCGTTCCCATGCAGAAAGCGCACCGATGATGGTATAGAAAAACCTGCCACTACTTGATGATGTATCTATGGATTCGTTAAGTGAAATGAGACTTGCTTTATGCTCTTCAAAGAAGTTAGCATAATACAGTAGTTCTTGTGTATTTCTTGCTAAACGGGAGAGCTGACTGAAAACAAGACCTTCTATTTTACCCAAGCGAATATCTTCGAGCATTTGTTGGGTCTCCTTATGGTTTTTGGTGGACTTTCCAGAGACGCCAGCCAAGTCATAAATGGCGACAACTTTCCATCCTTTTGATTCGGCAAATAGGCGTGCTCTTCTTTCGTGTATTTCAGGGCTATCGCCCTTCGCTTGGTCAACAGTACTTACCCGTATAAATATTCCAACATTCATATTACCAGTGTTTTACAGCTAACCTAATTCAATAAAAAGCGACACGCAAGTGAATGTTGAGCATAGTTACTTTTTCTTAAAAAGGAGTTTCGCGATGTGTTCACGAATGCCTTTAGCATCTACAGATCTTGACTGTTCAAACTGAGTAGTTATCTGGAATCCTTTAACTACTTCCTGATTATTTTTAGTGGTTGTGTTGATACTTTTCAAAACACTTACTACTTCACTTGGTTGTACAAAGATTATATATTGAAAATCTTTTTCTGATAATTTCTTTTTTGCTAGTCGTTCAATCTTGTTCAGATGATTTCTATTTTTCGATACCATTACGACAGGCAGGTATCCCTCTGAAAAACATTTCTTAATATTCTTAACTTCATACTCTGGGGTGTTGGTAATTGATATTTCAAAGGCAATTTTAGTGGTATCCTTTTCAAGAGTAACATCTATCCTTCTCCCGTCAGCTGTTCCCTTTTCAACAGTAGAAATAAAACCATGTTCTTGTCCGAGTTTCTTAATCGTATGTTGCAGATAAGAATGATCTCTATTACTTATCGATGCTTCTTCTTGTTGAATTAACTTGTCTCTCTCAATGTGAGGCACTTCATTGTTTCCCTTAACCCGCCGTCCAACAACTCGTTTTAAATTCTTATTATTTTGAGACACAGACAGGTCATTAAGATTTTCTGCCAGCTCAAGAGGTAATAAATACCTTATACACTGTCTAGAATGTTTATCCAAAGTAGCATCCGCCCGTTTTTGTATGTTTTTAAGGTGGGTCATACTTTCAGATACCATATAAACATGGGTATAACCCGCATAAATACATTTTTGAATATTTTCAACCTCAAAATCAATGGTATTAGTAACAGATATCTCAACTGCTATGCGTATAGAATCTCTTATTAGTCCTATATCAACCCGACCACCTGTTGTTGTTTTCTCATCAAAAACAGCTTCAAAACCTCGCTGTATTGCCAAAGCTCGAACATGATTTTGCAGCTGCTTGTATTTACGAATAACCTCAACCTCTTTTGATTGTTTGACGTGTTCTATTTTTGGAGTATTTGGCGATTTACTCCTACTTTGTTTAGATATATTCTCAGCTTTACTATCAAATTTAGGTAGTAGTCTCGTCAAGATATCTTGTATCTCAGCAAGAGGTTGTGCATAGAGATTTCTACTGTTTGTGACGATTGCATTGGTACTTTCCTGAGCTATTTCTTCATTAATATGCGAAAAGGGAAGTGTTTGAATATTAAAATCCTGATTACTCATCCCAACACGCATGATAGCTTCTCCAACAGCCAAATTTTGTAAATCTTCTTGTTCAAAATATGAGAAGCCACTTTCCAGACGTCGTGCATCACCGTCGCCCAGTCTGAAACATATACGAATATGTGGGTTAGAAATTACCGAATTCAATACTTTGGTTTCCTCAATTTGGGCTAACTCTTGATGGGCCAGAACAAGGCCGAGCCCATATTTTCGTGCACCCCTGAGTATTGAGGTGATTGACGGCGTGATAAAATTATGGAACTCATCGAGGTATAGATAAAAGGGAGGACGTTCATGTTTTTTTAAAGCCTGCCTCCCCAACGCAGCCTGATTGAATTTTGATAAAAATAAGGAGCCTAGCAAATAGCTATTTTCCTCACCGATGAGTCCTTGAGACAATTTGATTAGTACTATTTTCTTTTCATCAATGCACTCTTTGAAACTAATGCCGGATTTTTGTGCGAGAATATGTCGAACAATTTTTGGTCTCAGAAAAGTATCAATACGGGTCAAAAGGGGGGCAATACCCTTTTTCATCATGGGGTATTCGTATTGCCAATAGTAATGAATCGATTGGTCTTCCACATGGTTCAAAAATTGTTGTCTGAATGTGTCCTCCAAAAGGAATCGTTTCAATTCAATGAGGGTGCCGTTGGCACTACTTTCTAAAAAGGCATTAATGACATTGGTCAAGACCGCTGTCATATTATCGCCCCATGCGGTGGCGTGACGTTTAAACGACTTTACCAAGTCCGATGACAAGACAATTTTTTCGGATTCAGAATGGGCTTCTAATAAATTGAATCCAATAGGATATTCAGTATCTGATGAATCTATCAGAATAACATCACTTCGACGTTCCTTGGGTATTCTCTGGATAACATCGTCAACAATATCCCCATGAGGGTCAAACAAGGCACATCCATTGCCGTAGTGTATATCCTCAAATATCATTTGGGCAATCAGGGTAGATTTGCCTACACCTGTTGCGCCAATAATATGGGTATGCCGTAATCGTTCATCATCATTTACTGTTACTTTGTTTTCAACTCCTTTGTGATTATTAATTCCTAGACTATATTTTTGATGCAATAAATTTTTAGGAATCTTTTTTGTTACACCTTCTGCGAGACCGAATTTCTCTGAATACACCGTTTTGTGTGGGTAATGAACGAAAGACGCCAGTTCATTACTATTCAAAAGCATTCCTAAACGATTGCTTTCCCTGCGATATACATTATTCAGGTGGTTGTGGTAATCGTATCCCTTGTTTGATAGGGGAATCAACTTGTTTTGTTCCGAGGAAGAGATAGTCGTTATACTGCTCGTTAGTTGCGTTGCCAAATATGAACTTTGTTCTTTTGTATTGCCTTGTGCCGCAATGCGAACAACACAGCTGAATAGACTCATGGATACCTTCTTCTTTGCATGAGTGGTCATCTCTGGACTGTTGGAAAAAAAACTGCCTCCCATTCCATCAGAAACAGAGTATTGGATATCCCGTGCCCACGGAGCAGTAGCTCCTTTGAATATGATTTGAAATAGGGCAACATCACTATGTCGGAGATTATCCATTGTAGCAATAATCGATGTCAATGGGTCAATTGCAAATGATGTTGGCATTGCCAATGGACAAGCAGTCTCATCATTAAGTCCGAAATCACATATGGCTATGGATTCATTGATATTAAAAGGCAGGTTATCCGCGTTTACCTCTTTGAGGAAAACGGAAGGAAAATAAAATATTAACTGAGATTCGATCCTAAGTTTGTCTTCCTCTGAACATATAAATCGAATGGTAATTTCATCATACGTTCCAAGTATTTCATATGAAATATGTGCTTCAGAATAGGACATAGTACTTATGAATCCCATCGAATTGAGACAAGTGATTTCTTGTCCTCTTTTGAAATGTAGAGAAAACCCTGTGTTCAGTTCACTATACTGATTTTTGTTGGCTCTTATTTTAGGCTTTCTAACTTCCTGTTTCTGTGGTTTTTTTTCTTTAAAAAGATTCGCGATTTGAGAAAATACATTAGGCACTTTACCATCATCTATATATTTTCTCTCTGAAACAACGGTATGTTGAAACGGTCGATATGTTGGTTCAATATCTACCTGTTCATCGAATAAATGGTATCCTCGCCCAAGATGATCCCATTCATAGAAATTAACAGTGGCCTGTTCGCTCGCTGTCAAGCTCATGTTTAACGATTAAAGATGTCGTTAAGAATTGGTTTGCGTTCATCTTCGGTCATTTTACGAACTCCTTGCCCGTCCGTTATATCGTCAATAACCCGCAATGCGGTTTGATGACAATAACGCATCATCATGGAGGCCGTATCTATTTTGTAATAGGTAGTTGGATATAATTTGCGAATCAACCATCGTCCAATAAATGGAATCAAACTGATTAATACTTGAATCCATGTTGCTCTATCCAACAGCCACCATGACACAAAAAAACCATCTCCAAACGGGGCAGCACAAATGTCATATTGAAATTCTTTCCATTTAATTCTCAGATATCTTCTTTTATTGGAAAATATATTTCCCTCACGAAGTGATACGCTAGCCGTCGTTACACCACTTACTCCATGACTTAATAGCTCTTTCTTATATCTTTTATAAAATTCTTCAGTAGAATATTCAAACGAATTAATAAGCGTATTCCAATGCGAATGAAAAAATTTAATCCCCCTTAAAAATAAAATTCTAAGGAAAAAGAGTATCACTAAAATTTGTATGATAATTACACTGAATTGCATTACATAGTATAGTATTTCTTCCATGATGATTGGTTTAGTTTTTGAAGTTTCTAGTATTTCAAATCACATAAAAAGCGAATAATTTTATTCTATAATCGCCCCAGTTTGCATAGCATTGATCAACTAACCCTATAGTAGCAATGGTAAATACAATTATTGCCTTCTTAATAGTTTAATAACATTCTGGGTATTTTGTAAGAGCGATTCTACATTTTTTGCTTATATCTCAATAGCTAGTTACTTTCAAATGTCTTTTCAGTATGCTTGCACATGTTATTTCTACATATATAGACTACCGTACTACCCATAGGCTCCTTCTTTTCTGAATCTGCATACATGGTGGCTTTACAATATGGACACTTTCTTCCTTTCGCCATTTTATTAAGTTTTTAGTTATTACCCTTTGGTCATTTTTAATTTTACACGAGATTTTTTATTGTGATTATGTTCACGATATTGAGTGCAAAAAACGGACATAGTATACCACCTGCGGCGGATTAAAGTGAACCACCTCTG
>CAZKQM010000009.1:0-53528 GCA_964554895.1 uncultured Maribacter sp. | reverse complement strand
AAATGACCCTACAGCGATATTTTTAAAGTTCATAAGCAACAGAAATTAAAACCATTTATTTAGAAACGTTATAAATAAAATACTTGTCAAATGCAGTATTTCCTACAAATTTAATGCAATTCAGCTGATTATTTGAGAATTACATCTAAAAAAACGCGCACCGTTATTAATTGAACTTTTAGCGTTATTTTTAACAAAAGTACCGACTTATTTTTGCTGATGTAAATTTTTGCATGCAAGAATATCATATATCCAAGTTCAACTCTTTCTACACCATTGGCCTAAATTACAAAAAGGCTGATGCTGAGCTTCGAGGTAAATTCAATTTAGATGGTTTCGCAATGAATACCCTATTGCTTCAAGCAAAAGAATCAGGCATTGATGGTCTTTTGGTAACTTCAACATGCAATCGTACTGAACTGCATGGTTTTGCAAAGCATCCATTTCAACTCATCCAATTACTTTGTGAACATTCTTTAGGTACCGTTGAAGAATTTCAAAAGGTTGCCTATGTGTATAAAAACAATGATGCTATTAGCCATCTTTTTAGAGTAGGTACAGGTCTTGACAGTCAAATTTTAGGTGATTTTGAAATTATTAGTCAACTCAAACAGAGTTTTAACCGCTCTAAAAAAATAGCCCTTGCAAACCCTTTTATTGAACGTTTATGTAATGCTGTAATTCAAGCAAGTAAACGCATTAAAACAGAGACTGAAATCTCTTCAGGAGCTACCTCAGTAGCTTTCGCTTCAGTACAATACATTCTCAAAAATGTACCGGATGTATCCGATAAGAAAATTTTACTTTTTGGTACAGGAAAAATTGGTAGAAACACCTGTGAAAACCTCATAAAACATACCAAAAATTCTGAAATTACGCTCATCAACAGAACGAAAACAAAGGCAGAAGAAATAGCAGGTAAGTTTAATTTAGAGGTTAAAGATTATGGAGATCTACAGACTGAAATTCGTACTACAGACGTTTTAGTGGTTGCCACTGGCGCTCAGAAACCAACCATTACTAAAAGCTTGATACACACCAAGAAACCCCTATTAATTTTAGATCTATCAATTCCTAAAAATGTAGCGGATGACGTCAAGGAATTGGACTTGGTTACCACCGTTCATTTAGACGATCTTTCGCAAATAACAGATGAAACTCTTGAGCGTAGAAAGCAATTTATTCCGCAAGCTGAAGCCATCAATGAAGAAATTAAGGAAGATTTTATCAAATGGCTAGAAACACGAAAATTTGCTCCTGTAATTAAAGCTTTGAAGCAAAAGTTAAGCGCTATTAAAGATGAAGAGATTGATTATCAGTCAAAAAAACAAAAGGATTTCAGCGTGGATCAAGCGGATATTATATCAAACCGAATTATTCAAAAGATAACCAAGCAATTTGCGAACCACCTCAAAGACGATACGGTAGACGCCAATCACAGTCTTGAATTGCTAAAAAAAATCTTTCAACTTGAAATCGATGCTCTAAATGAATAAAATAATTCGCATAGGAACAAGAGAAAGTGAGTTAGCACTTTGGCAAGCAAATACCGTTAAAGATCAGCTGAAAACTTTAGGTTTTGATTCAGAATTAGTGTTGGTAAAATCAACTGGTGATTTGGTTCTTGACAAACCGTTATACGAATTAGGAATTACGGGTATTTTTACGAAAACCTTAGATGTCGCCATGCTAAAAGGCGAAATCGATATTGCTGTACATTCACTTAAAGATGTGCCCACAGCCTTACCTAATGGTATTGTTCAAACAGCAGTTTTAGAGCGAGCAAATTATCTCGATATTTTAGCTTACAAAAAGAATCAAGAATTTCTAGCTGAAAAAGATGCCGTTATTGCCACAGGAAGTCTGAGAAGAAAGGCGCAATGGCTACATCGGTATCCAACCCATACTATTGTTGATTTAAGAGGAAACATTAATACCAGACTTGAGAAATTAAATACCAATGACTGGAACGGAGCGATATTTGCCGCTGCTGGTTTAAACCGCATCAACTTAAACCCCGAAGACACCATAGGACTTACTTGGATGGTTCCGGCACCTGCTCAGGGTGCTATTGTAGTGGTTGCTAAAGAAGAAGATGAAGACATCATTACCGCATGTCAGCAATTGAATCATGAACCTACTGAAATATGCACCTCTATAGAACGTGAGTTCCTAAGATTACTAGAGGGTGGCTGTTCTGCACCTATTGGAGCTTTAGCGAAAATTGATGCTGAAAATAAACAAATAACCCTTAAAGGTGTTTTACTAACTGTTGACGGAACGAAAAGACTAGAATCTGAGTTTACGGCAGGGTTTGGTAATCATCAAAACTTAGCGAAAGATTGTGCCAATAGTATTTTAAGTAGAGGAGGCAAACGTTTAATGAGCGAAATGCAAAATGTTGAGCCCCAAACCACTATTTTTTCAACCAAAAAAATAACTAAAGATCAAGTACAATTATTCAACGATAAACTAAAAGTTGATTCTGCTGATTTTGTAAAAATTAGTCCCTCAAGAATTCCGACAAAACTATTAAAAGCTCCTATTCGCAACGTAGTTATTACCAGTAAAAATGCGGTTGAATCAATATTAACTATGGTTTCTTCTCAAGATTTAAAATTTGAGAACATCTATTGTGTAGGGCGCAAAACACGACGATTGATCGAGCAAAAAATAGGCCAGGTTAAACATATGGAAAAAAGCGCCAAGAAACTTGCTGAATACCTAGTAGATTACTTAGAGGGTACTGAAGCAACTTATTTCTGTAGTAACATTCGTTTAGATGATTTGCCTGATTTGTTAAAGAAAAATAGTATTGAGGTTACCGAAATTGAAACCTACAAAACAAAGTTAGATTCGGTTACCATTGACGCTAGCGTTGAAGGTGTTCTATTTTATAGTCCGTCAACTATTGAAAGCTATTTATTAAATAACAAGGCTGATAAAATTGCGTATTGCATTGGCGAAACAACCGCCACTGAAGCACGTAAACATTTTAAAGATGTAAGGGTTGCCAAAATACCTGATACTGAGAGTTTGATTGATTTAGTAAATGGAACCCCCTAGCCCCCAAAGGGGGGAACTGTCATTAGAGATGGCAAAGAGTGCAAAAAAGTTACTTAAAATAAAAGATTTCTGCTTTCGCAGTAATGGCAAAAAGATATGATTAAAAACGATTTATTTTTAAAAGCATTAAAAGGAGAGACTGTTGAAAGACCTCCAGTTTGGATGATGCGTCAAGCGGGTAGATATCTTCCTGAGTTTATGGAAATCAAAGCGAAGTATGATTTCTTTACACGCTGTCAAACTCCTGAATTAGCATCTGAAATTACCGTGCAACCCATCCGTAGATACGGTATGGATGCTGCTATTTTATTTTCTGATATTTTAGTCATTCCGCAAGCAATGAATATTGAGGTAGAAATGAAACCCAATTTTGGTCCGTATTTACCTCATCCTGTTCGGTCTCAAAAAGATTTAGATTCTGTTATCATTCCAGATGTTGAAGATGCTTTGGTCTATGTTATGGAAGCTATTAAAGCTACTAAAGAAAAGTTGAATGATGAAGTGCCGCTTATAGGTTTTGCTGGTTCACCTTGGACGATACTTTGCTATTGTGTTCAAGGACAAGGCAGCAAAAATTTTGATAAAGCCAAAGAATTATGCTTTACGCAACCAGTAGTTGCTCATTCATTATTGCAAAAAATTACAGATACTACTATTGCCTATTTAAAGGCGAAAGTAAGAGCAGGGGTTAATGCCGTTCAAGTTTTTGATTCTTGGGGTGGTATGCTTTCACCTACTGATTATCAAGAATTCTCATGGCAGTATATTCAGCAAATCGTTGACGCTTTAAAAGACGATGCACCAGTTATTGTTTTTGGCAAAGGATGCTGGTTCGCTTTAGGCGATATGGCAAAATCTGGAGCTTCAGCTTTAGGTGTTGATTGGACCTGCTCTGCGCGAAACGCACGTTATTTATCTGGAGGAAAAATCACTCTTCAAGGTAATTTTGACCCTTCGCGTTTGTTCTCGCCTCCTGCAGAAATTAAAAAGATGGTTACCCAAATGATTAATGAGTTTGGAAAAGATAATTATATAGTCAATTTAGGACATGGTATTTTACCCACCGTACCTTTAGAAAATGCGAAAGCCTTTATTGATGCGGTAAAAGAGTATACGGCCCCCTAGCCCCCAAAGAGGAAATTCTTACTCAAACTAAGAAAAGAAAAAATCATGTTTGAATTTGAAAATTACTACGTTGATGCCATACATGAAAAATATGCATGGCGTATTTGTGATTTTTGCGTAGCAAATGCTGAACGATTACAACGATTTTTTCCGCTCACCTTGGCTCAAAATTTGACCCCTGATTTATCTCGCGTATTCGTTGAAACAAAAGTCAAAGAATTCGATGCTAAAGAAGAATTTCTTTTTGTTTTAAAGGGAAAAGAGCATCGTTCAATACTAGGGCTGATTTATGTAAAAGAACTAGATTGGGATAAAAAGCAAGGAGAGCTTGCTTATGCCCTAGGCTATCAAGTAGAAGGAAACGGTTATATGACAGAAACCGTTAATGCCATTTCAAAATGGGCCTTTGAAGAACTTCAATTAAGTACCCTTCAAATCATTGCTCATAAATCAAACAAAGCTAGTATTCGCGTGGCAGAAAAATGTGGCTTTAGATGGCAAAAAGTTTTAGTAGAATCTTTTACGCCACCTAATGAAAAAGCTTTGAATATGGAATTATATGAACGTTATGCCTAAGTTATGAAAGATAATTTTTTCGCATACATACAAGAACTGCAGGATTCGATTACTTCAAAACTTGAAGAAATTGATGGCGTTGCAAAATTCAAAGAGGATATCTGGAAACGCCCTGAAGGTGGCGGTGGTAGAACTCGGGTTATCGAAAACGGAAAGATTTTCGAAAAAGGAGGTGTCAATATCTCAGGAGTACACGGTAAATTACCCAAAAGCATGCAAACGTATTTTGGTGTAGAAGACGTAGATTTTTTCGCCTGTGGATTAAGTTTGGTGCTGCATCCAAAAAATCCGATGGTACCCACCGTGCATGCTAATTGGCGCTATTTCGAAATGTATGATAAAGACGGTGCTATCATTGACCAGTGGTTTGGTGGCGGACAAGACTTAACGCCCTATTATCTTTTTGAAGAAGATGCTGTTCATTTTCATACGGTTTGTAAAAAAGCTTGTGATGCGCATCATCCAGAATTTTATTCTAAGTATAAAAAACGTTGTGATGAATACTTTTGGAATACACATAGAAATGAAGCTAGAGGTGTTGGTGGACTCTTTTTTGACTATTGTAAGGCAACCGAAGAAATGAGCATGAATGATTGGTATAATTATGTTACCGAGGTTGGAAATAGCTTTTTAGAATCATATATACCTATCGTTATAAAACGTAAAGATA
This sequence comes from uncultured Maribacter sp., assembly GCA_964554895.1. Lineage (GTDB taxonomy): Bacteria > Bacteroidota > Bacteroidia > Flavobacteriales > Flavobacteriaceae > Maribacter_C. Next base: position 48,091 of record CAZKQM010000009.1, on the reverse strand, counting down.
CCGAATTTACAACGCTTCAACGCGATTGGCAAGAAATTAGAAGAGGGCGCTATGTTGAATTTAATTTGGTTCATGACAAGGGCACTTTGTTTGGCCTTAAAACCAATGGGCGCATTGAAAGTATTTTAATGAGTTTACCCCCGCATGTGCAATGGCGTTATGATCATCAGCCAGAAAAAGGAAGTGAGGAGGCAAAATTATTAGCGGTTTTAAAAACCCCGAAAGAGTGGGTATAGAATTATAAAATAAAAAAGGTTTTAACACTAACATATACTATTATGTTTCCATTAAAAAGAAATAGACGTTTAAGAGCTAATGAATCGATTCGCAATTTGGTACGTGAAACCATTTTAACGCCCAGTGATTTTTTAGTACCCCTCTTTGTGGTAGAAGGAAAAGGAGTCAAAGAAGAAATTGCCTCTATGCCAGACTATTACAGAATGAGTTTAGATATTCTTGAAAAAGAAGTAAAAGAATTATGGAGTATGGGGCTATGTGCCGTGCTACTTTTTGTAAAAGTGCCTGACGATTTAAAAGATAATAAAGGCACAGAGGCTTTAAACCCAGACGGACTCATGCAGCGCGCAATTAAAGCGGTCAAAAATGCTTGTCCTGACATGTTAGTAATGACTGATGTGGCTTTAGATCCTTATTCATCATTTGGCCATGATGGTATTGTAAAAAACGGTCAAATTGTCAATGATGAGACCGTAGATGTACTTGCCGAAATGAGCGTCAGTCACGCAGATGCAGGAGCCAATTTTGTCGCACCTAGCGATATGATGGATGGTCGCGTTCTCAGTATTCGGGAAGCTTTAGAAGATCAAGGTCATGTCAATACAGGAATAATGAGTTATAGCGCTAAATATGCGAGTGCCTTTTATGGCCCGTTTCGCGATGCATTAGATTCTGCTCCTGCTGACGTACAAGATGTACCCAAAGACAAAAAAACATATCAAATGGATTCTGCAAATAGATATGAAGCCATTATCGAAGTGCAACAAGATATTGATGAAGGTGCTGATATAGTAATGGTCAAACCCGGACTGGCCTATCTTGATATTGTTCGTGAAATTAGAAACGAAGTTGATATACCTATTGCTGTGTATCAAGTAAGTGGCGAATATGCAATGTTAAAAGCTGCGGCTGAAAAAGGATGGCTTGATCATGATGCAGTCATGATGGAACAGCTGATCTCAATTAAGAGAGCAGGTGCTAATTTCATCGCCAGTTACTTTGCCAAAGATGCTGTTCGTTTAATGGTTTAATAGTTTTTTGGTATTACTAACATCACGGCATATCAAATTTAAGCGCTGAATTGATCCAATAATTCTTGAATTTTGTATCTTTTAGATATGCGAAAAAAATTATTTATACTTTTTGGTATATTTATTTGCACCGCCTATTCACAAGAGGGTAGTGAAGTTCAATTAAACCTTGATACTGTTGCCGAATTAACCTATGGCCACCCCTCAGAAGTTCAATTAGATTCTGTTTTCATATATAGCCAAGTAGATTCAATAATGTCAGCGGGCATTAAGCAAATTGCTTTTCCAGGAGCGCAGCTTCTCGTGGTTAAAAACTCAAAAATCATCTTTCATAAGGCCTATGGTTATCATACCTATGATAATCTTCAAGCCGTTGCTTTAACAGACATCTATGATTTGGCATCGGTTACCAAAATAACAGCAGCCTTACCAGCACTAATGAAACTCATTGATGAAGGTAAATTAGAATTAGACAAACCTTTTAGTACGTATTGGAAATCTTGGCAAAAAATAGAAGACAAAAAAAACATTACCTTAAGAGAAATTTTAGCCCATCAAGCAGGTCTGAAACCGTATATTGTTTTTTTAAATGAAGTGCTAAAAAAAGATGGCAGTTTAAAAAAGCGTTATATCAAGACTTCCCGAAAAAATAAATTTTCAAAACAAGCGTATAATGGTATTTATGTTCGCAATACCTTCTACAAAAAAATGTTTCGGGCGATTGAAAAATCATCCGTTGGAGAAAAAAAATACACCTATTCCGGACTGACATTTTTAATTTTTCCGAAGCTTATTGAACAACTCACTGGGCAATCATATGAAAGTTATCTTCAAGAAAATTTCTATAGTCCTTTAGGGGCAAAAACGTTAGGGTTTTTACCCGAATTAAAAAATTATACGAATAATATTGTTCCTACAGAAAAAGATACACTCTTTAGAAAAGGCGTTGTAAGAGGTTGGGTACATGATGAAAATGCCGCTTTATTAGGAGGCATTTCTGGTAATGCGGGTTTATTTGGATCAGCAGAAGATCTAGCTAAAATCATGCAAATGTATTTACAATATGGTAGCTACGACCACAAACAGTACATATCAAGAAAGACATTTAAAGAGTTTAGTAAAGTTCAATTTAAAGAAAATGACAACCGAAGAGGTTTAGGCTTTGACAAACCTTTAGTCAACAATTCTAGCTTACCTCTTTCAAAAGCATACCCAGCGCCAGAAGCAAGTACTGAAAGTTTTGGTCATAGTGGTTTTACTGGCACTTTTGTTTGGGCCGATCCTGAAGCAAAATTAGTTTTCATTTTCTTATCAAATAGGGTGCAACCAACCCGTCTACATAGAAATTTATATACCCTAAATATACGGGCTTCATTACAACAAGTTTTCTACAAAGCAGGTATAACTTCAGAATAAGCGAAAAATAGCTCTTGTTTTTTGGTATCTTAGTCGCATATTAAAATACTATGGGATTACTACTTTTTTACGCATTCATATCTATCTTCTTTTCATTCTTATGTTCTATACTAGAGGCTGTTTTACTCAGTATCACGCCTACATTTATTAGTGTCAAGAAAAAAGAAGGCAAGGCTTACGCAGAGACTTTTGAAACTTTAAAAGCTGACGTTGACAAGCCCTTAATTGCTATTTTAACCCTTAACACCATCGCTCATACGGTAGGTGCCATTCTTGTTGGGGTTCAAGCAAAAGCCGCCTATGCGCAATTGTATGGTACATCGCCTCGGTCTGTTTTTGGCATAGAGTTTACTGAAGATTTAATGGTGGGCGTGGTTTCAACTATCATGACTATTTTGATTTTGGTGGCATCTGAAATCATACCGAAAACCATAGGGGCTACCTACTGGAAAGGCTTAGCTAATTTTACAGCCAAAACCTTAACCCTCATGGTGCTTTTCTTAAAATACACTGGCTTACTTTGGATTTTACAATTGTTTACCAGATTAGTTGGCGGCAAAGGACATCATGGCAGTGCACTTAGTAGAGAAGATTTTACTGCAATGGCAGATATTGCCGAAGAAGATGGTGTTTTTGAAGAATCAGAAAGTACCATAATCAAAAATTTGCTTCGGTTTGATGAAGTACTCGTGAAGCACGTAATGACACCAAGAACGGTAATGAAAATTGCGAATGAAACAGATACTATTCAATCGTTTTTTGATGCTAACTCAAAAATGAGATTTTCTCGTATTCCTGTTTTCAGTGAAAAAGAAGATCACATCAAGGGCTTTGTTTTAAAGGATAATATTCTTGAAGAATTAGTGAATGGTAACGGTACTAAAAATTTAAAAGATATTAAAAGAGAAATACAAGTTGTTGAGCGTAATACGCCCATACCTGATTTATTTGAATTGTTTGTGGGTAAAAGAGAGCATATTGCCTTAGTAGTTGATGAATATGGATCGGTCAGCGGACTAGTAACCATGGAAGATGTAATTGAAACTTTATTAGGTTTAGAGATTATGGATGAAAGTGACAATGTCGCCGATCTTCAACATTTAGCGCGTAAAAAATGGGAAACCCGTGCACGTGAAACAGGAATTATTACCAATGAAACAGATGTTTCAAAAGATGATTGTTAAAACTCTAGTTCATGAAAACAGCACGTATTCGAACTCCCTTAGGTATTGCCGAGCTAAAAGCCGATGAAAAAGGAGTTGTTGCCATTACGCTTTTAGATACTGAAGAAACAATTACAGAAATTATACCTGAAACATTACAAGAAGCTGTTAATCAACTTCAAGAATATTTTAAAGGCGAAAGAAAAACATTCGACTTTGTCATGAACCCACAAGGAACTGAGTTTCAAAAGAAAGTTTGGAAGGGTTTATTAGAGATTCCGTATAGTAAAACACTCTCCTATTTAGAATTTTCTAAAATTTTAGGTGATGTCAAAGCAATTCGAGCTGTTGCTAGTGCCAACGGAAGAAATCCGATTGCGATTGCGATTCCTTGTCATAGAGTGATTGGCAGTGATGGATCATTGACAGGCTATGCCGGAGGTTTACACCGAAAAAAATGGTTGTTGGATCATGAAAATCCTGTTAAACAACAATCACTTTTTGCTTAATTAATACAGTCTATTTGGCTGTTAGCATTCTCTTCTGAGATAGCCGCATCGAATTCCATATCCTTGAAAAGAACAAAATTATCAATACCGTGACCTGAGGATCTCGGGGCTACTTCCATAGTATATTCACCTGCATTGTGAAATTCAACATAAATATTATGTGCATCATGATCATTGGTGCTTGATTGCCATTTAAAGTCTAAATCATCGCCTCCTCGGTATATTTTAAACCAACCATCATGTGACGCTCCTGCCGGATTTGGACTTTTGCCAGTTCCTTCTGGGTACACACGCTCATTTTCATTCTTTGACCCATAAAAATTATCCGCATCTGCAAAACGTAGCCAGGTGTCATTATGATCGGTGCCGTTAGTTCCTGTTAAAACTGCTGAGTTCCAAACAAATCTGTAAGTCCCTGGATTTTGAATTCTGATGGTATAATTAGCAAAGCCTACCTCTGGTCTGTGAAGATATTGTTCTCCTTCCCAAACCATATATCCTTTTCCAGAAGTAGCACCGCTGTTCTTCAATTTCCAATCGCCTGAAAAATCTGCATTTTCAAATTCAATATTGATGTATCCGTCTTTTTCATCAAATAAAAATGTACCTGCATCAACACATATTTCTTCAAGAGCAGATTCACTGCTGCATGAAAAGGCAAGGCTCATAAAAAAAACTAGAGCTAAAAGATAAATTCTAGTAAAATAAGATTTCATATTTGGGAGTTTTGAAGCTATTAGAAAACTTTTAATCAACGATTTAGAATGAACCTATATTGCGATGCAAACCCTTATTTCGATGAATGGCAACCCAAATGTGCTGTTGAATTTTCAGGCTGTAAAATTTAAACGAAAATATTCAACTACAAATTTGTGTGTATATTTATTAAGAATTTTCTTAAAATGAATTTACCGTCTTTAGCAATACTGAAATATTTAGGTGAGCGAAATACTTTAAATACTCTCGATGCCATAACCGGGATTGATATTGAAGCAGCCTTCAACAAAAATGAAAAAGAAAAATTTTACTATAACAGGTTTCGCGCAGGCAAAATTCTTAATTCGTTAGGCATCACTGTTATTGATAAAGTCAAGGCAATATTGACCAACGAATATTTCAGTTTTGAAAATTATACGGCATTTGGTAATACCCAATACGATATTTCAGAATATGATGAGCTTAGAATTCTAAACCAATTTTATCAATCAAATCAAAATGTTGAATAGAGTTGAACTTGAAAATATTTTGTTCTTAGATATTGAGACCGTTCCTGAAAAAGAAGGTCTTGACGAATTAGATGATGAAAAAAAGGACTTATGGGCTCAAAAATCTAAATATCAACGAAAGGATGAATTTACACCTGAAGAATTTTATGAGCGTGCAGGTATTTGGGCTGAATTTGGTAAAATTATTTGTATTTCTGTGGGCTATTTTAATTTTAAAGGAGATGTCAGATCCTTTAGAACAACCTCATTTCATGGTGAAGAAAAAAAATTGCTGAAGGAATTTAAATCGTTATTGATTAATCATTTTAGTAAAAATAAGCACCTGCTTTGCGGACATAATGTTAAAGAGTTTGATATACCTTATATCGCCAGAAGAATGATTATTCACGGTATTGAACTCCCCTATAAATTGAATTTATTTGGAAAAAAACCATGGGAGATTCCGCATTTAGATACTATGGAATTATGGAAATTTGGCGATTACAAGCATTTTACGTCTTTGAAACTATTGGCTAATATTTTAGGAATTCCTTCTCCTAAAGTGGACATTGATGGTAGTATGGTTCGAGACGTATACTACAATGAAAAAGACGTAGACCGCATCATCAATTACTGTGAGTTAGATGTAGTTACCACGGCTCAAGTATATCTCAGATTACGAAATGATGATTTAATACATGATAGCGAAGTAAAAAAAATATAAGCCCTCTAGTTCAATTTCAATTGAATATAAACTGGAAAATGATCGCTATACCCCCCAATATACTTCTTACCTGAATAGGTGCGATATGGATTGCCTTTATATTTACCCTCAAATTCTGTCAAGAACTTTTCATCAAAAATGTTCGCATTTTTAAAGCTATGTGTTCCTTTTTCATAATTTAGGAAATTATGAGATACCAATATTTGATCAAATAATGACCATGAATTTTTATAGTTAGCACTGCCTCGTTTTGGCGTAATCAACTTTTCCATGGGGTTATACAATTGATTTGTTTGCATCAATTTTTGAATACTTTCATCTTCAGGTCCGTCGTTAAAATCGCCCATAATAATATAATTTGGCGCGGCCTCATTCAATTCAATCTTCTTCATAAATTCAAGAATTAACTCGGCTGCCTTGACTCTTTTAAAACTCGTTTCAGAACGACCATCTCTTCGAGAAGGCCAATGATTAACAAAAACGTGGACCGCTTCGCCATTTAATTTTCCGTGTACGTATAGGATATCTCGAGTCGCATCACGAGTTCCATCTTTTTCATATACAAGCAAGGTGATTGGTTCAGAATGTAATACTTCAAAATTATCTTTGATATAAATCAAGGCTGTGTCAATGCCACGTTCATCAGGAGAATCATAGTGTACAAATCCGTAATTGGCATTTTGCAGGGGTTTACTAGCCAACAAATCCTTGATTACTGTGGCATTTTCAACCTCAGCAATACCCATAACCACCGGAAATTTACTGGCTGTACCCTTACCTACCTCTGAAATAGTTTTGGCAAGTTTAAAAAGCTTTCTTTGGTATCTTTTATTTGACCATTTTTTAATTCCTTTCGGGGTAAAATCATCATCTAGGGTATCAGGATCGTCTATGGTGTCAAAAAGATTTTCCAAATTGTAAAAACCTACTGCAAATAGATTTTCAATTTGTTTTTTCTTTAAAAATGAAAAAAGCATTTTTAGGCGTTTATGTCTATAAAATACAAAGATAACTAGTTTTCTAATTCCTAAATTTGCACTTTGCGAAATCTATGTTTGAAAAAAAATCATTTGACTATGAAAGTGTGGTCTTAATAGGTGTTGTAAACCGTGACCAAAATGAAGAGAAGGTTACTGAATATCTTGATGAACTTGAATTCTTGACCTATACCGCAGGAGGAGAAGTAAAAAAACGTTTTGTACAACGTATGAACACGCCCAACCCTAAAACCCTTATTGGCAGTGGTAAAATGAAAGAGGTTGAAAATTTTGTGGAAACTCATGAAATTGGTTCTGTAATTTTTGATGATGAACTAAGTCCGGCACAACAACGTAATATTGAAAAGCAATTGCGCTGCAAAATCATTGATCGTACCAGTTTAATACTTGACATTTTTGCACAAAGAGCACAAACTAGCTATTCAAGAACTCAGGTTGAATTAGCGCAATATGAATTTCTGTTACCGCGCTTAACAGGACTTTGGACACACCTTGAACGCCAAAAAGGGGGAATAGGCATGCGCGGGCCAGGGGAAACCGAAATTGAAACGGATCGTAGAATTGTGCGTGATAGAATATCATTACTCAAAAAAAGGTTGACCAAGATTGATAAACAAATGGCAACACAGCGGGGTAATCGAGGTGCTTTAGTACGTGTTGCCTTGGTTGGCTATACCAATGTGGGTAAATCAACTTTGATGAATGTTATTAGTAAAAGTGATGTTTTTGCAGAAAATAAGCTCTTTGCCACTTTAGATACAACTGTGCGCAAAGTTGTTTTAGGCAATTTGCCTTTTTTAATGAGTGATACTGTGGGTTTTATTAGAAAGTTACCTACACAACTTATTGAGAGTTTTAAAAGTACCTTAGATGAGGTTCGAGAAGCAGATTTGCTATTACATGTGGTTGATATTTCGCACCCTCAATTTGAAGAACAAATAGATGCTGTAAATAAAATTCTAGCAGAAATTAAAAGTTCAGAAAAGAAATCTATTTTAGTTTTTAATAAAATTGATCAATATCAACATGAAACTATTGAAGATGATGATTTGATTACAGAAAAAACGAGCAAACATTTTACCATTACCGAATGGAAAAATACTTGGATGGACAAAGTGGGAGATCGCGCTATATTTATCTCGGCTTTAAATAAAGAAAACTTAATTGAGTTTCGAAAAAGAGTTTATAATGAAGTTCGCGACATTCATGTCACTCGTTTCCCATATAACAACTTTTTGTACCCTGAAAACCTTGATGAATACTAATCTGTTTTAATACGCATAGTGCCGTTCATCGAAGAAAGTTAACCACTCATATTTTTCACAACATCTGGGTCTTGCTTCACAACAATAATTTAGAAAAACTGCGAACCTAACTTATCTTTACATTGTAATTAAGTGTTAGTGTTTCCCCCAAATTAAACCCTGAACTTAAACCTTAGCTACAATTTTGTTTTCCCAAAGACAAAATTTTAAAGAATTAAACCCTACTTAGTATTATAAAAGCCTTGAAGTTAATTTAAGGCTTTTATATTTTTGCACCTTAATAGCCCTATAAACTATTGCAGTTCATCGATTAGACCACATATTTAAGATTCTTTCACAACATAAGTGGTCAACTTCACAACAAAAGTTTATAAAAATTATAGTCACAGATTACTTTAGTCATGTATTTGAGTTTAGCGTTAATCCCAAATTAAACTACTCTTAACCGAAAAGCTAAAGTTTATTTTAAATTTCAACCAAATTTGAAGATTCCTACTTAACAAAAAAAGTCCCGCATAGTGCGGGACTTTCTTTATTTATAAGCTTAACTGTTCTCTATAAAGAATAATTCAAGCCAAATAACCAATAGCTTTGTGTATTAGCATCAGTGTCGGCTAAAGTAGCACCTGGGTTTTCACCGAATGTAAATGATTCTTGTTTATTACCTCTTAAACCAAATTCAAATCCTAAACCAATTCCCTTCCATAAGGTATAACCAAAAGAGTTTGTCCATGTCCAGTTTGAAAGATCTCCGCTCCTATAGCTTTGAAAGGTTGAGAAATTAGTTTTAAAGCTAACTGCCCCTAACTGTCTTGTATAATCTACAACAATTTTAGCCCCTGTTGAAGATTCGAAAACAGAATCTGCATCAGCAAAAACAAAATTATAGTTTAAAGGGTGGATGACCACAACCATACCATCAATTGGCAACCATGTAGCACCAACACCAATATCTAAATAGCCTGGATTATTAAAGCTATTTATAACTGACGTTCTGTACTCGCCTAACGCTGAAAGTGCAAATTTCGGACTTAAATTATATCCAAAAAGAGATGAAATGTTAAGCACATCAGTAGTGCCATTAAAAGAATCACTATCTGTATCGATAGATTCATCATCTAGTTTAACCCACTGTAGGTTAATGTTCAATGCATTATTCCAGAAATATTTCTCTTGCTTCAAATTGGCAAATCCATTCACACCTATTCCGATGTTACCTGCAGAATTATTTGGTGCTGCCTGTTGGTACCAATTATTGGCTCCTGAAAGGTTAGCTCCTATAGTACCGAACATACCTTTTCTCCAACCAGGCAAGGCATCTATTTCGCCTTGAATTGCATCAATTCTACCTTGAATTGCTGCTATCGAATCTGCCTTAGGACCTAGCATGGCTTTAAGATCCTCTGCTTTACCCATGTCATCTTGCGCATTGACAAACGTAAAAGTGAATACTGCAAAAATTGCAAAAACTAATTTTTTCATAATGTTAATTGTTAAGTGTTTAAAAGTTTAATTACATGCAAATGTATGAATTGTTAACAAATTAACAATTGACTTATTAACAATTATCTTTGCTTGTAAAGGGGCACTGCAGAGCACGCCTCGCCGTACATAACACTTTTAGAAACAGTTTGAAGTTTGGCAGTTATCCACAAATAGGCATTCAATGGTATGGGTTTGTTCGTGCATCCTTTTACAATTATGGGTTTGCCCTGATATGAAGAAACATCAATGTTTTCAATAATAGTTAAAAAAATTGCAGATTCTAAATCTTCTAGATTTCCGTATACCACCTTCTTTGCAAATGGTTGTAATTTTGAAGTAATTAACATGTATGCCCAGCCTGGTATTATCGCATCAGAACTACATTGAATAGCCACATATTTGTCACTAAATTGACTCCAATCCGTTTCAGAAACATAGGCTCTGAACTCTTTTTCCTTTAAAATTAAATCCTCAAAAAGCCACTTTTTAATATCTAAAACCTGTCTCTCTCCTTCAGGATAGTAGTCCTCAAGGTCAAAGGTAATTAGTTTGCTTTGCGCTACTCTATTAACGATTTCTTCAGGCATCTTATTTCAGAATTCTTAGTTGATTCATAAAGTCTCTTCTCAAACTAACTTTATTTTTAAAGTAAGCCTAATTCTAATTTAGCTTCCTCACTCATTAAATCTTGGGTCCATGGTGGGTCAAAGGTAATTTCGACCTCAGCATCTTTAATGACATTCAATGATTTTACTTTTTCTTCGACCTCAACTGGCAATGTTTCTGCAACCGGACAATTGGGAGACGTTAAGGTCATCAAAATTTTTACCTCATTATCTTCATTGACCAAAACATCATAAATAAGACCTAATTCATAAATATCAACAGGAATTTCTGGGTCATAAATAGTTTTTAAAATCTTAACTATTTTTTCGCCCAAATCTTGACTATTTTCAGCTACTTCTTCACTCATTTTTTCAAACTTTTATACTTACTTCAACTGTGTTTGATACGCCACAGCATATAATTTTATTTGTTTTATCATACTTACCAGTCCATTTGCACGAGTTGGTGATAAATGCTCTTTTAGACCAATTTCATCAATAAAATCAATATCTGCCACTATAATATCAGCTGGTTTCTGATTACTAAAGACTCGAATTAAAATAGCAATTATGCCTTTGGTTATAATGGCATCACTATCTGCAGTGAAAACTAGCTTATCAACTTCTAATTCAGCATGAACCCAAACCTTACTTTGACAACCTTTGATTATATTATCGTCAGTTTTATATTCGTCTTCAATTAAAGGCAATGATTTACCAAGTTCAATCATGTACTCGTACCGCTGCATCCAGTCTTCAAACATGGCGAATTCATCAACTATTTCTTCTTGTATCTCTAGAATCTTCATATACCCTTTTTAATCCCTAATAAGAGAAAAATGTACTATGACAAAAATACAATAAGTAAGTTTGGTTATCAATCTTTTAAGAGAAGCATAACAACTTGATTATAAGAGCATATTTTTGGCTCTTTTTACACTAGCAATAAGCAAATCAATTTCTTCTTTAGTATTATAAAAGGAGAAACTCGCACGTACCGTACCCGGAATATTGAAGAAATCCATAATGGGTTGCGCGCAGTGATGACCTGTTCTGACTGCAATGCCTAATTTGTCTAAAATAGAGCCCATATCATACGGGTGCACATCTTTAATATTAAAGGATATGACCGAAGTTTTTTGTTTAGCCGTGCCATAAATTTTCAAGCCCTCTATTTCAAGTAATTTTTGGGTAGCATATTCGAGAAGTTCATTTTCATAGGATGCAATAGCGTCAAAACCAATAGCATTCATATACTCTAAAGCAGCCCCAAATGCGATGCCACCACATATATTGGGTGTACCTGCCTCAAATTTATGAGGTAAATCTGCATAGGTAGTCTTTTCAAAAGTTACCTCAGCAATCATCTCGCCCCCACCTTGGTAGGGTGGTAATTTATTCAACCATTCTTCTTTACCATAAAACATTCCGACCCCCGTGGGGCCACATACTTTATGCGCCGAAATTGTATAAAAATCAACATCCAAGGCTTTAACATCTGCTACTAAATGCGGAGCAGCTTGAGCTCCATCAATTAAAACAGCAGCACCTACTTGATGTGCTTTTTCAATAATTTCTTCAATAGGATTTATAGTACCCAGTGCGTTCGAAATATGATTACAGAAAACTAATTTTGTTTTATCAGAAAGTAATTCATCATAAACATGCATTACTAATTCACCCTCTTGATTCATAGGAATCACTTTCATCACAGCCCCAGTTCTTTCACAGAGCATTTGCCACGGTACAATATTAGAATGATGCTCTAAGGCCGATACAATAATTTCATCTCCTTTTTTTAGAATAGATGAATACCCATTAGCAACGATATTGATACTATGCGTGGTACCCGATGTGAATATAATTTCATGTGCTCTTGCCGAATTGAAATGCTTTTGAATTATTTGGCGAGCTTGTTCATATTTATCGGTTGCTTCTTGTGATAAAGCGTGTACCCCTCTATGAATATTGGCATTATAGTTTTGATAATAGTCAACAATCACATCAATGACCTGTTGTGGCGTTTGAGAAGTAGCCGCATTATCAAAATACACCAAGGGTTTTCCGTTAACTTCACGAGTGAGTATAGGAAAGTCTCTTCGGATTTTATGTACATCAAACATAGTCATAGCATTGATGTACAAAGATAGTTACTATCCTCAACCCTTAGGTAACTATTACCTAATTAAAATCTAAATCCAACACCAAGTCTAAAATTGTTAAATCCTTCTACTGAATCAATTTCTTTTAAGCTTACATAATCATATTGAAACTGAATGTACCATTTATCAGAAATGTTGTAAGTAAGTCCTAAATTAAGATTAAACCCCCCAAACGAAGATGACCCTAGTGATGATCCAGCAAAAAAACTATATCCCAAACCTAAAGTGGGTTTTAAATTTTTTGAAAATGGCAAATCAAATTCAGAAACCAATTTGGGCTGCAAAAGGAAAAGATTCTCATTTGTATTGAATCTCGCAAAAAAGGGCGGCTCAGTAAAATACCCTGCATCAATGCCGAGACCTAGGTGCAAAAAACCAGTTTCAACTAATCTGTACTTTAAACCTAAATTAATTACAATATCGCCGCCCCCTATTCCATCTGCTGGAACAATAGAATAATTATTTTCTATACTCCAAGTTTTATTATCTTGTGAATAGCCATTAATTGCTGTTAGTACTGTAATTACAATTAGTAGTTTTAGTTTCATTTGTTTACTTTTTTTATTTTGACCGAATTGTCTGACATAAATAAAAGTAAGCTTATAATGAACAATGTGATTTTAAGGCTTTGTTAATTGAAGCCCAGGATTTTGTTAAAACACACTTAAGTGTTTGTTAAGAGTTATTAGAAACTATAATTTGCAGATAATTGTATTGCAGCATTGACGTTTTGAAAATTGCCGCCTAGACCATTTAATCGATTGCGAAGCCCAATATAAAAACGTGGTGCAATAGAGATATTTTCAGTAAAATTGATATCAAGTCCTACTGCGCCACCATAATCTAATTGAAAATTACCAGAAATAGAAGTTCGATTTTCAGGAATGGTATCATCACGTTGGTCTAGATTTTTAATCTTAGTTACCTGATTTAAAAGAAAAGCAAATTGGGGTCCGAATTCAACGGCAACTTTATCGTTTAAATAAAATTTACCTAAAACCGGTATGGCGATATAATTAAACTGTACATTGGTTCTGATATCATTTTCATCTGAAGTAAATCCACCGTTTTGAATAGAAGCCAAGTCAGAACTAAATTGAAAACCCTGCGAAGAATATTGTATTTCAGGTTTAAAACTGAAATTTTCTGCGAATGCTACTTCTACAAAAATACCGGCGTGACCTGAAAGACGAAATTTATTACCTACCGTTAAATCGCCAACTACCGAAGCGTAATTAAATCCGGCTTTTACACCGAAACGGGTTTCTTGAGCTTCACAAATATTGAAATAGACTAGAACTAGAATCAACAGAAATTTTTTCATTAATTTACGCTTCCATTTTTAGTTTCTGCACGAAAATATTGACTATTGATTTCTTTCAAAATTTTCAGCAATTCTCAATTTTCCACTAAGGTCAAAAGTTATGGTATCACCATTACCGTCGATTTTAGTTAAGGTAACTTCATCATCCTCTAAAATAATTTCAATACTAGCGATATTATTGGCAATTGACAGCGCCCCATCTGCTGGCTTTTCTACCGGACTTGTTTGTTTTTCCAACGTCATAAGAAATGAAGAATTGGCACCCTCACCAGTAATTTTTCCTTCATAAGCTCGATTAAAACCATCATCGCCAATAATGAGCATAACAAACGTATCTCCTATCTTTTTAAAACTAACTTTCGAATTAGTTATAAATCCTAAACTGGTTTGCGGAATATTAACCACTTGAAAATCACCTTCAAAAGAACCTAAATCGACCGTGTCTAGTAATCCTCCATCGTCATCACTTGTTCCACCACCACTACAACCCATCAACAACATAAGAAGTAAAAATGAAATTTTAACCGTTGTTCTCATAAAGAATAATTAAGGTTCAATTATCAAATCAAGCGAATAGCTAATCCTTCAAATTTGTAATCAATTATAGAAAATGTAATTAGCATACATTTACAAATCAAAGCCCAAATTAACCCCTAACTTCTTAGCAATCAATTTGTTAATTCGAACTTTTAATTCAGGAATACGAACACTTTCTAAAACGTTATTCGCAAAGGCATACATTAACAAAGCGCGGGCTTCTTTCTCAGGAATTCCTCTTGATTGTAAATAAAACATAGCATCTTCATCTAATTGACCAATAGTACAACCGTGAGAACATTTTACATCATCAGCAAAAATTTCTAATTGCGGTTTTGTATTGATGTTAGCCTTATCACTTATTAAAATATTATTGTTTTGCTGAAAAGCATTGGTCTTTTGCGCGATTTTATCAACGATTATCTTCCCGTTGAAAACACCTGTTGAATTTTCGCCATAAATTCCCTTATAATCTTGGTGGCTTTCACAATTAGGTTCAATGTGATGTACTAACGTATGATGGTCAACATGTTGTCTTTGTCCTAAAATAGTAATCCCTTTCATGGTAGAATCCATATACTCTCCATTTTGATAGAAATTCAAGTTGTTACGCGTGAGTTTCCCTCCGAAAGAAAAAGTGTGAACGTTAACAAAACTTCTACTCTTTTGATTGATATAGGTATTATCAATTAATGAAGCTGAGGCGGCATCGTTTTGAACCTTATAGTAATCAATATTTGCACTTTTAGCGGCGAAAATTTCAGTCACACAATTGGTAAGCACTTCATTTTTAGTCAAACTTTGATGACGTTCTATAATTTGAAGTTCAGCATTTTCTTCAACAATAATTAAGTTACGTGGTTGTAACATCAAAGAAGCTTCATTACCCGTAGAAAAATGTACAATTTCAACAGGCTTCTTGGGCATCTTATTTTTTGGAATATAAATGTATGCCCCTTCTCTACTAAATGCTGTATTTAAGGTAGTTAACGATTCTTCTTTTGACGCCACTTTATTAAAATAGACATCAATAATTTGTTTATACATAGGTTTGGTAAGTGCAGCACTCATCAAACAAATATCTACGCCATCATGGGTGGTTTCAGAAAGATTTGAACTGTATATACCATCAATAAAAACCAGCTTGTAGGTATCAATATCATGAATAAAATATTTCTTGACATCTTTATACTCTAGTGTATTTTCTTGTTTTGGAAAAATACTGAAGTCAATTTTTTGAAGTTTGTTTAAAGACGTATACTTCCAGGCTTCTTCCTTTTTAGTTGGAAAGCCTTTTTTCTCAAAATTTTTCATCGCCTCAGTACGCAGATCATGCACAGGGTGTTCGATATCAACGTTATTCTCAAACGCCATAAAGGATGAAACTAATTTATCTTTTAAATCCATATTTGTTTCTGTTGGCAGTATTTGCCCTCTGATACTGCTTACTGCATTTAAACCGCAGCCTCTTGCTTAATCCAATCGTATCCTTTGGCTTCTAATTCTAACGCTAATTCTTTTCCACCAGATTTTACAATCTTACCGTTATGCAATACATGCACGAAATCAGGCACTATATATTCTAACAACCTTTGGTAGTGTGTTATTACAATTACCGCGTTGTCTTTGCTCTTTAATTTGTTCACGCCATTGGCCACAATACGCAAAGCATCAATATCTAAACCTGAATCGGTTTCATCTAAGATGGCCAATTTTGGTTCTAACATTGCCATTTGAAAAATTTCATTTCTCTTTTTCTCTCCTCCTGAGAAACCTTCATTTAAAGAACGAGACAAAAATTTACGGTCAATCTCTAATAATTCAGCTTTTTCACGAATTAATTTCAGCATTTCATTGGCTGGCATATCCTCTTCACCTCTTGCTTTTCGAGATTCGTTAATGGCAGTTTTCATAAAGTTGGTCACAGACACTCCAGGAATCTCTACTGGATATTGAAACGATAAAAACACCCCTTTGTGGGCTCTATCTTCAGGCGCATCATCGTCTAAATCTTCACCGTCTAAAACAACATTCCCTTGAGTAACTTCGAACTCTTCTTTACCAGCAATTACTGAGGCCAAGGTACTTTTACCAGAACCATTAGGCCCCATGATAGCGTGTACCTCTCCTGCATTAACTTCAAGGTTGATTCCTTTTAATATTTCTTTATCCTCTACACTAGCATGTAAATCATTGATTTTAAGCATATTTTTTACTTTAAATATTCAGGTGCCTTTGGCATTTTATTAAAATCTTCTTTTTGGTGCTGTAAATACACTTTCGCATTTTTTTCTTTAGCAAAAGCTTCAAAAGCATCCATACTTTTTAGGGTTTGTTCTACATCAAAATTGAAAATAGGTACTCTTTTATGTTCTCTGTTTTCATATAAATGATACAAATCTCCACTCAATAATGTGGGTCCGTTTTCAACTAGGTCAAGGTATAGAACTTGATGACCAGGTGTGTGTCCTGGCATTGATTTGATAACCACAGTTCCATCATCAAAAACATCAAAATCGCCATTGAGCATTTTGGTTTTTGTCAATTCTTTAATCGCATTATAGTTATCAGTGTTAGTCTTTTGAGATGCTTCACTAGTAATAAAATCAAACTCTGTTTCTTGCACTAACCAAGTTGAATTTTTAAACGTATTTGCATGACCACTGTGATCAAAATGAGTATGAGATAAAGCAATAAAGTCGATATCATCAATAGTCAAATCTATGGATTTCAATTGGTGTGCTACAGAGTCTCTTCGCGATACTGTAAAATTTCCGTCAGGCGAGGTAAAGGGTTCGGGTAATGCGATTAAACCTTCAGGAAGCCCTGCATCCCACATTAGATTTCCTTTTGGATGACTAATCACATAAAACGCATCAGCAAACTCTTTTGTTTGACCATGATAGGTCGTGTCTTGTGAGAACAATTCTAAATTGTTTACCATTACAGTACCCCCATCAAAAGTATAGAGTTTAACATCTGGCTTAACCATCTCTGCTACTTCCTCTTTGACTTCTTTCTTTACCTCTTTGCACGAAAAAGCAAGAGCTAAAAGCGAAAGTATGATAAGATATTTTTTCATTTTCAATATTTTATAACCCTAAAACAGATACCCCTCTATTGGGGTTAAGGGCTTTTAACCTACTGAGCCCTCAAGGCTTATTTCTAATAGTTTTTGCGCTTCAACAGCGAACTCCATAGGTAATTTATTCAACACTTCTTTACTAAAGCCGTTTACGATTAAGGCAATTGCTTTTTCAGTATCGATACCTCTTTGGTTGCAATAAAAAATCTGGTCTTCACCAATTTTACTAGTTGTAGCCTCATGTTCTATTTGGGCTGATTTATTTTTTGCTTCAATGTATGGAAAAGTATGCGCACCACATTCATTACCCATCAATAGTGAATCACATTGTGAAAAGTTTCGAGCATTTTGCGCTCTAGAACCTATTTGTACTAATCCTCGATAACTATTCTGAGATTTACCTGCGGATATACCTTTAGATATGATGGTACTTTTGGTATTCTTGCCCAAGTGAATCATCTTTGTACCCGTATCTGCTTGCTGGTAATTATTAGTTACCGCGATAGAGTAAAATTCACCAACAGAGTTATTTCCCTTTAGAATACAGGAAGGGTATTTCCAAGTTACGGCAGAACCTGTTTCAACCTGTGTCCATGAAATCTTAGCATTCTTTTCACATAAACCTCTTTTAGTTACAAAGTTGTACACCCCACCTTTACCTTCAGCATTACCAGGAAACCAGTTTTGAACCGTTGAGTATTTTATCTCTGCATCATCTAAAGCAATTAATTCTACAACCGCAGCATGTAATTGATTTTCATCACGTGACGGAGCTGTACAGCCTTCTAAATAACTTACATAACTACTTTCATCAGCAATAACCAAAGTACGTTCAAACTGACCTGTACCTCCTTCATTAATTCTGAAATAGGTTGACAATTCCATTGGGCATCTCACTCCCTTAGGAATATAGCAGAATGATCCGTCAGTAAAAACAGCGGAATTTAAAGCCGCATAAAAATTATCAGTTTTAGGCACCACAGTACCCATATATTTTTTAACCAATTCAGGATGCTCTTGAATAGCTTCAGAAATGGGCATAAAGATTATACCCTTTTCAGCTAAGGTCTTTTTGAAGGTAGTGGCTACTGAAACCGAATCGACTACAATATCAACAGCTACATTTTGCAATTTTTTTTGTTCATCTACAGAAATACCCAATTTGCGATACATTTCTAACAAATCAGGGTCTACATCATCTAAAGTTTTATTAGGATCTGCGGCTTTAGGCGCTGAATAATAACTAATCGCCTGAAAATCTGGTTTTTCATAGTGAACATTAGCCCATTCTGGTTCTTCCATTTGTTCCCAAATTCGAAAAGCTTCTAAACGCCATTCAGTCATCCATTCGGGTTCATTTTTCTTTTTAGAAATTGCACGAACAATGTCTTCGTTTAATCCCTTCGGAAAAGTATCCGACTCAATATCGGTATAGAAACCATACTCATATTCTTTGGTTTCTAGTTCTTTTTTTAATTCCTCTTCAGTATATGCCATAAACCCCCTTTAAACCCCCAAAGGGGTAATTTGTTCTTCTCTATTTATTACTTGACAGTTCCTATTATTTTCGACCCTACTAGTTCGCTTTTTACAACGAAAAGCTTTCACCGCATCCGCACGTTCTCTGCGCATTTGGGTTGTTAAAAACAAATCCTTTACCGTTAAGTCCGCCAGAATATTCTAAAACCGTACCTACCAAGTATAAAAAGCTCTTTTTGTCAACTATTATTCGAACATTATTATCTTCAAAGACCTTATCTGTATCTGATACTTTATTATCAAAATCAAGTTCGTATGATAAACCACTACAACCGCCGCTTTTCACGCCAACACGCACATAATCCTTTTCGGCATTGAAGCCTTCTTCGGTCATGAGATTAATGACCTTTTGCTTTGCTGTTTCTGATACTTGAATCATAATGTTTTTTGTTCTTGCCAAAATCTATTTGGCATGATTCTAAATAGTTCGCAAATATACGTCATTCCTTACTTTTGAGCTGTTTTGATACTATTTAAAAAACAAATTTTACAATAGTTTACTACTATAGCAAAATGATAAAGATTTTTTTGAAGAAAAATGTACTCTTATTTTTAAGAAGTTGGGTGTTAATTTATTTTGATAAGCACCGCATCTGAACCTCCTTTATTAGGCAAACCATTAAATTCAGCACTCGCTGATTCACCTACTAAAACTATAGAACCATCTGCTGTTTCAAGGGCATCAAAACCAAAATCTAGCCCTTGACCTCCAAAAGTTTTTTGCCAAACCATTTTACCAACGGCATCAGTTTTAATCAACCAAATATCATTTTCGCCAACATTTGCACTTAGATCTTGATCGTTACTTTTTGAGTTGCCGGCAATAATAAACCCTCCGTCTTTACTTAAAGTAACACTTTGAGCCGCATCAAATCTCGACCCTCCAAAAGAAGCATCCCATTTGAGATTACCTTGTTCATCTAATTTGACTAACCAAATATCAGACTCCCCTTTACTTGTTGATATGTCTTTATCAGTACTAAATGTATTCCCAGTTATCACATAACCACCATCAGCTGTATTGGCAATATCTTGTGCCCTCTCAATACCTGAACCTCCAAAAGAGTTTTGCCATTTAAAATTTCCTAAGGCATCAACTTTAACTACCCAATAATCATAGCTGCCACGAGAATTGTCGATATCAAAATCATTACTTTCAGTAGAACCTGCCATCACATAGCCCCCATCATCTGCTTGTACTACAGATTGGGCCCTATCATTGCTAGAACCACCATAATAACCACGCCATTGCAAATTAGCTGAATCGTCAATTTTAGTGCCCCAAAATTCACCAACACCATGTGCTGTTGTGGAGTTGCCCTTTTCAGTATTACCATCAGCTCTAGCTGATGTAATATCTAAAAAGCCAACGAAAAAAATACCCCCATCATTAGTCTCTAAAAGATCATAAGAGTGGTCATGGCCTGAAAATCCGAAGCTTTTCTCCCATTCAATTTTTCCAAATGAATTTAATTTTAAAAGCCAATTATCATGAAACCCTTTATTTACACTACCGTCTCCATCAGCACTCATAGCATAACCTGTTAAGGCATACCCCCCATCATTGGTTTGTATTAAACTTTGACCTCGGTCATCTTCACTACCACCATATGTTTCTGACCATTCTAAATTTCCGTCAGCATCTAATTTTAATAACCAATAGTCATTTACTGCTAAAGTTTTACCATTTAAATCGCCATCAATACTATTTGAATATCCTAAAATAGCATACCCCCCATCATTGGTTGTAATAATTGCTTGAGCTGTATCATTACCTGAGCCTCCAAAGCTTTTGACATATTCTACTTCTCCTAAAAATGAAACACTAGAATTTGGATCAAGGTCTATGATTGATGTTTCATCAGAACATGAAAACAGACTCACAAGAATAAGAAGACATAAAAGCTTTTTCATTAGTTGGATTCTTTAAGAATGAATAGGCCTGAATTTATATCGCTAACAACAATTTTACCACTTGGAAAATAAGGGTAAACACTCCACACTCCATCAAACTGTGCATTATCAGTAGTAGGAAAGGTATCAAAGAAAGCTCTTTCTGCGACATTACCATTGGCTATATCAGAAATATCAAGTATTCTAACCCCAGCCGTATAATTCGCAAGAAAATAATCATCTCCTTTTACATAACCGTTATGATCAATTGCACTAGTTGTGCCTAAATAAGTTTCAAAAAAAATAGGATTGTCTAAATCTCTAAAATCAAAAATTAGAGTTCTTGATTGAAATCCATCGTCAACCTCATCTAATTCATCCCCTAAAATAAAATACTCCTGGTCTTCTGTAAACCAACCTTGATGGGTATATGAAATATTGGGATACGTAACTGTCGAAATATTTACCGGGTTATCTTTGTCAGTTACATCAGCAATTATGACCTCATTTTCATTAGATCCAATATAAATTTCACTGCCGGTATAATCAGAATCGGTTCCGTTGTATGTAACCACCTGTGCATCATGAGAATAGCCGTTATCTCCATATCCGCCCGCTGCTATTGGGTTTTGTGGGTCTTGAATGTTGACAAAATGAGCGCCCCCATTAAAGGCATCACTTCTTGACGTACCCACTACATAGGCAAAACCGGTGTCTTCATTAATCACAATATTATGTGCATTACCAAAACCAGTAAATCGTGCGTCAGCTTCAAAGGTTTCAGGGGCATCAGTTACATCTCTTAATTTGGTTAAATCAAATACTTGCATACCATGATCACGTGCTTCAGAAACAATAAATGCATGATCATTATAAACCTTAATATCACGCCAAGTACTAAATACAGTCGCCGATGGTAATTTACCTAGATAGGTTATATTATCTACATCTGTAATTTCTACAAAAGCAGTACCATCGTTAAGACCCATGAGGGCAAATTCTCTTCCTGATGTACTATCGGTCCAACCCCAAACATCGTTGCCTGTTGTTGAACCAAAATCTTCAAGTGAAATTCTCGCAATTAAGTCAAGTCCACCACAAGGATACGCCCCAGCCATTCCTCCTTCACAAGGCATTATAGCAGACACTTCCATTTCTTCTTCCTCCCCGTCTTCTGGCATCATGGGTGCATCATCATTATTATCACATGCGGTCAAGAAGCAGATAAAAAGTATACTGAATAAATATTTCTTCATGGGTTTTTATGTTAGGCTTCTTACAAAGATAAAAAATCTATGTTCACTACTAGTAAAACAGCTCAATCTTGAAAAACACTACTCCTTCATTAATAAACCTTTGGGCACTAATAATAAAGCTAATTAGATTCGAATTTTGCATGAATTCATCTTACTTTTGTAGTATGTTCGAAGATAGAAACCAAGAACCCACTTCTCTAGAAAAATTAGGTGAATTTGGCGTCATTGAGAGGTTGTCAAAAGATTTTGAGATTACTCATAAGACCACCATTAAAGGTATTGGCGATGATTGTGCTGTTCTAGATTTTAAGAATAAGAAAACGGTTGTTTCAACAGACCTGTTGGTGGAGGGGGTTCATTTTGACTTGGCCTATGTTCCCTTAAAACATTTAGGATATAAAGCAGTTGTGGTCAATCTTTCTGATGTTTATGCCATGAATGCAGCGGCGACTCAAATTACAGTTTCTATTGCCGTTTCAAATCGTTTTTCTTTAGAGGCTATTGAAGAATTATATTCGGGAATTGCCTTGGCAACTAAACACTATGGTGTTGATTTAGTAGGCGGCGACACCACCTCATCAAATAAAGGTCTTCTTATTAGTGTTACGGCATTGGGTATTGGAGATGAAAAAAAAATCGTTTATAGAAGTGGCGCAAAGCCCGATGATCTTTTGGTAGTTACTGGAGATTTAGGAGCCGCCTATTTAGGTTTGCAAGTGCTGGAACGCGAAAAAGAAGTTTTTAAAGTCAACCCAAACAACCAGCCTGATTTGGGGGCATACTCCTACATAGTGGAAAGACAACTTAAGCCTGAAGCTAGAAAAGATATTGCCGCCCTATTAGAAGTCTTAGGCGTAAAACCCACATCAATGATAGATATCAGTGACGGTCTTTCATCTGAGATTTTACATTTATGCAAACAGAGCGAGGTAGGCTGCAATTTATATGAAGATAAAATTCCGCTAGATCCTACCGTAATTTCTACTTGCGAAGAGTTTTCTATTGATAGTACCATGGTTGCTTTAAGTGGTGGTGAAGATTATGAACTTCTCTTTACTATTAATCAGAAAGATTATAATAAAATAAAAGGCAATCCTAATTTTACGGTAATTGGTCATATGACAACAGCCAAAGAAGGTAGACATATGATTACACGGGCCAATGTAAAAGTGCCTTTAACAGCTCAAGGTTGGAATTCTTTTTTAGATACCTAATTTTAGAATAAAAAGACCTCGCCATTTTGGCAGGGTTAATTCAATCATAAATTTTACTCGTTCCGCCGATGGAATAAAAAAATTCCCAAAAATTAAGGGCTATCCTATCAAAGCTGTTGTGGGGCGAACGACAGATAAGAGTTTAGGTGCTAACTTAATTCCCGGGAATAAATCTTGAATTTCAATTCTGAATTAAAATTCTTTGCCAAAGCATAGTTTATGCTAAATAAATTTCATACTTAAGCTACTTGAGCAGCAGCTCTATGTCTTTTTTGATAAATTTTTTCTAATGTTTTATTGATGTCTTCCAACTCAGGAGTTATCGCTGATAAGTTTCCGCTAACATCAGTAGTAACATGCTTCTCGCAATGCACACATTTGTACTCTTTGATGTGTTGTGTTATATTTTTTGAAACGGAGTAGTGATGTCCGAAGATGTTGCATAAAACTTTTTTCATGTTGGCGTTATTTGGTAAAATTTGGGTCTAAATAATGAATCCTCTTTTAAAAATTCTATTACCCCAACGCAGGCTCGTTCAATTTTATTGGATACCTATTTCTAAATATTGTCTTTTTTCGATGAATAACATTTTTTTCGATGTATGACCTAATTTATAAATCAGATACGTTCTTTTTTGACCCCATTTTTTAAGTTATCTTTCTCCATAATTTTAAAATCTAAATGAATAAATCCAAAGAAATTTTAGTTACCGCATTCGCGCTATTCTCTTTATTTTTTGGCGCCGGTAATTTGCTTTTACCACCATTACTGGGCTACAATTCAGGCGAAGATTGGTTTTGGGTTACGGTAGGTTTTATGGTTACCGCATTAGTGATTCCTATTTTAGGCATTCTAGCTCATGCTAGGCTGCAAGGCAGTATGTATGACTTTGGCAAAAAAGTATCACCAACCTTTAGCACTATATATTGTATCATCGTCTATTTAATTTCAATAACTATTCCGTCGCCAAGAACGGCTTCAGCCACTCATGAAATTGCCGTTCACCCAGCCTTTGGTACGAGTCCATTGTTAACAAGCAGTATCTACTTTACATTGGTATTAGTATTTGTTTTAAACCGTTCAAAAATTCTATCATTCATTGGCAAATTCTTGACCCCTATCATTGTAATAATGCTTTTGGTAGTGATTGGCATTGGTTTATTTTCTTCGGATGGATTAATGAATACGTCAACTTTTGAAACACCAATGGTCAGTGGTATTTTAGAAGGCTATCAAACCTTTGATGCCATTGGTGCTGTAGTTGTTGGTGCCGTGGTTATCATTTCACTAAAACTACGAGGTTACAAAACCTTCGAAGCTAAAAAGGATATTATACGAAAATCTGGATTCATCGCAGGATTGGGATTATTACTTATTTATGCCGGATTAATTTCAGTGGGTGCTTTTTACGGTGCCAATATTGAAATAGATAATTCACTCAGCGGCGATATGCAGCGGGCCACCTTATTGAGAGGTATTAGCATTGCATCTTTAGGTACGCTCGGAAATAAAGTTTTAAGTATTTTAATTGCCCTGGCCTGTTTTACAACCGCCGTAGGAATTGTAGCAGGTACAGCGGACTATGTAAAAGGACTTTTCAAAGACTCACAAAAAGCCTATATCATTACAGGCATCATCGCGTGCTTTGTTGGCGTACTCATAGGTCAACTTGATTTTCACTCAATCATTATTATCGCTATACCAGCTTTAATGATTATTTATCCTATTACCATTGTCTTGATTTTATTGAATGTATTACCTGATAAATACGCTTCTCCAAATACATTTAAAGCGGTGGTTATTACCACCATACTATTTAGTCTACCTGACTTTTTAGGAAGTATTGGAAGTCCGTTATCATCAGAAGGTGGAATACTTGATTATATTCCTTTGAGTCAATATAGTTTGGGTTGGGTATTACCGGGTTTTGTTGTGTTTATTGTTTCGAATTTGCTTACGAAAAAAAATACGAAATTCTCCTAAAATTAACTTTCTACTCAATTAACGAATTCCTTCCCCTCTGGGTAATGCAAGAATGTGGTTGTCAACTATTCATAAGATTCTCTATCTCCTCAACCTCAATAGGAATATTCTTCATTAAATTAAAAGGCGCACCACTTTCTTGAATAACCACATCATCTTCAATACGTACTCCCATTTTTTCTTCAGGAATATAAATCCCCGGTTCAACTGTAAAAACCATATTGGCTTTCATAGGAGTTTTTAATTCACCATAATCATGGGTATTCAAACCAATATGATGACTAGTACCATGCATGAAATATTTTTTATAAGCGGGCCAGTTAGGGTCTTCATTTTGAATATCGGCTTTGTCTAAAAGTCCTAATCCAAGTAATTCAGACGTCATTATTTTACCACACTCTTTATGATATTCAGCCCAAAGCGTTCCGGGAACTAATAATTTTGTGGCTTCTTTTTTAACCTTCAAAACTGCATTGTAAACTGCTGCTTGACGTGCAGTAAATTTTCCGTTAACCGGAACCGTTCTTGTCAAATCGCTAGAATAATTGGCATATTCTGCAGCGACATCCATCAAAATCAAATCGCCATTTTTACATTGCTGATTATTCTCAATATAATGAAGTACATTCGCATTATTACCCGCTGCAATGATGGGGGTATATGCAAACCCTTTTGAACGATTGCGAATAAACTCATGCAAAAGTTCTGCTTCAATTTCGTATTCCCACACCCCTGGTTTTATAAAACTTAGTAATCGTCTAAAACCTTTCTCTGTGATATCACAGGCAGTTTGCATTAAGGCAATCTCTTCAGGCTCTTTGACACCTCTTATTTCTTGAAGAATAGGAAAACTTTTCGCTACACGATGCGCCGGAAATTTTTTCTTGCAGTCTATAATAAAACGGTCTTCGCGAGTTTGCAATTCAACCGCTTGACGGTAGTGTTCATTGGTATTAAAATAAATGGTTTCAGCCTCGGTCATTAAATCAAAGAATACCTTATCAAAATCAGAAAGCCAATATATATTTTGAATTCCTGAAACTTCAGTTGCTTTTTCTTTTGATAATTTCTCACCTTCCCAAACAGCAATATGTTCATTGGTTTCACGAACAAAAAGTACTTCTCTATGTTTTGCATCAATGGCATCAGGAAAAAGTAAGAGAATAGATTCTTCTTGATCAGCACCACTGAGATAAAAAATATCTCTGTGCTGTTCAAAGGGTAAAGTTGCATCAGCACTTATAGGGTAAATATCATTTGAATTAAAAACCGCTATACTTTTTGACTGCATTTTAGCCATGAATTTTTTACGATTCTTTATGAATAATTGATTAGAAATTTGTTCGTACTTCATTTTCAAATTGCTTTCTTCAAAAATAGGAAAAAGTGAGGCCCTATGCACTTCAAAATTCAAGAGAATCAAAACATAAAAGCAAAAAAGAGAGACCTAAAAGGTCTCTCTCGTCTCTATTAAGTTTTTAACTTAATTACTTTGACATTGCATTTTTGATTGCGCCTACAATGGCCATCACTGCACCGCCGCCAACGCCACCGCCAGCAACACTACCTAAAATACTTGACATATCCATACCGCCTGCAGCCTCGGCAGCTTCAGCCATACCATCAGCGCCACCAGCCATGCCTAACATGCCTAAAATCTTACCGCCAATACCGCCTCCTAAAATACCTGCAATACTATTTCCTGCAGTTCCAAGAGAGAAATTCTTTAATAATTTTCCCGCTACATTACCTCCTACGGCACCTGTAACTAATTGAATGATTAATGGTAAATACTCTTCCATTTTCTTAAAATTTTGTTGGTTATATGTTTCAATTAACAAAAATTTTAATAAATACACAATTATTAAAACTAGTATTTGTCAAATTCACAATAGCTAACTCTTCATCTTTATAACAAAAAAATCAACATTACTTTACTAATATTTTAATTGGGTAACTTTTATTACCTTACTTTCATTATCAAATCAGCATTATGAAATTAAAATCAACTTTACTTACATTACTTATTTCAGGTATCTGTTTCGCACAAACAAATACTACCTCAGCAGAAAATATAAATGCCGCACTTAGCGTAAAAAGGAATATGGAAAACAATTCTTTGGTTAAAAGCATTGTGTTTGAAAATATTGGCCCTACCATAATGAGTGGTCGTGTAGTTGATGTTGATGTCAACCCAGAAAACCCGATTGAATTTTATGTTGGGTATGCTTCTGGCGGACTTTGGTATACCAATAATAACGGTACTTCTTTTATTCCTGTTTTAGATAGTTCAGCAACGCAAAATGTTGGCGAAATAGCTGTTGATTGGCCATCAGGTACCATTTGGGTGGGTACTGGAGAAAATAATTCTTCAAGGTCTTCATATGCGGGTATAGGACTTTTAAAATCAACCGATAAGGGTCAAACTTGGCAAAATATGGGATTACCAGATTCTCATCATATCGGTGCCATTGTCATCAACCCACAAAACGTTGATGAAGTAGTTGTCGGTTCAACCGGACACTTGTATACCAAAAATGAAGAACGTGGTATTTACAAAACTACAGATGGGGGTCAAACTTGGACCAAAACTTTATTTGTTTCTGATGATGCAGGAATTATTGACTTAATACATGACCCCAACAATTTTAATGTGATGTACGCTGCTTCTTGGCAAAAAGATAGAAAAGCATGGAATTTTGATGGTAGTGGAAGTGCTTCTGGCATCTATAAAAGTACCGATGCAGGTACTACTTGGACTAAAGTTTCTACGCCTGAAAGTGGTTTTCCAACGGGTAATGGTGTTGGGCGCATAGGACTTAGCGTTTTTAATGAAAACATAGTTTATGCCGTTCATGATAGTCAATTTAGAAGACCCAAAAAAAATAATCCTAAAAAGAAAACATCGGCTTTAACAAAAGAAGATTTTAAAACCATGAGCGTGGCTGATTTTTTAAAATTAGATGATAAGAAATTGAACACCTTTCTGAAAACAAACAACTTTCAAGAAAAATATAGAGCTGAGAATGTGAAACAAATGTTACGCAGTGGTTCAATTCAACCTATTGACCTTGCTAAATACTTAGAAAATGCAAATTCAATGCTTTTTGACACTCCGGTTATTGGGGCTGAGGTGTACCGAAGCAATGATGGCGGAATCACATGGAAAAAACAAAATGACGATTATATTGACGACCTATATTATAGCTATGGCTATTATTTTGGAGAAATACGTGTTGATCCCAATAATGCAGATAAAATATATTTAGAAGGAGTGCCCATTATCAAATCTGAAGATGGGGGTAAAACCTATACTTCAATTAATGGCGATAATGTACATTCAGATCATCAAGCCCTTTGGGTAAATCCGAAAAGACCGGGCCATTTGTTAAATGGCAATGACGGCGGACTCAACATGACCTATGATGATGGTAAAAACTGGACAAAATTAAATTCAGCAGCGGTAGGTCAGTTTTACGCCATAAATGTTGACAATCAAAAACCCTATCATGTTTATGGTGGTTTGCAAGATAATGGGGTGTGGACAGGCCCTCATAATGCTTCTATAAATAGTCGCTGGCATCAAACAGGTCAGAACCCTTGGCAATCAATAATGGGAGGGGATGGCATGCAAGTGCAAATTGACCATAGAGATCACAATATTGTCTACACTGGCTTTCAATTTGGCAATTACTTTCGAATCAATAAGAAAACTAAAAAGAACACCTATATACAGCCCAAACATGAATTAGGCGAAGAGCCTTATCGCTTTAACTGGCAAACACCCATTTTACTCTCACCACACAATCAAGACATTTTATATTTAGGGGGAAACAAATTACATCGGTCATTAAATAAAGGAGATGATTGGGAAACCATTTCTCCTGATTTAACCAAGGGAGGCAAAAAAGGAAATGTCGCCTACGGCACCCTAACTACCATTTCTGAATCGCCTTTTAAATTCGGACTAATCTATACGGGTAGTGATGACGGACTAGTTCAAATTTCAAAAAATGGAGGTGGCAGTTGGTCAACCCTATCTGATAGCTTTCCTGAAAATTTATGGGTAAGTAGAGTGAAAGCATCTCAACATAAAAAAGAAAGGGTATATATTACTTTAAATGGTTACCGTCAAGATGATTTTACACCCTACATCTTCAAAAGTGATGACTACGGAAAAACCTGGAAAAGTATTTCTAACGGAATCCCTGCTTCAGCTGTTAATGTGATTTTAGAAGATCCTGAAAATGAAAATCTATTATTTGTGGGTACAGATAACGGCTTGTATGTTTCTTTCAATCAAGGCGATTCTTGGGAAATTTTTCAAAACGGAATTCCCAATGTCGCCATTCATGATTTAGTCATTCAAAAAGAAGCGAAACATCTATTAGTTGGCACGCATGGGCGTAGTATTTATAAGGCTGATATTTCAAAATTACAATTGATGAAGGCTGAACTAATGGCGAAAGACCTTTTCGTTTTCAAAATAGAAAACATAAAGCATTCAAAACGTTGGGGTAACTCATGGAGCAGCTGGTCAAAACCTCAAACTCCTGGAATAGATGTTGCTTTTTATACTTCAAAAGCAACTAACATTGATGCACAAATTAAAACAGCAGATGGTATTGTTGTAAGCAGCACAAGTCTTGATGCCGTAAAAGGATTAAACATTTTATCGTATGATGTAGCTTTTTCAAAGCAGGGCAAATCAGCTTACCTTAAAAAATACAAAACCAAACTTGTAGCAGGCAAAAACGAAAAAACCTATCTTCCAAAAGGCAAATACATTATCGAGATTAGCGGTAATGATAAAAAAGAAAAGACCACATTTATAATTGAATAACAATCAGCAGATTTGGAAGCTAGAATAGAACTTTTACCCAAAAAAGAATTGATTGCAAGATCAATTCTAATGTCTTTGATAGAAAATAAAACCTTTGAACTTTGGAACGGTTTTATGACTCAAAAATCAGTAATTACAAATGCTATCGGCAATGATTTATATTCGATTCAAGTTTATGATGATTCGCACTATTTTAAAAATTTTAAGCCGAATAATAAATTCACAAAATGGGCAGGAATAGAAGTTGGAAATCTAACTAATATACCAAATGGTTTTTCGTCATTCATTCTTCCAAGTGGTCTATATGCTGTTTTTATTCACCAAGGCTTAACTACTGATTTTCCTATAACAATGAATTATATAATGAGTCAATGGTTACCAAACTCAAAATATATTTTAGACCATAGACCTCATTTTGAACTTCTGGGTGCAAAATATAAGAATAACAGTCCAGACTCTGAAGAAGAAGTATGGATTCCCATTAAAGAAAAGCAGTAATTCTTTTTTAACTATTCTTCTTTACCCACATGAAATAGCGCTTCACCTTGATTAACTACAGCTTGATGGTTGATACAAAACAATACCCCATCAAAAGGTGCCTTTATGGGTTTTGTTCGTTTGCCAAAAGTATCGGTTACAATGCCTAAAACTTGCCCTTTAACTATTTCACTACCATTCGTGATTTTAGGGATAAACATTCCCGCAGTAGGAGCGCGTAACCATTTTCGAAGACTTAAATGAATGGTGTCTTTTTGATCTTTACCGTCTAAATCAGCATCAGTAATCATCTCGAAATATTCTAAAACTTTTGACACCCCTTTCATTCCTTCTAAAATAGCAAAATCATCAAATCGCATGCTTTCACCTGCCTCAAAAACAACTGTTGGTTTATTCATTTTAAACGCCTCATTGCGAAAAGACCCTTTAATTAATTTTGAGGAAAAAGAAATAGGTGCGTTAAAAATTTTAGCTAGTTTGGCACTTTGTGCATCTTCTTGGGTATATCGTATTTGCGGATAATTATTGCGTTGTCCACCACCCGTATGCAAATCAATGCCATAATCAATTTGATGCATAATTTCATTGAGGTAATGATAAGCCATTCTACTTGCCATTGAGCCTTTTTTTGTACCCGGAAAGCTTCTATTCACATCTTTACCATCAGGCACATCTCTAGAAAAATGAATAAACCCAAAAATATTTAGAATGGGTACCGCGATAACGGCTCCCTTTTTTACTTTCAAACGCTTCTCAGCTAACATGCGCCGTACAATTTCAATTCCGTTAATCTCATCACCATGCAATCCGGCTTGAACCAAAACCGTGGGTCCTGGTTTTTTTGAGTTAAAAACATAAACAGGTATATCAATTAAAGTCCCTGTAGGCAACCTATCAATACTGATTTTCAACAGCTTCTCTTCACCCGGAGAAACAGTTTTACCTCCTATAATGATTTCTTTATTTTCTTCTACGACGTCCATTTCGCTCAACGTATAAAATGATTTCTTTAGCTATGTTTACACCAGTAGCGCCCTCAATTCCTTGCAAACCAGGCGAGGCGTTAACCTCAACCAATAATGGGCCTTTTCTTGATCTAATTAAATCTACCCCTGCAACGCCTAGACCCAAATGTTTGGTGGCATCTAAGGCAATTTGCCTTTCTTTTCTTGAAGGTTTAATTTCTTCTGTGCCACCCCCTCTATGCACATTTGAACGAAATTCTCCTGCCTCACTCGTTCGTTTCATACTCGCCACAATTTTATTACCTACCACAAAAATGCGTATGTCTTCTCCGTTTGATTCCTCAATATACTCTTGCAGCAAAACACTTGTATCCATTTTATAAAAAGTATCAATGATTGACTTTGCAGATTTTTTGGTTTCTGCCAAAATCACACCTAAACCTTGAGTGCCCTCTTGAAGTTTAATAATTACTGGTGCGCCCCCTAAAATTTCTATTTGTTCTTTTATATTATCTGGATTTATGGCAAACAAAGTTTCAGGTATAGGTATACCTTTTCTTGACATTATTTGAAGGGTTCTTATTTTATTTCTAGCCCGGGTAATACTCAAAGAACGCGCCGTACTAAAAACACCATTCATTTCAAATTGTTTCACAATAGCCGCACCGTGACGTGTTACTTTAGTGCCAATTCTAGGAATTATGGCATCAAATTCATTGGTTATATTTTCACCATAATAAAAGATTTGTGGTTTGTTTCTACCCAATTTAACCACACATTTAGTGTGATCAATTTGTTCAATATTGTGCCCTAATTTTTCGGCCTCTTCAGCTATTCTTTTAGTAGAATAAACATTCATACTGACCGATAAAAGTCCGATATTCATAGTAAATCTTTGGTCGAAAATAATCTTAAATCTTTAAGAATAAAACAATCTAGCCTAAAATGGTGTAAAACGCAATGAATGTCGTCCTAGAAATTGTTTAACAAAAAACCATTATAAGCACACTCAAGACATCATTTCTTAAACACCTTTGATTCCTTCTCTAGATTCCTTCCAAATAGCATACTAAAACACTTGAAAGTTTGTTAGTAACTTACCTAGGCTGTATTTTTGTAACGCTAAATATCAAACCAATGAGTGCATTAATAAAATCTTCTCTTGCCCGAAAAGTAGTGATGGCCCTTTCAGGTCTATTTTTGGTTTTCTTTCTCGGACAACATTTTGTAATTAATATTACCTCAGTAATAGATCCAGATACGTTTAATACGTGGTCTCATTTCATGGGATACAACCCCTTGGTACAATATATTTTACAACCTATTTTAATCACAGGAGTTGTTGTTCATTTTGTGATGGGATTTATTTTGGAGCTTCAAAATAGAGCAGCACGAGGTTCAGTAAGGTATGCCAGCTATAAAGGAAGCGCCAATGCCTCATGGATTTCAAGAAATATGATTATTTCAGGTTTAGTGGTACTTGCGTTTTTAGGGCTTCACTTTTATGACTTTTGGTTGCCTGAAATGGCCTACAAATATGTCGAAGCAAACCCTGAGAATGCCACAAGATATCATGAAGAAACCGTTCATAAATTTGAACCGTTCTGGAGAACCGTTCTTTATGTGATTTCTTTCTTGCTTTTAGCGCTACACTTATTACATGGTTTTGCAAGTTCATTTCAAACTATGGGAGTAAACAACAAATACTCCTCAGCTATAAAAACATTTACTAAGATATATGCAATAGCGATTCCGGCAGGATTCATTTTCATCGCATTATATCACCATTTTAATCAAATACCACATTAAGTATGGGCATATTGGATTCAAAGATTCCAGCAGGGCCGTTGGCCGATAAATGGACAAATCATAAAAATAATATTGAACTCGTTAACCCTGCCAACAAACGAAATATTGATATTATCGTTGTGGGTACCGGTTTAGCAGGTGGCGCAGCAGCAGCCACCCTAGCAGAATTAGGATATAATGTAAAAACCTTTTGCTACCAAGATTCACCACGCCGGGCGCATTCAATTGCTGCACAAGGCGGAATCAATGCAGCAAAAAATTATCAAGGCGATGGCGATAGTAATTACCGTCTTTTTTATGATACGGTTAAAGGTGGCGATTATCGTTCTCGTGAAGCCAACGTATATCGTTTAGCTGAAGTTTCTGGTAATATTATTGACCAATGTGTTGCACAGGGTGTTCCCTTTGCACGTGAATATGGCGGATTGTTAGACAACCGTTCTTTTGGTGGTGTACTAGTTTCTAGAACCTTTTATGCTAAGGGTCAAACAGGACAACAATTATTGTTAGGTGCTTATTCAGCCATGAACCGTCAAATCAATCGCGGTAAAATACAATCACACAACCGTCATGAAATGATGGATTTAGTGAAAGTCGATGGTAAAGCAAGAGGTATTATTGCCCGTAACTTAGTGACAGGTGAAATTGAACGTCATTCAGCCCACGCTGTTGTTTTAGCGACAGGAGGCTACGGAAATGTTTTCTTCTTATCAACCAATGCCATGGGTAGTAATGTAATGGCCGCTTGGCGAGCGCACCGAAAAGGAGCATTTTTCGCCAACCCTTGTTACACACAAATTCACCCAACTTGTATACCTGTTTCTGGCGAGCATCAATCGAAATTGACATTAATGTCAGAATCATTGCGTAATGATGGTCGTATTTGGGTTCCAAAAAGAAAAGAAGATTCAATCGCAATTCGCGAAGGAAAGTTGAAACCTACACAACTAGGTGAAGAAGAAAGAGATTACTATTTAGAAAGAAGATATCCGGCCTTTGGTAATTTAGTGCCACGTGATGTCGCTTCAAGGGCTGCCAAAGAACGTTGTGATGCTGGCTTTGGCGTTAACAAAACAGGTGAGGCAGTATATCTAGATTTCGATGCCGCAATTATGCGCTACGGAAAAGAAAAAGCGTTGACATCTGGAATGAAAAACGCCGATTCGAAAGTTATTCGTGAATTAGGTGAAGCAGTGATTGAGGCAAAATATGGAAACCTTTTTCAGATGTATGAAAAGATTGTTGATGAGAATCCGTATAAAACACCAATGATGATTTATCCAGCGGTACATTATACCATGGGTGGCCTTTGGGTTGATTATAATTTACAAACTACTGTTGAAGGATGTTTTTCTGCTGGTGAAGCTAATTTCAGTGATCATGGTGCCAATAGATTAGGAGCATCTGCCTTAATGCAAGGGTTAGCTGACGGATATTTTGTTTTACCATATACTATTGGCGATTATTTGTCAAGCGATATTCGAACGGGATCCATCCCTACAGATTCTTCAGAATTTGAAAACGCTGAAAATGAAGTTCGTGAAAGAATCACAAAACTCATGAGCGCTAGTGGCAATCATTCCGTTGATTATTACCATAAGAAATTGGGTAAAATCATGTGGAACAAATGTGGCATGAGCAGAAACGCAAAAGAATTACAAGAAGCAATAGATGAAATTTCAGCCTTGCGTGCTGATTTCTGGGAAAATGTAAAAATTCCTGGTAATGCTGAGGGTATGAATCCTGAATTGGAGAAAGCAGGTCGTGTTGCAGATTTCTTAGAATTGGGTGAATTGTTTGCTAAAGATGCCTTGACTAGAAATGAATCTTGTGGCGGTCATTTTAGAGAAGAATACCAAACCCCTGAAGGAGAAGCAATGCGTGACGATAAAAATTTCAAATTTGTTTCTGCCTGGGAATATAAAGGAGAGCCTAAAGATGCTGTTCTTCACAAAGAAGAATTAGTTTATGAAAATATTGAGTTGAAAACACGTTCCTATAAATAGGTTAATGGTTAAAAGTTAATCGTTAATGGGTCAGGTAATAACTTTTGAAGATTTAGAATGTTGGAAAAAAGGAACCTTACTCAGAAGAGAAATAGGTGAGTTAATTAAAACTTATCCTAGTCATGAGAAGTTTGAATTAGTATCTCAAATGCGAAGAGCATCTAGATCAATCACTCATAACATAGCCGAAGGGTATGGGCGTTATCATTATCAAGAAAATGCTCAATTTTGTAGAACCGCAAGAGGTTCAGCTTATGAAATATTGGATCAATTGATTGTAAGCTTAGATGAAAAATATATTAGTAAAGAGAAATATGAAGCGTTAAAATCCTTAACTACCGATTGTATCATAATATTAAATGGATACATTAATTACTTAATCAAAGCTAAGGACAATTAACGTATAACAAATAACAATTTCAGTTATGAAATTAACATTAAAAATATGGCGTCAACAAGATGCTAATTCAAAAGGTAAAATGACAGACTACTCGCTTGGCGGTGTAGAAGGTGATATGTCATTTTTAGAAATGTTAGATGTTCTTAATGAACAACTCATAAACAAAGGCGAAGAGCCTGTAGTTTTTGATCATGACTGCCGTGAAGGTATTTGTGGATCATGTTCGTTAATGATTAATGGAGAACCTCATGGTCCAGACAGAATGGTTACTACTTGCCAACTGCACATGCGTAAGTTTAAAGATGGAGATACCATTGTTATTGAACCTTTTAGAGCAAAGGCGTTTCCGGTAATCAAAGACTTAATGGTTGACCGTAGTTCTTTTGACCGCATTCAGCAAGCGGGCGGATACGTTTCAGTAAATACTTCTGGTAATACGCAAGACGCAAATTCTATTCCTATTGAAAAAGAAAACGCTGATGACGCTTTTTATGCTGCTGCATGTATTGGTTGCGGTGCTTGTGTTGCTGCTTGTAAAAATGCTAGTGCTATGCTCTTTACCTCAGCTAAAGTATCGCAATATGCTTTATTACCTCAAGGTCAAGTTGAAGCCACAGAACGCGTTCAAAATATGGTGCGCCAAATGGATTTAGAAGGTTTTGGTAATTGTACAAATACTGGAGCATGTGAAATAGAATGTCCAAAAGGAATTTCACTTGAAAACATTGCAAGAATGAATCGTGAGTACTATAGTGCTACGGCTAAAGGATAGAACAATTTTCTAAAAGACAAAATCTCAAATTCAACGTAATGAGTTTGAGATTTTTTTATTTCATTAAACGCAAGGCTTCCTTCTTACTTAAATTTGCGAGTTCTGGGGTCTCTTCAACAAACTGACCTACCCATTTCGGGTTAGTTCTACTATACTCTCTTAAAACCCAACCAATGGCT
The DNA here is from genome assembly GCA_964554895.1 of uncultured Maribacter sp. Taxonomy (GTDB): domain Bacteria; phylum Bacteroidota; class Bacteroidia; order Flavobacteriales; family Flavobacteriaceae; genus Maribacter_C. Next base: position 10,987 of record CAZKQM010000009.1, on the reverse strand, counting down.
TTATTGATGAAGAATTCTTTTGACCCTAAAAGGAAATTTATAGTTGATGACAACAAATGGGTGTCCAATTCATCTTTGTACTTTAATTGAAAGAGTAGCGCAGTTCTTTGAAGCCACATATGATTAGAGGCAAGCCATTTGTTGATGTACTGCTTTTTCTTTGCCGGATAAGCTTTAAAATAACTACCTACTAATTTTGTAGCGATAAAATCAACCGTATCCCACCAAGAATTATGTAAGACCATAAATTCAAATAAATCAATATCTGTTTCATCAGAATTCTTATGGTATAAAAAAGCTAACTCCTGTGCGAAATAATGAAACTCCCGTTCAGGTTTATGCCATATAATTTTTATTATCTCAAAGGCCTCAGCTTTTGATGGCAAATATTTTTTGTCTAAAAAAGGTTTTTGAACTAGCCTTCTACTTTCAGTTCGCATGCCAAAGAATTCGAACTTGTTTTTTAAATAGGCTTTCTGTTCTTCTGCCAACTTCGGATTCGCATTTTTTGAAAATTCAGTCTCCAATGCTTGAATAAACTCTTTCATGATAAAGTACTTGAATTCTTAATCGAATTAAATGTAGTTGATTTTAAGTTTTCCATTCATGGCAATTGATATTTAATTAACTTGAGTATAAAACCTAATATATTAATCTGATGCCAATTCATTCACTTTTCTCATCTAAATTACCAAAGGTTAAAACAACCATTTTTACCACTATTGGCAATCTTGCGCGTAAACATAATGCAATTGATTTATCACAGGGTTTTCCAAATTTTGAACCAGACTCTGAATTGTTTCAACTTACCCAAAACGCCATGCAAGCAGGCCATAATCAATACGCCGCTATGAAGGGTTATTATGGTTTACGTGAGGTTATTTCTGAAAAAATTACAAGCCTTCACGGTCATACCTATCATCCTGAAAAAGAAATAACTATAACTGTTGGAGCCACACAAGCCATTTATACAGCCATTACCGCTTTTGTGCATACGGGCGATGAAGTTATTGTTATTAAACCTGCCTATGATTGTTATGAACCGGCTATTGAAGTAAATGGCGGTATTCCGGTATACTATCAATTAAATGCCAGTGATTACAAAGTGAATTGGGATGATTTTAAAACTAAAATCAATTCTAAAACGAAAATGGTCATTATCAACACCCCTCATAACCCTAGCGGACGAATTTTGACTAAACAGGATATGTTGCAACTGCAAGAAATATTACGTGCTACAAATATAATTTTGCTAAGTGATGAGGTATATGAACATATTATATTTGATGGTGCTGAACATGAAAGTGCATCTCGTTTTGAAGATTTAGCGGCACGTAGTTTTGTATGTGTATCTTTCGGAAAAACCTTTCATGTTACAGGTTGGAAAGTGGGCTATTGCGTTGCTTCAGAAGAACTCATGCGAGAATTTCAAAAGGTACATCAATTTGCTGTTTTTAGTATTAATCACCCTGTGCAAAGGGCTTTTGCAAAATATCTTCAAAATGAAGAACATTATTTAGCCTTGAATGAATTTTATCAGAAAAAACGTGACTTTTTTCTAAGACAAATAAAAGATTCTCGATTTTCTTTTCACCCTTCAGAAGGCACATATTTTCAGTTGCTAGACTATTCTGAAATCACTAAAGATCGAGATGAAGATTTTGCTAAAAAACTGATTATTAAACATCAACTTGCGAGTATTGCTATTTCATCTTTTAATGTTGAAGATAGAAATGACAATAATCTTAGGTTTTGTTTCGCTAAAAAAGAAGAAACTCTTTTGAAAGCTGCAGAAATCTTGAATAAACTTTAATGAATTGCTTTGTTTACTAGCTTCATAAATTCGCCTATTTTATTTGGCTCAAGCCACCGTGTTACCACAACAAGATCATTCTCTTTATCAATAACAATAAAATTACCCCCGAAACCTGCGGCATAATAGATATTTTCAGAAAGACCTTCCCAATGGCGATTGCCTTTCTTGTTTAACCACCACATATACCCATAATTAGAATTAGGAACTGAGGGCGTGGTCGCTTTTTGAATCCATTTTTCACTTAAAATCTGCTCGTCTTTCCATTTTCCATTATTTAAAAATAGTAGTCCGAAACGCGCCATATCTTCAGCACTGATAAAAATACCTGCTCCTGAGTGCCCCCCACCGGTAACAGATTTCATTTTGATGCCGTCAATCTCGGTCCATGCATTTTCATAGCCATGCCAACGCCAAGTTGTAGAAGCACCAATCTTATCCATAACATGCTCTTTCAAAACCTTAGGCATGGGTTGTCGCCATACGTGGGTTAAAGAATACGCTAAAACATTTACACGCACGTCATTATATTCCATAACGGTACCTGGTTCTTTTGGCTTTTCAAATTTCCAGTCATCTATATCGCCATCCTTGGGAGGTCTATCGGCCCAATCTTTTCCACCCCATAATTCTCCTGACCATGCTGAATTTTGTTGCAAAAGATGATGCCATGTTATTTTTGAATTATGATTTCCGCTAAAAGTTCCATCCCAAATATAGGTGTCTACTTTGTCGTTTGTATTTGAAATAAGCCCTTGATCTTCTGCAAGACCAGCCACTGTAGAAAGAAAGCTTTTGGTCACACTAAAAGTCATATCAACTCTTTTGGTATCGCCCCACTTGGCAATCAGAAATCCGTTTTTAAGAATCATTCCTGCAGGACCACCTCGCTTTTTGGTGGGTCCCAAAATTTGATGAAAAGGTTCTCTTTCGAAACCTTTTAATATAGCTATACGCAAATCACGAGAGCCAGAATATTCATTTGCTTCAGCGAATGCAACTACTTCACTAAGTTCTTTTGAATTTACTTTTATTTCTTTGGATGATTTTTCTTGCCAAACAGCATTTCTTTCAGGGAAATATTCAATATGCTGCGCGTTACTACAAGGAGTGATGGCAATAAATAATACGATTATGAATACATTTTTCATCTTTATAAATATCTAGTCTGCTTGAAAGTTACTTAAATCAAATCGCATTAACCAATCTGTTTGTTTATCATTTCCTATGAAATACGGATGTGTATCAAATTTTTGAAAACCATATTTTTCGTAAAATCGTATCGCATCTAAATTCTTCTGCCATACCCCTAACCACACATAGGTCTTCTTTTTTTGAATACCTATGTTAAATGCATATCGCAACATTTGTTTGCCAATTTGTTTTCCTTGGTATTCCTTTAAAACATAGATACGCTCTATCTCAATTGAATCATTGTCTTGCAATTCTGATTGCGCTTGGTTGGTGTTCAGTTTTAAATACCCTACCAGAATAGCATCTTCAGATACAAAATAAAAAGTGGAATCAGGATTCTCTAATTGCTTTTTTATGGTAGAAGTAGTAAAGGCACGGTCAATGTAGGTTTTAAAATCATCAGGATTATTATCTTTTTCAAAGGCTTCAATAAATGTTTTTTTAGCAATAGAAACCAATGTGTCTATATCAGAAAGGCCACATTTTCGAAAGTTTAAAGACATACGTAAAAGGTATGTTTCAAAAATAATAAAAGAAAAAGAGCGATTTTGGGGAAAATCGCTCTTTTAAAATTTTGTAGGTTTAAAGACTTACAGCATAAATAGTCTTTTCATTAGTAGCATCACTCCGCTCAAGAAATCATTTCGATATACTTGAATTTCTTCGTTTGATTGTGTTTGGTTTATTTGGGCATCCATATTAATATATTTTAGATAAGATTGGGCGTTTAATATTTACAGTTCAAATGTAGTATCTAACGCACTTAAAGCGAAACTATTGTTGTGAAGCGAATGAAAAATGTTGTGAAAAATACAAACGGTAAAAATGATCGATGAATTTATCTATTAACCTACTCTAAATTCATTTCAGGAATTTTACCTTCAACCAATAAAGCACCTTCAGTTGCCTTTTGTATTTCTTTAACACTTACGCCGGGAGCTCTTTCAAGAAGTTTAAACCCATCAGGTACTACTTCTAGAACAGCAAGGTTGGTAACAATCTTTTTAACACAGCCTACACCTGTTAAAGGCAAAGAACATTTTTTTAATAATTTTGAAGCTCCCGCTCTGTTGGTATGCATCATGGCAACAATTATATTTTCAGCTGATGCCACAAGATCCATAGCACCACCCATACCTTTTACCATTTTACCTGGAATTTTCCAATTTGCAATATCTCCGTTTTCAGAAACTTCCATTGCCCCTAAAATGGTTAGGTCAACATGTTGCCCTCGAATCATGGCAAAACTTGTTGCAGAATCAAAAAAGGAAGCCCCATCTAGTGTTGTAATTGTTTGTTTACCCGCATTAATGATATCAGCATCTTCTTCGCCTTCGAAAGGAAAAGGTCCCATACCTAATACTCCATTTTCACTTTGAAACTCGACACTAATGTCTTCTCGAACAAAATTGGCGACCAAAGTAGGAATACCTATACCTAGATTCACATAATAGCCATCTTGAACTTCTTTGGCAATACGTTTTGCAATTCCGTTTTTGTCTAACATATTATTTATCTATAAATTTTTCAAAATAACTCAAACTATTACCACATTTAGTTTATTATCTTTTAATAGCATATCTATTAAAAGTTCGAACTTTAGAAATCTCATTTTGCCAAACTAAAAAAGGAAATGAACATGTAACTGAAGCAATAATTCCAATAAAATTTAACAAAATTACTGTGCAAATTATTCCAACAACTCCTCCTAAAATAATTAATCTTGTATCAGTTGTTGCAGAAATTCTATTTAGATGTTTCTTGTCTTGTTTTCCGCAATTTGAACAATTCACACGTACTTCATTTCCCATTTTCATTTGTAAATCAGCCCTAGTAGAAACAACTGGCGAATAATAATTCACTTTTTTGCATGATGAACACGTGTATATTAATCTCACTTTTAATTATTTTTTTCGCACTGTTCTTTGCTCAATTCGCTTTTCATAATTTTCACCTTGAAATATGCGTTTTACAAAAATGCCGGGCACATGAATTTGGTTGGGATCTAAAGTACCTGCCGGAACCAATTCTTCAACCTCAGCCACTGTAATCTTTGCAGCCCCACACATACAAGGGTTGAAATTTCGAGCTGTCCCTTTAAATATCAAATTACCTACTTCGTCGCCTTTCCAAGCTTTGACAAAGGCAAAATCAGCTTTGTATGCATTTTCCAAAACATACATTTTTCCATTAAATTCTCTGGTCTCTTTGCCTTCTGCCACTTCAGTTCCATAACCCGCTGGCGTATAAAACGCTGGAAAACCTGACTTTGCAGCTCTACACTTTTCGGCTAAGGTGCCCTGCGGCGTTAATTCAACATCTAATTCACCACTCAACATTTGCCTTTCAAACTCATCATTTTCGCCCACATAAGACGAAATCATTTTTTTGATTTGCTTTTTTTGCAGTAGTAACCCTAGACCAAAATCATCAACTCCTGCATTATTTGATATACAGGTAATACCTGAAACTTCTAGACGTACTAATTCTGCTATTGCATTTTCAGGAATACCGCATAAACCAAATCCTCCAAGCATTAATGTCATTCCGTCTTGAACACCATCAACAGCCTGTTGAACATTATCTACAAGTTTTTTTATCATGTTTTATAAGTTAAGATGAATTGAATACTAATGTACTATTTTAAACAGAAAAAACCCTGACTTTTTAAAGTCAAGGCATCACATTTTTACAGGAATGAAATTTTAAAAATCAAGATCATCTAAATCATCGTCTTGGTCTTCTTCATTTTCATCCTCTTCAGCTAATTTATCACAATCAAGTTCGATTGTCATACCAGCAGGTTTATAAAATTCACCTGCAGAAACATTTAAATCTTCATTCTCGTAATTACTTCTCATATAAATAGCCCAAATAGGTAGCGCCATCGTAGCTCCTTGTCCGTATGCAGCGTCTTTGAAATGAATAGATCGGTTATCACCGCCAACCCAAACACCGGTTACTAAATTGGGAACCATACCCATAAACCAACCATCACTATTATTTTGAGTAGTTCCGGTTTTACCAGCAATGGGATTTTTAAATTGGTATGGATATCCGGTTACTACTTCTTTATAATAAGGTGTGTAATTATCAACCCCTATTGTTCTTAATCGTCTACCTGACCCCCCTTCAGTTACCCCCATCATCAAATCAAGCATCGCATAGCTCACTTCTTTACTCAGTACATCTTTTGTTTCAGGCACATACTCATATAAAACTGTCCCATTTTTGTCTTCAATACGGGTAACCATTACTGGTTTTACATAAACCCCTTGATTGGCAAACATACCATAAGCGCCCACCATATCATATACGCTCATGTCAACACTACCGAGTGCAATAGAGGGTACTTCAAGTATATCTCTAGTTATACCCGCATTCTTCGCAATTGACACTACTGATTTGGGTCCTACTTTATCCATTAATTGAGCTGTAATGGTATTCTTAGAATTGGCTAGGGCATTTTTTAAGGTGTATTCATTTCCAGAAAATTTCTTATTTGAGTTTCCAGGGCACCAACGTTCAAGATTTCCGTGCTTAAAAGCTTCTATACAATATTCTGTATCTGGTAAGGTATAACAGGGTGATAAACGCAATTGATCAATTGCCGCTGCATATACAAAGGGTTTGAATGTTGATCCTGCTTGGCGTGTGCCTTGATTGACATTGTCATATTGAAAATGCTTATAATCTACACCCCCAACCCATGCTTTAACATGACCCGTTTGTGGTTCCATTGACATCATTGCCGCACGTAAAAATGCTTTATAATAGCGAATGGAATCCATTGGTGTTAAAATGGTATCTTTTTCTCTGTTTTCTCCCTTCCAATCAAAAACGGTCATTTCTCTTTTTTTGTGGAATGAAGCACGAATCACTTTTTCTGATTTTCCTTCAGATTTCATTTTTCTCCAGCGTTCAGAGGTTTTTACAGCCTGCTCCATAATCCTATCAATATCTTCTTTCTCAATATCAATAAAGGGTGTAGTTCTATTTCGCCTAGAGGTATTTTGAACAAAAAATTCTGCCTGTAATTTCTTCATATGCATATTAACTGCCTGTTCAGCGTTAGCTTGCATTCTCGAATCTAAAGTGGTATAAATTTTTAATCCATCTAAATACAAATTCCATTTATCGCGTTCACCTTCTTGAGCAGGTTTTGGATTTTTGGCTATCCAACGATTCATAAAACGTTGGGTATACATTCTAAAATAGGTGGCAATACCGTCTCGATGCGACTCAGGGTTGTAATTTAAATTAATTGCAAGAGCTTGCAACGAATCTTTCTGTTTGGCATTAATAAACTCATAGCGTTCTAACTGGCGGAAAACTAAATTTCTTTTTTTCTGGGTAAGTTCTTCTCGCCTAAGCGGATTATACAAAGAAGAGTTTTGCAACATGCCCACCAGCATGGCAGATTCTTCTATTTTCAAATCAATAGGTTCTTTACCAAAATAGATACGCGATGCTGATCGAATACCATCTGCCTGATTACCAAAATCATAAATATTCAAATACATGGTAATTATTTCCTCTTTGGTATATCTTCTTTCTAACTGGGTAGCAATAACCCATTCTTTCGCTTTTTGTTTAATGGTTTGAAAGACATTTCTGGATCTTGGGCCTACATAAATTTGTCTTGCCAGCTGTTGCGTAATAGTACTCGCGCCACCCCTTCTTCCTAAAAATGCAATAGCCCGTAATGTACCTTTAGCGTCAATACCTGAATGGTCATAAAAACGAATGTCTTCACTAGCAATAAGGGCATCAATCAAATTTTGTGGTAAATCTTCATAGACTACATCAGTTCTATTATCATCTAAATAGAACTTTCCTAACAATTCTCCGTCTGAAGAAATAATCTGGGTGGCTAAATTAGTTTGCGGGTTTTCAAGTGCTTCATAACTAGGTAATGGTCCTAACCATCCCCAAGAGGCGGCTAAAAAAAATAGGGCTAGGGCTAGTATACCCCCTATAAAAAGCATCCAAAAAATTCTAATGAATTTTGAAAAAGAGGGATTTTGATTCTTTTTTGCCCGAGGTTTTTTTGTCTTAACTTCTTTGGCCATATATTTTACTTATAACTTTTTTCAATTGCAAATCCAATATCAGTGATACCTTCAAGGTTTAAAATACCATTGACATTTCCGTTTTTTCGCATCGCATGCGATACACGTAAAGTATATACGCCTGAAGACGGAAAAATGATGTTTTCTTTATACCAAAGTTTGTTTTCTTTTAAACTACCCGAGCCTTTACCTAACCACGTTCCATCAGGCAAAACCATTTCATATTCTAAAGTATCAGTTACTGATTTTCCATCTGGATAGTCGAGTTCTGCAATTAAAAAAAGGTTGTTGAACTCAAAAGTTTCATCATTTCTAATGTTGATATAAACATTATGCTTTTGTAATGTATCTATTTCAGAAAATGTAAATTCAACAACATTATCTTTATTCCAATACCCATTATATGTAGCTTGATAGTCAGATTTTACTGTGTTAAAATTACATGAAATTAGCATGCTATAAAACACTAAAACTACACCGTATTTATTCATTTTTGGCAGGTCTTTTTTTTCTTCTTGAATTTCGGTTTTTATTATGTGGTTTGCCCTTTTGAGCATTGTTCTTATTTCTTTGATTCGACTTTCTATTGTTTCTTCTTTTGTGGTTTTTCTTTCTTTTAGGTTTGTCAAAACGTGTTAAACTGTCTTGACCTACCACATTTTCAAAAACTATTCGATCTTGTAGTTCTACTAAGTTTTCAACAGCATACTCTTCAAGACTTGCTACTTTCTCTTTTTTCTTATTCTTCTCAAGAATTTCTTTTACTTGTTCTTTGGAAAGTTCGTGCCAATTCGCTGGATCTTCTTTATATGAGAACCAAAATTTACCTTTAAAAATATCTGTTTTTTGACAAAATGCTAATCCTTTTTCGGTATGTAATTTTGTATCGGCTGAAGGAAAATCTTTGAGTGCATCTAAATACACATCTAATTCATAATTCAAGCAGCATTTCAATTTACCACATTGCCCTGCTAATTTCTGCGGATTCAAAGAAAGCTGTTGGTAGCGCGCTGCTGACGTACTAACTGACCTAAAATCAGTGAGCCAAGTTGAACAACATAATTCTCTTCCGCAAGATCCTATTCCGCCTAAACGCTGTGCTTCTTGACGATACCCAATTTGACGCATTTCTATTCGAATACCAAAAGCCTTTGCCATGTCTTTAATCAACTGACGAAAATCTACACGTTCTTCAGCAGTATAATAAAAGGTTGCTTTTGAACCGTCGCCTTGAAATTCAACATCTGAAATTTTCATTTGCAATTTCAAAATAATCGCTATTTCACGAGCTCGTTTTTTTATTTCTTCTTCTCGATCTCTGCATTTTTGCCAGATATCTATATCTTTTTGAGAGGCTTTTCGATATACTTTCGGAAGTTCAGGTTCTTTAAAATCAACCTTTTTTCTTTTCATTTGAACTTTAACCAGTTCGCCAGTTAATGTGACCATACCAATATCATGACCTGATTTCGCTTCAGTTGCTAAAATATCACCAATAGAAAGAGAAAGATTTTCGTGATTTTTAAAAAACTCTTTACGGCCATTTTTAAAACGAACTTCAACAAATGCGAAAGGTTTTTCGCCGTTTGGAAGAGACATGTTTGACAACCAATCAAATACCGTTAATTTATTACAACCGTCGGTGCCGCAAGTACCATTATTCTTGCATCCGTGCGGTTGTCCGTCTTTACCAGTCGAACAACTGCTACAACCCATATTTTATATATTGATTTGGTTATTTCGAGAGAAATCAACCAAAAAAGGTTCATACTAAACTTATAAGGTAAAGATAGGATAAAATGTTGTGGGTTCGAAATTGGTTTTTAGGTTCTCGTCTCCAAAACTTTTAGTCGTTGTTTTTTATTTTTTAAACTTCAAAACTGTTGATCTTCCTTTTTTGAAAATTTTATTGCTCACAACTTTACCTTTGCGTAAAGCTTTTTGTTCTTCAAAAGGTAGACTGTGAATTTCTTTACATTCATCAGAACAACAATTGTTCATTTTTTGAGCACAATCTTCACATTGAATAAATAATAAATGGCAGACTTCATTGGCACAATTTTCATGGGTGTCACATGGTTTTCCACATTGATGACATTGGGCTATTACCTCATCTGAAATACGTTCTCCTCTTCGATGGTCAAAAACAAAATTTTTACCTCTAAATTTATTTTCAAGTTTCTTTTGTTCTACTTGTCGGGCGTATTCAATGATGCCACCTTCAAGTTGATAGACTTGCTTAAAACCCTTGTGTTTGTAGTAGGCACTCGCTTTTTCACAACGAATTCCGCCTGTGCAATACATCACTAACTTTTTATCTTCTTTATGATCTTTTAAATCTGCCTCAATAATATCGAGAGAATCACGAAAAGTATCTACATCAGGCGTAATCGCATTTTTAAAATGCCCTATTTCACTTTCATAATGATTGCGCATATCAACCAAAATAGTATCAGGGTCTTCAATCAATTCATTGAATTGCTCAGCACTTACGTGAATTCCTCTGTTGGTCACATCAAAGGTGTCATCATTTAGGCCATCTGCAACTATTTTAAGACGTTCTTTTACTTTCAATTTTAAGAAAGATAAATTGTCTTGCTCAATGGCAATATTTAATCGAACATTTTCTAAAAAAGAAATACTATCTAAATGTGATTTAAACCCTTCAAAATTATCTGCCGGAACAGATAGCTGCGCGTTAATACCCTCATTAGCCACATAAATTCTACCCAAAACTTCTAATTCATTCCAATGAATAAACAAATGATTTCTAAAGATTGAAGTGTTACCAATGTGCGCATATTTGTAGAAAGAGATTGTCAGGCGTTCTTGCCCAGCTTCTTTAATAAGGGTTGCTCTTTCTTTCGCACTTAATGTATTGTACAGTTGCATGCTATACCAATTATTT
>CAZKQM010000008.1:0-53864 GCA_964554895.1 uncultured Maribacter sp. | reverse complement strand
CACAATATACCTATTCTGATACTTCTATGAGTTCAACCTGTGAAATGGTTTATAATTTTATAGATTATTTAGGCGATACTGATAAAATTTCAAGAGCTATTGCCAATTGCTTGTATACGGGTATTATGACAGATACTGGATCTTTTAAATTTCAATCGACAACTGCAAAAACACATGAGATTGCGGCGCGACTCATTGAAAAGGGTGCGGAAAACACCAAAATTCATAACCATATATACGACACTAATTCTCCAAGTCGCCTGCAATTATTAGGTATTGCACTTAAGAATATGGTCATTTTACCGCAGTACAGAACCGCTTATATTACCCTTTCGCAAGAAGAATTAGACGCAAACAATTTTCAAAAAGGAGATACTGAGGGTTTTGTTAATTACGGATTAACCCTCGAAGACATTAGGTTTGCAGTAATCTTCATTGAAAATAAAGAAGAAGAAATTATTAAAATTTCTTTCAGATCAGAAGGAAATTTTTCAGTCAATCAATTTGCCCGTAATCATTTTAGTGGCGGTGGCCACGATAATGCTGCTGGGGGTAAAAGTGATCATAAAATGCAAGAAACAACTAATATATTTGTATCACTTTTAGATACCTATAAAACAGAATTACTATCATGAAAAAATTAGTTGTTTTAGTTTTTCTATTATTATGCTGGGCATGCAATGGCCCCGAAGCTCGAAAACCCATAAAAGTAACATCAGGCAGTACCTACAAGGCATCAATTGAAAGAAGTAAAAAACTTTTGATAAAGGAAGAAAAAATGATTCAGGAAATTATTACTAAAGATACTTTGCATACCTATATACAAGATGCTGGTGGTTCTTGGTATTTTTATAATGTCAAAAGTGAACTTGACACTCCGTTAATGCAAGCTAATGACCTAGTAACACTTACCTATGATATTGTCGATTTTTCAAATGATACCCTTTACAAAATGACGGATATTGGAATTCGTCATTTTAAAGTAGATAAATTAGATTTGTTTCCGGGTCTGAGAACTGCAGTTCCTTTGCTTAAAGAAAATGAAACAGCGACCTTTTTATTTCCGTCATCAAGAGCATACGGTTATCATGGCGATAATAACAAAATTGGCATTAATACGCCTTTAAAAGCAACCGTTACAATACTTAAGATTGAAAAACAACTAAATAGTACACAAAATTAAATTTAATAACAATGAAGAAATCATACCTAGTACTTTTAACTCTTGCCATAATCTTTTCAAGCTGTAAATCAAGCAAACGACCTGACTTGGGCGATGGTTTGTTTGCTGATATCAAAACAACTAAGGGCGATATTATTCTTAAGTTAGAACATGAAAAAACACCAGTTACCGTTGCAAATTTTGTTTCGTTGGCAGAGGGGGTTAGCCCGTTTGTAAGTGAAGAATATAAAAACAAACCATATTATGAAGGTTTAATTTTTCATCGCGTAATGAAAGATTTTATGATTCAAGGTGGTGATCCGTTGGGGTCTGGTTCAGGTGGTCCGGGTTATAAATTCTTTGATGAATTCAATGATTCTTTGATTCATGACAAAAAGGGAATTCTTTCAATGGCGAACCCTGGCCCAGATGCCAACGGAAGTCAATTTTTTATTACCCATAAACCAACTCCTTGGTTGAACAACAAACATTCAGTATTTGGCGAAGTAGTTGAAGGAATCGATGTAGTTGATTCAATTGCCAATGTCAAAGTTGCAGCAGGCAACAAACCTATAGCTGACGTGGTTATGAATGCCGTTGAAATAATTCGCAATGGCAAAGAGGCCAAAAAATTTGATGCTGTTGCCATCATGACTGAGTATTTTGATGGCGAAGAAGATCGTATTGCAGCAGCCAAAAAAGAGGCTGAAGAAAAAGCAATGTTAGCTATAAAATCAAAAGAAGAAATGGCCATTGCCATCACTACCGATAAGGCAAAAGCCTTAGAATTGCCTTCAGGACTTAAAATTTTAAACTTAAAAGAAGGTAGTGGCGAGAAGCCAAAAATTGGACAAAAAGTTGGCGTCATTTATGCAGGGTATCTTGAAGACGGGAGTATGTTTGATAGCAACGATAAGGAGGTTGCAACAAAATATAATAAGTTTAATTGGAATCGTGAACAAGCTGGTGGTTATAATCCCATTCCTATGGATTATAGCACAGAAGCAAGGCTTATTGCAGGTTTCAAAGAAGCTTTATTGACGATGTCAGTTGGCGATAAAATTAGAGTGTTTATTCCGTCACACTTAGGGTACGGAGAACAAGGTAGCGGACCGATACCTCCTAATTCAGAACTAGTTTTTGATTTAGAAATTTCAGGAATCGCCCACTAAATAAGAAGTTTTCTACTTGATTTAAAACCCGCTTAAAGCGGGTTTTTTTAACTATCTTAGTTAGCAACACAAGGCACTGTTAAAAAACAGTACTATTTATAACGTCTGCTATGAAAAAAGTTCAGCTCATATTTTTTGTTTTTATTTTTTGTTTAAGCTGGGCATGTTCTGGTTCAAATGATTCCGCAACCCCTGATTTATTGGATGAAATTGAACAAGTGGAAGACGATACTCCTGACGATGTTAATTCGGTAACTACTGTTGTAGAAACTTATGGGCAATTGAGTGTTTCAGGTAAAAACCTAGTTGATAAAAATGGCACACCGGTACAATTAAGGGGTATGTCTTTATCATGGACCAATTGGTGGCCTCAATTTTATACAGCAGGTGTGGTTGAATGGTTAAAAGACGATTTTGATGTAACTGTTATTAGAGCTGCCATGGGTATTGATGAAGTTGGTGGTTACCTCGAGGATAAAGAACAACACAAGGCTTATGTTTTTACAGTCATAGATGCCGCCATTGAACAGGGCATATATGTAGTAGTTGATTGGCATAGTCATCATGCTGAAGAGTATGCAGAAGACGCACAAAGCTTCTTCGCAGAAGTGGCTCAAAAATATGGAAATCAGCCTAATTTAATCTATGAAACCTATAATGAGCCCTTAGATACTGTTTCTTGGAATGATGTTATAAAACCCTATCACGAAGGCGTTATTGCTGAAATACGCAAATATGACCCTGACAACATTATTATAGCAGGTAGTAGATCTTGGTCAACAAGATTAGATGAGGTAATTGATGCTAGAATTGATGATGCTAATGTGATGTACACACTTCACTACTATGCCGCCTCCCATAAACAAGAATTACGCGAAATTGCTCAATTGGCAATTGATGCTAATCTTCCCATTTTTGTAACGGAATATGGTGTTACGGAATATACAGGAGATGGATTCATCGATGTGGAAGAAGCAAAAATATGGTGGGATTTTCTCGATGCAAACAATATTTCTTGGCTGAATTGGTCAATAGCTGATAAGGAAGAAAGTTCAGCAGCTGTAAAACCTGGAGCAAATGCCAATGGTGGATGGCCAGACACTATGTTGACCACTTCAGGTTTATTGGTGCGCGATGAAATTAGGGCCAAAAACCCTAAATTTTAGATCTTCGGAATGTCAGCGAGGATAGCCGTTAAGAACTTCCAAAATTTCTGTACCGAAGATATTTGAGCGCGTTCATCAGGCGTATGCGCACCGTGAATATTGGGTCCGAAACTAATCATATCTATATCAGGATAATTTTTGCCTAGAATTCCGCATTCTAATCCCGCATGGCAGGCCACTACTCGGGGTTCTTCTTGAAACAATTCTTTGTATTTCGATTGTAGAACCTTTAAAATTTTTGAATCAGGATTTGGATTCCACCCTGGGTAATCACCGCTAAAATCAACCTTACAATCGCCTAATTCAAAAGTTGCTTTCAAGGCTTCCGCTAAATCCATTTTAGCAGAATTAACTGAAGAACGAGTTAAACATCCTATTTTAATTTTACCCTTTTCCACTAAAACACGGGCTACATTATTTGAAGTTTCCACTAAATCTGCCATCGAAGCACTCATTGCATATACGCCGTTTAAAGCAGCATAAATACTTTTCAGTAACTTCTCTTGCACCTCAGAATTCATTCCTTTTAGAGGTAAATCAACTTTAGCAATCGAAATATTTAAATTGGGTTCAACAAGACGTAGTTCATTTTTAATCACGCTAGTAAGAACTTCAAAGTCATTTTCAAAGTCTTGACTTCTACTTTGAGCAAGGCTGATTATTGCCTTGCTCTCTCTAGGTATTGCATTTCGTAAACTTCCGCCATCAATGCTTGAAATTTTAAGATGGTATTTCGCGAAATTATAACTTAGTACACGATTCATGATTTTATTGGCATTACCTACGCCTTTATGAATATCCATTCCGCTATGCCCACCGTTCAATCCTTTTACGGTTATGCAATATCCTATAAAATCTTTTGGTATTTCAACCTCTTGATATGACCTTGTAGCCGTTATATCAATACCACCAGCGCATCCGATATCAATTTCATCATCTTCTTCAGTATCTAGATTTAATAAAATTTGCCCTTTTAAAACATTTTCCTCCAAACCCATAGCGCCTGTCATACCCGTTTCTTCATCAATGGTAAAAAGAGCTTCTAAGGGTGGATGCGGTATATCGGTGCTTTCTAAAAGCCCCATGATGGCTGCAACGCCAATTCCATTATCAGCACCAAGGGTAGTACCTCTTGCTTTAACCCAATCGCCATCAACATACATATCAATACCTTGGGTTTCAAAATCAAATTCGGTATCATTATTTTTTTGATGCACCATATCTAAATGTGATTGCAAGGTCACGCAGGGTCTATCTGACATTTCATTGGTTGAAGGTTTTCGTATGATAACATTGCCAACCGCATCTTTAAAGGTTTCTAATTTTAATGATTTGCCAAAATCAAGCATAAATTGAATGACCTGTTCTTCTTTTTTGGAAGGTCGAGGAACAGCATTCAAATCAGAAAAATTTTTCCAAATTGCAGAAGGTTCTAATGTACTTATTTTAGTACTCATATAATAACTTTTGTGATTTCAAAAATACATATAGCAAAATGAATTGGCTATTTTTGGAAGGATGAAAAACAAACTTAGTAATGGTATTGCCTTAAGTCTTTTACCTCAAATTATTTTGGTGCAATGGCTAGCAGATAATTCTGAATGGGTGGAAGAAAAATACAGTAATGGCCTCTACCCTATTATAAGCAGGTTCTTCAGAAATCTGTACGGATGGCTTCCGTTTTCATTAGGCGATATCATCTACACGGCTTTACTCATTTTAGCTATTCGATACTGTCATCGAAACCGAAAGAAGATTCGATTAAAACCTTGGTCATATGTAAAAAAGGCAGTCGCCATTTTTGCCATTTTTTATTTTACGTTTAATTTGGTTTGGGGACTCAATTATTACCGACAGCCCATATCAGACAAATTTAATATCAATGCAAAGGCGAGCTATGATGAAATTATAGATTTGACAGAACAACTAATTACCAAAACAAATTCGCTGCAATTTCAAATTACTAATGATTCGACAAAAAAAGTTGAAATACCCTACTCAAGAAATAAAATATTTGAAAAGACTGTATCGAATTATTCTTTGATTCATGATCAATTTCCATTTTTAGAATATAAAAGGTCCAGCATCAAAAAATCAATGTACAGTACCCTATCAAGTTATATGGGCATTGGTGGTTATTTGAATCCGTTTACGAACGAGGCGCAAGTAAACAGAAAAACCCCCCTGTTTAGATTTCCGGTAGTAAGTGCTCATGAAATTGGGCACCAGGTTGGCTATGCAAAAGAAAATGAAACCAATTTTATTGGGTATTTGGTAACTTTAAAAAGTAAAGACCCTTATTTTCAATATTCTGCTAATTCCTATGCATTAAGCTACTGCCTAAATACAATTAATCAGTCTGACAAAAAGAAAGCAGAAGAACTATATAAAAAATTAAACCCAGGTGTCATTGCCAACTATAAAGAACTTAAAGCATTTCATGAAGCCTATGAAAATCCTGTTGAGCCAGCATTTAAATGGATGTTTAGTACTTTCTTAAAAGCGAACAATCAATCAGATGGTGTTAATAGTTATAGTCGCGTACTACATTTATTAGTAGGGTATCATGAGAAATATCCCTTATAAACCAGTAATCAGTTGGCAGTGGCAGTTAGCGGTCTTTTTTATGCCAGCTGCAACCGGAGTACTGAAAACGCTGTCATTATTTAAAAAACACTCAATCTACTTCATAAATTCCCATACTTCCCTTACATTTAGTGAGACTAATTAATCAATTACTTCATTATGAAAATGAGACTACTAACCCTCGCCTTACTCTGGTGTGGAGGCACGATGTTTGCTCAAGATTATTTTCCTGAAAACGATGGTGTTAAATCAGCAAATCAAAACTTTACAGCATTTACTAATGCTAAAATTTATGTTACACCCACTCAAATTATTGAGAACGGTACTTTATTGATTCAAAATGGTAAAGTAAGTCAAGTAGGTACGTCGGTAAGCATTCCAAAAAACACTGTTATTATTGATAGTAAAGGCCATTCAATTTATCCTTCTTTCATTGATATCTATTCAAAATTTGGAGTTGAACAGCCTAAAAGAAAACCTGGTGGTGGCCGTTCGCCGCAATATGATGCAGAACGTGAAGGCTTCTATTGGAATGATCATGTAATGCCTGAAAACAATGCGATTTCAAAATTTAAGTACAATGATAAAAAAGCTAAAGAATTACGTGATGTTGGTTTTGGTGTTGTCAATTCTCATATTCATGATGGTATTGTTAGAGGAACAGGGGTCTTGGTAGCCTTAAATGGAATAGGAGATGATTCAAACAGAATTATTGATGACAAATCGGGTCAATACTTATCTTTTTCTAAAAGTGTACTTAAGCGTCAATCATACCCAACTTCTTTAATGGGTGCTATGGCGCTTTTACGCCAAATGTATTCGGACGCCAAATGGTATGCTGCCGGAAATTCATCAACAAAAGATCGTGCTTTAGAAGCTTTAAATGAAAATAGAAATTTAGTACAGATTTTTGAAGCAAAAGATAAAGGCAATGCCCTACGTGCTGATAAAATTGGAGATAATCACGGAATTCAATATGTTCTTTTAGGAGGCGGTAATGAATATGAGCGTATTTCTGAAATAAAGGGTACCAATGCAAAATTCATTTTGCCTTTGAATTTTCCGGATGCCTATGATGTTTCAGACCCTATTGCCGCCAACTATGTGAATTTAAAAGACATGCGAAAATGGAATCAAGCTCCGGCAAATCCGAAAATTATGGCCAATAACGGTGTTACATTTTCATTTACCCTTAATGAACTCAAATCGCCTTCAAAATTCAAAGAAAAAGTAATGAAGGCAATTAAATACGGACTCTCAAAAACGAAAGCTTTAGAAGCATTAACAACAGCTCCAGCGACTATTTTAGGTAAATCAGGAACTATTGGTTCACTACAAAAGGGCCGACAAGCGAATTTTTTAATTACATCAGGTGATATTTTCGAAAAGGGTACTACCCTATTTGAAAATTGGGTTCAAGGACACAAAAATGTCATTAATAATAAAAATCAAAAAGACATTAGAGGAACATATGATCTGATGGCAGGTGGTATGACCTATCAAATGTCTATAACTGGTGAAATAAGTAAACCAAAAATTGAAATCAAACAAGACACGAATAAGCTTAGTTCAAAAATCAGTTATAAAAACGACTGGGTTTCTTTTTCTTTTTCCACTGAAGAAGGAGAAAAAAATTACAGAATGACAGGTATAACACATAAAAATTCTGATACTATAAAAGGCAAACTAACGCTTTCTAACGGCGATGAATCAAATTTCATGGCGATTAAAAAATCCGCCTTTGAATCTAAAAAGAAGGATGATAAAAAAGACAATGATACAACACCAAAGGTAATGCCTATAACCTATCCTAATTTGGCATACGGCTTTATAACAAAACCAAAACAGGAAACCATCCTATTTAAAAATGCCACCGTCTGGACGAGTGAAGATACAGGAATATTAACTCAAACCGATGTTCTTATTAAAGATGGAAAAATTTCTAAAATAGGAAAAGGACTTTCTGCCGGAAAAGCAAAAGAAATTGATGCCACTGGAAAACACTTAACTGCGGGCATTATTGATGAACATACTCACATTGCAGGTATAGCCATAAATGAGGCAGGGCATAATTCAACGGCTGAAGTCAAAATGGAAGATGTAGTTGACAATGAAGATATAGATATTTACAGGCAACTGGGTGGTGGCGTAACTTCAGCTCAGCTCTTACATGGCTCGGCAAACCCTATTGGTGGGCGCTCGGCTATATTCAAATTAAAGTGGGGCGAATCTCCTGAAAATATGATTTTTGATAACAGTCCTAAGTTTATCAAATTTGCTTTAGGTGAAAACGTAAAACAAAGCAATTGGCAAAGTTTCTCAAGGTTTCCACAAACGCGCATGGGTGTTGAGCAAGTTTTCATGAATTACTTTCAACGGGCCAAAGAATATGATGCCCTTAAAAAAAGTGGAAAATCATATCGATACGATGAAGAGATGGAAGTACTTGCTGAGATTTTAAATGGCGAGCGCTTTATTAGCTGCCACTCCTATGTGCAAAGTGAAATTAATATGATGATGAAAGTCGCTGAGAAATTCAACTTTACAGTAAACACGTTTACACATATTTTAGAAGGTTACAAAGTGGCTGATAAAATGAAAGAACATGGCGTTGGTGCTGGCACATTCAGTGATTGGTGGGCGTATAAATATGAAGTTAATGATGCTATACCTTATAATGCGGCTATCATGCAAAGACAGGGTATTACTGTTGCCATAAATAGTGATGACAATGAAATGGCACGTAGATTAAACCAAGAAGCAGCCAAGACCATAAAGTATGGGGGTATGACTGAAGAAGAAGCATGGAAAATGGTTACTATAAATCCTGCAAAACTTTTACACATTGATAATCGTGTGGGCAGTATTAAGGTAGGTAAAGATGCTGATTTGGTGTTATGGAACGACCACCCGATGTCAATTTATGCAAAAGCTGAAAAAACAATCATAGAGGGGATAACCTATTTTGATTTAGAGAAAGATTTGCAAAACCGCAGCGCGATTAAGAAAGAAAGAACACAACTCATTAAAATGATGCTGAATGAAAAGGCTGGTGGCAAAAAAATGCAAAAACCAAGAATGAGCAAGAAAGAGCGTATGACTTGTGAGAGTCTTTAAATTTTAAATATTGAATATTAAGTTCTGCTGTCACTTTGAGTGCCCCGAAGCTTGGGGAGAACTTTTTAATTAGAAAATTGAAATAAGAAAAAATTAAAAAAGATTTCCCTATTCAGGGAAATGATAAAAAGCATAATCATGAAAAAAATAAAAACTATACTGATTGTACTCTTCCTTTCCATAGGAATGATAAGCTCGGCGCAACAGACTCCCGCTGACAAACAAACAGAAGCCATTTCAATAACTGGTGCCACTGCTCATATTGGCGACGGTACTGTAATTGAAAACTGTACCCTTGTTTTTGAAGATGGAAAAATAACCGCTTTAGGAACGGCAGAAGAACCTAAAGGAAAAGTTATAGATGCCACAGGAAAACATGTTTACCCTGGGTTTATAGCCCCTGTAAAGGAATTAGGACTTATTGAAGTTAATGCGGTTCGTGCGAGCAATGACGCTAGAGAAATTGGCGGAATGATTCCGCATATACGTAGTTTAATCGCCTACAATGCCGAATCAAAGGTGGTGGAAAGTATGCGTCCGAATGGCGTACTATTAGGTCAAATTACCCCTAAAGGAGGTCGAATTTCAGGCACCTCATCTATTGTGCAATTTGATGCTTGGAACTGGGAAGATGCCGCCGTAAAAGTAGATGATGGCATTCATTTAAATTGGCCATCTACATTTAGAAGAGGGCGTTGGTGGTTGGGTGAACCTAGAGGTTTACAACCCAATAAAAATTATAACAACCAAAAAGATGAAGTCGCTAGTTTTGTTGAAAACTCTGCTGCTTATGGTAAGAGTAAGGCTAAAGAATTAAACCCTGCTTTTTCTGCCATGCAAGGACTTTTTAACGGAAATCAAAAATTATTTGTCTATGCTGATGGCGAAAAGGAAATTGTTGATGCGATTACCTCTCTTAAAAATATGAATATACAATCAATAGTGCTTGTAGGCGGATATCACGCGTATAAAGTGACTGATTTTTTAAAGGAAAATAATATTCCTGTTTTAGTGCAATACACGCATAACACACCTGAATTTGAAGATGATGACTATGATTTACCCTATAAGCTTCCTAAACTTTTAATGGATGCTGGTTTATTAGTAGCCCTGCAAAATGGTGATGCTAGTAATTTTCAAACACGTAACCTTCCTTTTTATGCAGGTCAGGTGGCAGGCCAAGGTCTTGAAAAAGAAAAGGCAGTACAGTTGTTAACAGGTAATACGGCTAAAATTTTGGGTATTGATGCTACTCATGGCACATTGGCCGTTGGTAAAAGTGCTACCCTATTTATTTCAGAAGGCGACGCATTAGATATGAGAACCAATCAATTGAGTCATGCTTTTATAGATGGCAGAACCATTTCTTTAGAAACCCATCAAACTGAACTCTGGAAACGGTATGCCGATAAATATGAAAAAGGCAAATAAACTTATAAAAAGATAAAAATGGCTAAAATGGTAGTTACGGCTGAAAAAAATGAAAAAGTCGCCCAAATGATTTTTGGGTCTATTTATCCGCTTTACCTCAATAGATTAGTAAAAAATGGAAGGACAAAAGAAGAACTCAACCAGGTAATCGAATGGTTGACTGGTATTGATGAAGCTAAAATTCAAACATTTATTGAAGAGAAAGTAACTTTTCGTACCTTTTTTGAGCAAGCGAATATGCATGCGAATGCACATATGATAAAAGGGGTGGTTTGTGGGTATCGCATTGAAGAAATAGCTGATGAATTTGACACTTATAAAAAATGCAGGCAATTAGAAAAACTAATTGACGAACTAGCAAAAGGTAGAAAAATGGAGAAAATTTTGCGGCAGGCTTAATAAAGTGTTCCTTGCTAAAGCGAAGATTTAACTAATGTGTTTATAATATAATGCGCTAAGCCTAAATATATTTACTGGGTTCCTTCTCAAAACTAACTTTACAACCATAACAGCAGAAATACCATTTGAATCAGGTATGAATACCTCCTTTTTTATCTCGTAATGACATGGGTTGTTTGGTTCTAATGACGGTCAATATTTCGGCGAGAATTGCGATAGCAATCTCTTGTGGGGTTTCCGCTCCAATATCTAAACCAGCAGGCCCATAAACATGGTCAAAAAAATCATCTCTAATTTCTGCACAATGTTCTAAAAATTCATTCAATAATTTTTCCCTTCGTTTGTTTGGACCTAGAAGTCCTAAATAAGCGGGTTGACTATTTTTCAAAGCAATTAAAAACTGAAGATCTTTCACGTAGCTATGCGTCATTAATATAATTGCTGTTTGCTTATCTATTTGTGAAACATCCATTTCTTCTGCTACAATACCCTGTAATTTGATGGCTCCAGGAAAGTCTCGAAGCTTTTTTTCTTCTGTTGGGTGTGCAATGACAATGACCTCCCAGCCCATACCACTAGCAAAAGAACACAATTGCACTACATCATGTTCTGAACCAACAATCATCAGGCGACAACAAGGTTTCAAGGTCTGCGAAAACTTTTCAAAATTACTTTCTAAAATAGTCTTGGCTTGAACTGGGTAGTTCTTTTCTTGAAGATAAATACTACTCCCAAATCTTATATCTTGAGAAACTTCCTTTTTATAATAACTGTGTATTTCAATATTCTGACGATTTTGTATGGTTTCCTCAAAAGCCTTGACCATTTCTGTGCTAGGAGCAAAGGGTTCTATCAAAATATAAAGAATTCCCTCACAACCCAAACGATATCTCCCATCATAGGTCATTACTTTCGGAATACCATCTTTAAATACCGACGCCGTCTGAAGCAAAACCTCTTTTTCTACGCATCCACCACTAACCGCACCAATCTTTTGACCATTTTCGAGTAGCAGCATACGCACACCTGGTCTTCGATATGAAGAGCCTTCTAATGCGACTACTGTGGCCATTGCGCATTTCATTTCCTCAGATCTTGCTATTAGATATGCTGCGAAAATTTTTTTTAGTTCGTGGGTCATTGCTTTTTAAAAGAAATACTCTAATAAGAATGGTTATCTTAGCTAAGGTTTACAAGATAGTGAATTCAAGAATTTCGATGACCGATTCCTTCCAAAGAAAAATTGATTATGTGCGCATTGCCGTAACCGATCGCTGCAACCTTCGTTGCTTCTATTGTATGCCGGCAAATGGTATACCTTACGAGCCCCAATCGCATTTGTTAAGCTATGAAGAAATTACTCGATTACTGGTTATTCTCGGTGAATTGGGCTTTAACAAAGTGAGATTTACAGGAGGCGAACCTTTCTTACGTAAAGATTTTATGCAGTTGTTAGAAAAAACAGCTGAACTTGATGATTTTAAATCCATCCACATAACTTCAAACGGCACGCTTTTACAAAAACATATTCCGAAATTAAAAGGGTTAGGCATTACCAAAATCAACCTCAGCATTGATTCTTTAGACGCAGCACGTTTTCACAAAATTACACGTCGTGATGATTTTGAAAAAGTAATGCAGACCTTTCATATGCTTGTGGCGAATGATTTTAAAATCAAGCTCAATGCCGTCATTATGAAAGGTATTAATGAACAAGATATTATTCCATTAGCTGAACTCGCTAAAGACCATGCGGTAGATGTTCGTTTTATTGAAGAAATGCCATTTAATGGTGGTTACAAAGAAAACCTTGAAATGTATTCCGCTCGAGATATTCATGCCGATTTAAAAGCGCACTACCCCAGTCTTGAAAAAATACCTAGTCAACATGGCGATACGGCGAGCTTACTTTCTGTACCTGGCTATAAAGGAAATATTGGGGTTATAGCTGCCTTCTCAAGAACCTTTTGCAATACCTGTAACCGATTGCGTATTTCTTCAAAAGGAGAAATTAAAAGTTGCTTGTATGACGATGGCGTTTTTAATATTCGCGATTTTATGCGCTCAGGGGTAACTGATGAAGCACTCGCTGATAAGTTTAAAGAAATAGTACGCCTAAAACCGAAAGACGGTTTTGAAGCTGAAAAAATGCGCAAAGCACCAAAGGCAGCCATGCAAAGCATGAGTAGTATTGGGGGGTAACTAGATAGCCCCTGTCTGTCATTTCGAGCGGAGTCGAGAAATAAACAGACTGACTAAAAAGCATTTCGATTCCGCTCAATGTTACAGATGGAGAATATTTTTATACCCTACGAAAAAGCGCTTTCTATTTTAGAAGAACACAAAAGCGATTTTCCTATTCGTTCGAAAAAATTAGAAAATTGCATCGGTTCATATTTGGCGGAAGATTTAATTGCTGACCGCGACTTCCCTCCTTTTGACAGGGTTACTATGGATGGGATTGCTATTCTATATTCCACCTTCGAAAACGGACAAAGAGATTTTACTATCGAAGCTACAGCCGCCGCAGGAACACCTCAACTTACTTTAAAAGATAGTGCGAATTGCATAGAAGTTATGACTGGCGCCATTATGCCAATAGGAGTTGACACCGTAATTCGCTATGAAGATTTAGAACTTACTGAAACTTCGGCTACCATAAATCTTGATGTTTTGAAGCATAAACAAAACATACACTTTAAGGGAATTGATATCGCCAAAGGAACGGTAATCGTCTCACAAGGAAAAAAACTATCAAGTGCTGAAATTAATATTGCCGCGGCCGTTGGAAAAGCTAATTTACAGGTACGTCAATTGCCTAAAGCGGTTATTTTTTCTACAGGAGATGAGTTGGTACCCGTCAACCAAACTCCTGAATTACATCAAATTAGACGTTCGAATATTTACGGCATACATGCGACTTTAAAGGAATGGGAAATCGATGCTGACCTACATCATCTCGCCGATGATAAGGCGGAAATGACAAACGTTATTTCTAAGGCCTTGAATGATTATGACCTTTTTATTTTTACAGGAGGAGTCTCTAAAGGAAAGTTTGATTATTTACCTGAAGTACTTGAAGAACTAAAAGTGACAAAACACTTTCATAAAATACAACAGCGCCCAGGAAAACCTTTTTGGTTCGGCAGTAATTCAAATGGGAAAAAGATTTTCGCCTTACCAGGAAACCCCGTTTCCTCTTTTGTTTGTGTGTATATGTATTTGCGATTTTGGATACAAAAATCATTGAGAATCGAACCTGAAACCTTGTATGTAAAATTAAAAAATGATGTGGAGTTCAAACCCAATTTGGTTTATTTCTTAGAGGCTACTGTAGAAATTCAGACTGATGGAAGTCTTGTTGCAGAAGCTATCAAAGGAAATGGCTCAGGAGATTTTGCAAATCTTGTAAAAACTGACGGATTCTTAATATTACCGCAAAATAAATCACATTTTTTTAAGAATGAAGTTTATCCATTCGTATCGTATCGAACCAAATGGTAAAGCGCTTAAATGGCAAAGACAAAATGACGTAAAACTAAATTCGCTTCGCAAAAAAAGTAGAAGCAGCGAATGGTTCTATGTCTTTTCTTTCTACTATTTTATTAATTCTGATTTCTAAATGTCCCCTGTGTCTAACTGCGTATATGAGTGCGATGGTACTATTCTTTGATATTGAATATACCACTTTGATCCCCATCCTATTGCACACTAAACCGGTTACGGGAGTTATCATTTTAGCAATGATTTTATTGAACCGAAAGGACAAACGTACTTTAGTCTCTTTAGGCATTGCATCTGCAGCATTGGGCTTACTTAGTATAAAAACATATTTCGCCACACTTTTATTTGTGCCCGATTGGATTATCTATATCGCTTTTATCTTCGCGATTTGGTACAATGGCAACTTCCAATATTTTTATCGATTTCTTAGTGCTAGGCAAAAAAGCACTCCCCCTGTAGAAAGCTAATCATTTCGAAAAAGCTGTAACGTCTCAACCCACTAATAATCTGTGACACTAGACCAATTTTCACCACTTTTAATGCGATAGAGTTGCATTTCAGAAATTCCGAACTGTTTTGCAATCATCTTTAAGCGTGTTCTTCTATTAGGGTCGTGAATTCTCTTTTTTAGCAGTTTTACTTTTGCTACACTTAACTTGGAATAGGTTCTTCTATTCGGGCTAGCTAAATATTCAGGGTTTGTAAACTGATGCTCTTCTTTTTCGGCTTTAGTTGCCCATTTTAAATTTTGAACATTGTTATCTTTCTTGTCATAATTTAAGTGAATAACAAATTCATCATGTTCTCTGCGCTCTAAAAAATGTTGTGCTACAAGTTTGTGAACATATCTACTGGTTGATTTACCATTTATGCGCTGTTTCAGTGGCAAATTTTGATATCCGTTAATAAAAGATATAGTTACTAAAAATTCTTTCTCGCCCTTGCAATTTAAAATTCTACCGTAGCTTGAAATTTTAAATTTTTCTTTTTCTGAAATTCCTGAATCAAATTGAATGTCAACCCACTTTTCTCTTTGTAATTTCTGCTTCATAACCCTTGATTATAAGGGTTTCAAGTTACGAATTAAGTACTAAAATAAGCTCAAGGTAATACTTACAAAATCTTCAGATTATTAGGCTTATGCATCCTACATATTCAGTTGTAAACCATTAATAAGTAAAACTCTAACTCCTACAATCAATACCAAAATTGCCGTAATTACTTTTATTCCATTACCGGTCAATCTGCTTAAGCTCAACCGAATTCCGATTTGACCTCCAATGAATACAGCTGCAACTAATCCGAGGGCCTCTTTAAAGGGCAGTTCAAATGTACCTGTGGTCAACAAACCTGCAATACCTGAAATAGAATTCACTAAAATAAAGAAGCTAGCAAGAGCTGCTATTTTGATAGATTTATCCCATTTCATATGATTTAAAATTGGCGCCAAAAAGATACCGCCACCAATACCTACCAAACCAGATAAAAACCCTATACCAACACCTAATATATAGGTAACATAGACCGGGTATTTTGCATTAGATTCTTCATACTTCTTAAGCCGCTTCGTTTGATACATCAAAGCTAGGGCTGAGAGAATTAAAGCTACACCAAGAAGAATAAAAAAAGTATTTTCTTGCAATCGAAAGCGAGCACCAATGAATGCCATTGGAATACTCGTAACTATAAATGGTACGAACTTCTTAACATCAAGATGCCCTTTTTTCCAATAGAGATAACTGCTACCTGAAACTACCACCAAATTGCAAATTAAAGCCATGCTACGTATGGCAAAAAAGCTAACAAAAACCAATGCCAATAAAGCCAAATAACTAGAGCCACCACCAAAACCCACAGAAGAATACAAGGTAGCAATGACTAAAAAGCCACCCATTAATAACAAAAGTTCTGGAACAGTTAAGAGCATGTCGCCAAATACTGGTTTAGACCTCCTGTAATACTAAAAAGAGAGCTTTCAGGATGCTGTTTTTTCAATAGTCTTAAAGCCATTTCACTACGTTTTCCAGATTGACATAACAAATACACTGGCAGTGAAAAATTGATTTTGTTTGAATTTTCATCTAGCGCATCTAAAGGAATATGAATCGATTCTGGTAAATGAAATTCTTGATATTCATCTGAAGTTCGAACATCAATTAGCTGCGCTTTATCTGCCAATAATTTTTGAATTTCTTCGACCTCAATTGTGGGAACAATTTCACAGGGGTCATTCCATTCGTAAAAATCTTGCAGCTTTTTGATTTCTAGATTTTCAGGTCGCAGTTTAAACTTTATCTTTTGATAGGATTGATGGAGTCCATCGAAAATTAAAAGCTTGCCCGAAAGTACTTCTCCAATTCCCGTAATTACTTTTATGGCTTCTAAAGCTTGTAAGTTTCCTATAATTCCAGGGATAATTCCTAAAACCCCATGCTCATTGCAATTAGGCACTTCATTTTCTTTTGGCATGTTTGGAAAAAGACACCTATAGGTTGGCCCTCTCATATAATTAAATACACTTACTTGACCTTCATAGCCGTGTAAGGCCCCATATACAAATGGTTTTTTCAATAGTACACAAGCGTCGTTAACCATATATCTGGTGGGGAAGTTATCAGAAGTGTCTACTACCATATCATAAGTCGCAATTAGCTCTAATGCATTCGCGGTAGTTAAAAAAGTAGTATGTACCTCAATATCATTTTCAGGATTTTGAGCTTTTAGCTTTTCGAGTGCCTTTATTGCCTTTAACTGCCCCACATCACTATCGCCATATAAAACTTGACGGTGTAAGTTGGTTATTGAAATCGCATCGCCATCAACAATTCCTATTTTACCGACCCCCATGGCATTCAAATAGGTCAAGACGGGTACACCAAGTCCGCCAGCACCAATTACAAGGACTTTGGCTTTAGCCAATTTTTCTTGGCTTTCTGGACCAAAACCTTTAAGAGTGGTTTGTCTTGTGTAACGATTAATTTTCAAACTTTGCTAATTTTTGCGAGTGCCTCTTGATATTCTTCAACTGAATTGGCATTCATAATCACATTTTTATTCTCAGGAAAAACAAGTTTTGTATCATTTTTAATCAAAAATTTACGAGCACATGTTCCGTTTCCAGCGTCTAAATATGCTATTGCCGTTTGAAGTGCTTTAGGTTCCCAAATGGCGCAAACAGGCTCTGGCAAAGGATCCTCCTTATTTGCAAAGGAAGTAGCGTACTTTTCTGGATCTCGTGCTTTAATTAATTGTTTTAAAGATTTTAAATCCATCAAAGGTAAATCACAGGCTAAAACCAACCAGGCAGCAGTTGGATGTTTTGTATGAGCTGAAAGTATACCATTAAGCGGACCTCGATACTTATCTTCATCAGTAATACTAGCAAAACCAAAAGGTGCTTTTTCTTCTTGATCTGCCCTTAAACTGAGATAAGTAGCTTCACAAACTTGTTGCAACAGGTCATACAAATAGTCGCGCTGCGGCTGACTATGATATTCAATCAAGCCTTTGTCAGATCCCATTCGTGTGCTCTTACCCCCCGATAAAACAAGTCCGTATAATTTAGCGGTTGAAGTCATTCTTTCCTCCTGTTTTTTGTTCTAATTGTATTTCTGAAATTTTGATGTCATGCGATAGGGCTTTACACATATCGTAAATTGTTAGTGCACTAACAGATACTCCAGTTAGCGCTTCCATTTCTACTCCGGTTTGCTCATTGCACTTAACCGTAGACACAATCTGCAATGCATTATCAATCGGAGTAATATCAATCTGTATTTTTGAAAGATTAATTTGATGACAAAGCGGAATCAACTCCGCTGTTTTTTTCACAGCTTGAATTCCTGCTATGACTGCCGTTTGAATGATACTTCCCTTATGACCCAAAAAATCTTTGGCTGAGAGCGTTTCAAAAACATCCACAGGAAAAACAACTTTTCCCGAAGCAATGGCTGTGCGAACTGACGCCTTTTTATTTGAAACATCTACCATAGATGCATTTCCAGCTTTATCAATATGTGAGAGTTCTTTCGCCATTTTAAGTATGTATCTAATAATAGAATAGTATCCAAGATACATCAAAAATTGATTTCTATACAGGATTATTTCCTATGAATGAAAAATCATAGTACACCTTGATTTTAAGATTAATAAGTTTAACCTTTCATTATGAATCATTTTTTGTAATATTGACCTTACAACAAAAACGTCTAGAAGATGAAAACAAAACTAATTTTAAGTGGTATCGCCACACTTTTATTAAGTGTTGGTTTAATAGGTCAGATGACCAAAACAGCCTCAGTAGAAGGAATTACAGAGTACCAAATGGAGAATGGACTAAAAGTTCTGTTGTTTCCTGATAATTCGGCACAAACTATTACCGTTAACATTACCTATCTAGTAGGTTCAAGACATGAAGGTTATGGCGAAAAAGGTATGGCACATTTACTTGAACACCTGGTATTCAAGGGTACGCCTAATCATCCTGATATTCCAAAAGAATTAAGTTCACATGGTGCTAGACCAAATGGAACGACTTGGTATGATCGTACCAATTACTTCGAAACTTTTAATGCAACTGATGAAAATTTAGACTGGGCTTTAGATTTAGAAGCAGATAGAATGGTCAATTCGTATATCGCTAAAAAAGACCTAGAATCAGAATTTAGTGTGGTTAGAAACGAGTTTGAAAGTGGCGAAAATAATCCGATCGGGGTATTGATGCAAAAAGTAATTGATGCTGGGTATTTATGGCATAATTACGGTAATTCAACTATTGGTAACCGATCAGATATAGAGCGTGTACCCATCGAAAACTTGAAGGCGTTTTACAAGAAATTTTACCGTCCTGATAATGCTGTTTTAATGGTTACGGGTAAGATTGACGAGGAAAAGACCTTAAAAATGATTGTTGACAAATTTGGTAAATTAGAAAAACCAGCAACTCCAATACGAGACTCTCACACTGAAGAACCTGCACAAGATGGAGAGAAATTTGTTCACGTCAACCGTACAGGTGATCTTCAAATAGTATCTGCCATGTATCACACACCTTCAGGATCTGATAAAGAGTACGCTGCTATGGCAATTGTAGAAGACATTTTGACTGATGAACCTTCAGGCAGACTTTACAAGGCCTTGGTTGAGACTCAAAAGGCATCTTCAATTTGGTCTTTTTCTCCTTTTACCAAAGAACCAGGGTTTTTATATTTAAATGCCGAGATACTTTCTACAAAAGATGCTGATGATGTACAAAGTACCTTGCGTTCTGAACTTGATGGTCTTAAAGATAACCCTATCACTGCCGATGAATTGAAAAGAGCGAAATCAAACATTGCCAAACAAATTGATGAAATCAGTAGAAATTCAGCTTTTCTGGGTATGTATATGAGCGAATTTATAGGAGCAGGAGACTGGAGACTATCTTTCTTATTTCGCGATTGGGTTGAGAATATGACTCTTGAAGATGTAAATGCAGTTATGACAAAATACCTAATCCCTTCCAATAGAACAGTGGGCAGATTCAACCCAACTAAAGAACCACAAAGAGTAGCTATAGGTCATACCGAAGACTTAAATGCTATAGTTAAAGATTATAAAGGAAAAGAATCTAAAGGTACCGGAGAAGCTTTTGATGTAGCTTATGATGCCATTTCGAAAAGATTAGATCAAGGAACATTAAGTAACGGTGTTGCCTATGGTTTCATAGAAAAAGAAAATAGAGGCGAAACTGTAATTGTTAGTTTTAGCGGAAGAAATGGAGACGTTAAATCTTTAATGAATAAAGGTAAAATACCCTCATTTACTTCAAAAATGCTGAATAAAGGTACCTCAACTATGAGCAGACAGCAAATTGAAGATAAATTAGCCGAATTAAAATCTTCAATTAATTTTAGAGGTTTTAATGGAAATATTTACGCCAATGTTAGTACCACTGAAGAAAATTTAATGCCTACGCTTGAGTTGATGGCGCATATCTTAAAAAATCCAAAATTTGATGAGGCTGAATTAACTAAGTTAAAAGCTGAGGAATTAGCATCATTAGAAAGTTTCAAGAATGAGCCACAATTCATCGCTTCTCAACGAGTACAGGAAATTAACAATACCTACCCAAAAGGGCATCCTAATTATGTCATGTCAGTTGAAGAAGATATTGAAGCCATAAATCAGGTTACTATTGCTGATATAAAAAAGTTTTACGAAGAGTTCTACGGATTAGGAAAATCGATTTTAATAGGAATTGGTAATGTAAAATCTGATGAGGTTAAAGCATTTATTGAAAAAGAATTTTCTTCTTTTGAAAGTAAACATGCTTACGAATATATTTCTAATCCTTTTCAAGCAAACAAAGAGGTCAATGAGGATGTTATCACACCTGACAAGCAAAATGCAATGACCTTTGGCAATTTGAATATACAAATGAGTCAGTATGATGATGATTATGCTTCAATGTTAGTCGCATCAACCATTTTGGGTGGCGGATTCTTAAATTCAAGAATTGCAGATCGATTAAGACAAAAAGATGGTGTTAGTTACGGTGCTGGTGCTGGCTTTAATGCTGATGGTAATAAATCAGATAAAAGTTCAGGTATGTTTTTATATGCTATATATGCTCCTGCCAATTATGATAAAGTACAACTAGGTTTTAAAGAGGAAATTGATCGATTCATCAAAGACGGAATTACCGAAGAAGAATTAACTAATGCCGTTAACGGATGGGTTCAGGCACAAAGTGTTTCACGAGCAAAAGACAATGAAATTTCTAGCTTAATTAACAATAATATTTTTTATGATCGTGACTTAAACTTCCAGAAATCATTAGAAGATAAGGTCACAAAACTTACTATTGCAGATGTTAATGCAGCTATTAAAAAATATGTGAAACCTTATGAAAAATGGACCGTTGTTAACGCGGGAGATTTTAAAAAGGAATAGTATTTCACGGTATTCAAACTAAAAATCCTGAGGAAATTTCTTCAGGATTTTTTTTATCTAGTACATTAAAGTATTTACTACGGATGCGCTGAGACCCAAACCGTTTTATTTTCAAATAGTTCCTTTTTCCAAATGGGAACTGTTTTTTTGAGGGTATCAATCAAATATCTACAAGCTTCAAAACAAGCATCACGATGTGCAGATGATGCACCTACAATAACTACAGGTTCCTCCACTTTTTTGAGTCCGACAGCATGACGGATGATTACCTTATTGAGTTGCCATTTTTTAATGGCGTCAACAGCTATTTTATCCATTTCTTTGAGGGCCATTTTTTCATAGGTCTCAAATTCTAATGACATTATCTTCTCATTTTTGGTAAACTCACGTACCGTACCCACAAAGACACAAATTCCTCCACTTTGTGCGTCTGATAATTCTGTAAATACCTGAGAAGTATTTATACTATGTACAATTTCAATTATTTTCTTCATTTATCCGCCACTTACAGGTGGAATGATGGCTATTTCATCATTCCTATCTAATTGCATATCATCATCTGCATATTCGCTATTTACAGCAATCGCTAAAGATGATAGTTTACTAAATTCTGGATAAGAATCTGATATTATTTTTTTTAATTCAGATACAGAACTGGGTACCTTCTTTGTTTTTTCAAACCTTAATTGAGATTTACCAACAATATCTTTCGCAATTCCAAAAAGCAACACTTCCATAATTTATCCTAAAATGGGTTTCGTCATTAAACTACTAACAAAGGGTTGTTTATATAACCTATCTCCTGTTGCTTTTTTCATAGCTATGGCAACTGCCGCCCCAGCAGGAGGTAAAGTAGGCTCTCCTAAACCAGTAGGACTCAATGTGTTTTTTACAAAATGAGTTTCAACAATAGGGGTTTCATTCATTCGAATTAAACGATATTTATCGTAATTATTACTCAAAGGTAATCCGTTTTCGAAAGCAAAATCGCCATACATTGAATGCCCTACACCGTCAATAGCGCCACCTTCAATTTGATTTTTAGCACCAAGAGGATTAATCACAATACCACAATCAACTGCAACCGTAATTTTTTTAACCACTGGTCTGTTATTTTCTATAATCACATCAGCAACCTCAGCTACATGCGTGTTATGGCAATAATAAGCACAAACCCCTTGAAAAACACCCTCTTTAGGGGTTCTATATTCTGACTTTTTAACGGCCAGTTTCAGTACCTCTTGCAAACGCTCAGCTGAATATTGAAGGCTATCATCAGTTGAGCCTTTCACTCTTTCAAGCATATCTAAGCGCATTTGCACCGGATCTTTCTCGGTTATTTCTGCGATTTCATCTAAAAAGCTTTGTTCAGCAAAAGACAAGAAATTAGTATACGGTGCTCGCCATGCTCCGGTAGTTATATTACTGTCATATTTAGCAACATCTACTTGATAATTAGCAATGGCACCTGCTGGAAAAAAATTTGGAATTATTCCGTACATATTTCCATTTATCGCAGCTTCTTTCAAATGGTATCCCGTAATTTCTCCGTTTTTAATAGATGCTGCAATACGGTATTTGATAGCAGGACGATACACACCTGTGGTCATATCATCTTCACGTGTAGAAACCATTTTAACTGGTTTGCGAATCTTATCTGAAATTTCAGCAGCTTCGTAAACAAAATCTCCGTACAGTCTTCTACCAAAACCACCCCCCATTCGGGTCATTTCTAGTTTGATATCTTTTTCATCTCTTTCTAACAAAGTTGCCACCGTACTCGCTGCAGAAGCAGGTGTTTGTATAGGACCAACCAAATGTATTTTTTGGTCAGTTACATTCGCATAGAAATTCATGGGTTCCATACAATTGTGCGGTAAAAAAGGAGATTCATAAGTACGTTCAACCACCCTATCAGCTTGCCTAAAAGCTTTTTTAACATCGCCATCTTTTCGCATATTTCGAAATTCATTTCCATCTAACAAGCTCGTGAGAATCTCGTCGTGAACTTCTGTGCTTTCTAGTGGAGTGGCTTCAGACCACGTAGCTTTTAAGGCTTTTTTTCCTTTAATAGCAGCCCATGTATTTTCAGCAATAACTACTACTTTTTCACTTTTTGGCAAACGAACCGACCAATCAACACGGTCCATTTCTAACATCTTAATTGCCTTCTCTCCTATTTTTATTACATCAATTACACCTTCAACCGCTTTAGCAGCAGAAGCATCATAAAATTCTAATTGTTGACCAAAAGCAGAAGGTCGTAAAACAGAAGCATAAACCATTCCTTCAGCCTTATAGTCTAGGCCGAATAAAGGTTTGCCTGTAATAATTTTATCGATATCAACATTACCTACATCAGTACCAATAAGAGTATACTCACTCGGATCTTTCAATTCAATAGTTTCAGTTGGTGGTTCTTCGCCTTCTGCTAGCGATTCTATAAGTTCTTTTCTTGCTTTTACTCGGGCTGATTCTAAAACCGCAGCTTCATTAACTACATCGCCATAGCCCAAAGTATCTCCATTAGCATTGGTAATTACCCCTTGTTTGGCATTACATTCAGAAGGATCAACACCCCATTTTGCAGCGGCTGCACTGACTAACATTTGACGTGCATAGGCTCCTGTTTGACGAAGGGCATCCCATCCAAATCGAATCGATTGGCTACCACCCGCAACCTGTCTTGTATAATTTTGTGTATCGAGAATACCTTGAACTACATTTACATTTTCCCAAGGCACATCAAGCTCTTCTGCAATAATCATTGGCATCGAAGTTTTTACGCCCTGTCCTATTTCTGGGTTAGTTGAAAACAAGGTTACCATACCTTCTTTTGATATTTTAATAAAGGCATTAAAATCGTTATAATCGAGTTTAGAAATATCTACCGGCATTTTTACGGCTTCTTTACAAGCTGTAAAAAAGTTAAAACCAATAAGCATTCCTCCACTTGCCAATGAAGAAGTTCTTAAAAAAGATCTTCTGCTAAATTTTATTTGTTTCGTTGACATGATTTTTGATGTTTAGGTTTAGTCCATTTTTTTCTCCGCAGCCATTGAAACTGCATTCTCAATTCGATTATAAGATGCACATCTACAAATGTTTCCATGCATTGCTTTACGAATTTCCTCTTTCGAGGGATTCGGATTTTTCTCTAAAAAAGCTGACGCTGTCATAATCTGCCCAGCCTGACAATAGCCGCATTGCGGCACGTCAATCGCTTTCCAAGCTTCTTGAACAGGGTGTAAACCATCTTCAGATAAACCTTCAATAGTTGTAATTTCTTTTCTGTCTATTTGAGAGATTTTCAATAGACAACTGCGAGTGGCATTGCCTTCAACATGAACTGTGCAGGCTCCACATTGGCCTATTCCGCAACCAAATTTGGTGCCGACCATATTTAATTGGTCACGTAACGCCCATAGCAATGGGGTGTCTTCAGCGGCCTCAACTGATTGCGACTCACCGTTAATTTTTAAGTTGTACGTTGGCATAATTTAATGATCTATGATTTGTAATTAAAAAAGCATTTAACTAAATAGCAAAAGAAAAAAGCCCTTGCATATGGCAAGAGCTTCTAATTTACTAAAAAATACCTACCCTCAATTTCAAGTGAGGCTTTTTTAACTATTTTTCGAAAGAATTCCCTATTCTGTTATTTGGTTAACAATTTTAGCCCCCTCTGGTTGTTTGAAAAAATCGGCAGCTAAAGCTTTTTCGCTTAAACTAACATTTTCAAATTTTCTGGGTGGTCTAGGGCCTTTGATTGTTCTGCCTTCATACTCATGCCATGTAAGAGATTGAGGTAACTGTAACCCGTCAACAGTCATCCAATCATTATATCGAATCCATTTTACATTATCTGATTTTTCACCACTTTTAAAAGTAACTGTATACCCTAACCAAGTCATTTGAAAAGTATCAGGATTATAGTGAATAAAATATTCATCCTTAGAAGAAATACCAACGCCATCATTATAGCTAATACGAATACCCGGATACGATTTTCCTTCATATTCTAACGCCTCAGTCTCAGAATAGATAATACCATCATCAGCCAGAACAAAAGGCATTGCGTAGAAATAAAACATCAAATTGTGATAAAAAACCGCATTACCTTTATAGTTTCCATTTTCATCATCTAGCCATATTTCAGCGCCGTCTGAACCCATAGAAAAATTATCAGTCTCAATTTTTTCGTCTCTAGTATATAAATCGATAGTATGTTTTTCTGAATTTTTTGGCTTAGGCATCTCGTAAGAAAGAACTCTTTTTGTTTTCCATGCGTCTAACCCACCATGTGCCTTAAAAATATTTTGCAGGGCTTCTGGATATTTTGATATATCAATTTTTGTCATTGCCTCAGGTGCCTGACTATGACTTATCATCTCTTTTGGAGCTTCTTTACAAGCCACAAATGCAAATAAAAAAAGTACTATTAAAATTGGTTTCATGTGATGTGTTTTTACGTTTTTTTCTTTGTCGAAATCTTCAATACTAATTTACAAGTTCTTCGCATTTCTTAAATAATTTCAACACAAACCTTTGAAAGAATTACTTTTGTCTTGATGAACAAAATAAAACAAATAAGTAGTCTTCAAAATCCTTTGATAAAAAAGGTCATACTGCTTAAAGAAAAATCACGTGAGCGTAAAATGCAAGGTGTATTTGTTTTAGAAGGAAAAAAAGAACTTGAATTGGCTTTAAAAGGTGGGTATAAAATTCAAACTCTACTTTTTAATGAAGCCATAGTTTCTGAGGACGAAATCTTAAAGCTTCTTATTAATCAGCCACCAAATTCATCATTAATTTCAGTCTCTAAAGAGGTTTATCAAAAAATTGCGTACCGCGAATCTACTGAGGGTTTGGTTGCTATTGCAAAGTCAAAATCGCATGATATAAATGAACTCACTTTAAATGACAACCCATTAATTTTAGTAGCCGAAGCCCCCGAAAAGCCAGGAAATTTAGGAGCCCTGCTACGTACTGCTGATGCTGCAAATCTTGACGCAGTATTGATTGCTAATCCAAAAGGGGATCTTTATAATCCGAATAGTATTCGTTCAAGTGTTGGCTGTATTTTTACCACTCAAATTGCCATTGGAGAGTCAATGGAAATCATCAATTTTTTAAAAGAGAAAAATATTAAAATATACTGTGCCGCCCTTTCAGCTTCTAAACCCTATACTGAAATAAGTTACAAAGGCCCTGCAGCCATTGTAGTGGGCACAGAATCTACTGGTCTAACCAAAGAATGGCGTGACAACGCTACTCAAAATATAATTATACCCATGCGGGGCGCAATTGATTCTATGAATGTTTCAGTGTCTGCTGCAATTGTTATATTTGAAGCTGTACGTCAAAGAGGCTCGTAGTTGGTAGAAAAAGTGATTTTTAATGAAAATTAATGCAATTCTTCAACTCCATATTTCATATCTAAATATTTATACAACTAATCAAATTAAATACGCGACACATTGAATCTCTTATACTACACCATCATCATTATTCTTGTTCTCCAATTTCTTATTGAAAGTATATTAGACTATCTAAATTCAAAACATTACGCAGACCCTATACCTGAAGCTATAAATGATATTTTTGATCAAGAAGAATATCAAAAATCACAAGAATATCTGAAAACAAATTACAAATTCGGATTCTTAAATTCGCTCTTTTCAATCATAATTACGTTAGGATTTTTAATTTTAGGAGGTTTCGAATGGGCGGACCAATTGGCAAGAAGTTTTAGTGATAATCAAATTGTGATTACTATTATTTTCTTCGGTATTCTAACCATTGGAAGTGATATCATATCTACACCTTTTTCTTATTACCAAACCTTTGTCATTGAAGAAAAATTTGGTTTCAATAAATCAACACTCAAACTTTTTGTAACCGATAAATTAAAAGGATGGCTTATGATGGCTATTCTAGGCGGTGGGGTAATCATACTCGCTCTGTGGTTTTATCAATGGGCAGGACCAAATTTTTGGATCTATGTTTGGCTATTGGTAACGTCTATTATACTATTCATGAACCTTTTTTACAGTCGATTAATTGTTCCTCTTTTCAATAAACAAACTCCACTAGAAGAAGGAAATCTTAAAAATCAAATTGAAGCTTATGCGCTAAAAGTAGGGTTTGAGTTAAAGAATATTTTCGTCATTGATGGCTCAAAAAGATCCACAAAAGCAAACGCCTATTTTTCAGGTTTTGGTCGTGAAAAAAGAGTAACGCTCTATGATACACTCATCAAAGATTTAAATACAGAAGAAATTGTGGCTGTTTTAGCTCATGAAGTTGGGCACTATAAGCGCAAACATATTATTTTCAATCTACTAGCATCAGTTGCTACTTTAGGATTAACGCTTTTTATATTATCGTTGTTTATTAATAATCCTGATGTTTCATCAGCAATTGGGGTTACCCAACCCAGCTTTCACGCTGCCCTAATTGGTTTTGGTATTTTATATAGTCCCATTTCTGAATTAACTTCTTTAATCATGAATTTTCTTTCTAGAAAATTTGAATATCAGGCAGATGATTACGCAAAAGAGACTTTTGCAGCACAGCCCTTGATTCGTTCACTAAAAAAACTTTCTAAAAATAACTTGAGTAACCTAACCCCCCACCCTGCGTATGTTTTCATGCATTATTCACATCCACCTTTAATTCAACGAATAAAAAACCTCTTGGCTTGATTTATGTTGTGTAGTACTTGATATTATTATACTTTTAATAGTTCATGACAGCCGCAGCATTAGAAAAAGAGAATAAAGAGATTGCCAAGCAGTATAAAGAGTTGCTTAGAATTAGCTACCAAACCTTAACAGCTGATGATAAGAAATTGATACGTTCTGCATTTGAAATCGCCTTAGATGCGCATAAAGATCAGCGAAGAAAATCTGGCGAGGCCTATATTTTTCATCCTATTGCGGTGGCAAAAATTGTGGCATCTGAAATAGGTCTAGATGCTACCTCAATAGCTTCGGCATTGTTACATGATGTAGTCGAAGACTCTGAATACACTCTTGATGATATCGAGCGAATGTTTGGCGAAACCATTGCCAGAATAGTTGACGGTTTAACAAAAATAGCCCACCTCAAAAAAGATATGGAAATTTCTCAGCAAGCTGAGAATTTTAGAAAAATGTTGTTAACCTTAAATGATGACGTTCGAGTAATCATTATCAAGATTGCCGATCGCTACCATAATATGTTAACCATGGATGCTATGCCTGAACACAAACAGGTACAAATGGCTTCAGAAACCTTATACATTTATGCCCCACTTGCGCATAGAATCGGACTTTATAACATCAAAACCGAATTAGAAGATTTAAGCCTTAAATACACTGAACCTGAGGTATTTAATGATATCAAAGATAAAATTGATGAATCAAAAGAAGATCAACAGAGTTATATAGATACCTTTTCAAATATCATTGACGACTCTTTAAAAAATGAAGGACTTGATTACGTTATTAAAGGGCGTATGAAAAGTATTTATTCAATGCGTCGAAAAATGATGACTCAAAATGTGGGGTTCGATGAAATTTATGACAAATTCGCAATTCGAATTATATACAAAGCCTCGGAGAAAGATGAAAAGTTTTTGGCTTGGAAAATTTACTCAATCGTAACAGATCACTTTACGCCCAACCCAGTTCGCTTACGTGATTGGATTTCTTCACCTAAGTCTACCGGATACGA
The DNA here is from genome assembly GCA_964554895.1 of uncultured Maribacter sp. Classification (GTDB taxonomy): domain Bacteria; phylum Bacteroidota; class Bacteroidia; order Flavobacteriales; family Flavobacteriaceae; genus Maribacter_C. The sequence continues at coordinate 24,675 of CAZKQM010000008.1, read as the reverse complement.
AGCCCTTCATATTACAGTTATGGGTCCAAAAGGTAATTGGGTTGAAGTACAAATTAGAAGTGAACGCATGCATGAAATTGCTGAAAAAGGATATGCGGCACATTTTAAGTACAAACACGGAGATCAAAAGGAACAAGGTATTGATGTCTGGCTCAATAAGCTACAAGAGGCTTTAGAAAACTCAAGTGCTAATGCTGTTGATTTTGTTGAAGAATTCAAACTCAATTTGTATTCGAAAGAAATATTTGTTTTTACACCGGCCGGTGAATTGAAATCATTACCTAAAGATGCCACTCCCTTAGACTTTGCCTTTAATATTCATACTCAAGTAGGAATGAAAACTCGTGGCGCAAAAGTAAATGGCAAATTAGTACCATTAAACACCACACTAAATAGTGGAGATCAGGTTGAAATCATTACTTCTGAACAAGCAAAACCGAATAAAAATTGGTTAGATTATGCCACAACCGCTAAGGCAAGAGCAAAAATTAAATCTTCTTTACGTGAGGAGAAAAAAGATATGGCTCTTGATGGTAAAGAAGTTTTACGAAGAAAATTAAAGTCGCAAAAAATTAATTTTAATGAAGATACCATTAACAAAATGGTGATCTTTTTTAAGTTGCAAACTAGTTTAGATTTATTTTATAGAGTAGCCATAGGGGCTATTGATAATCAAATGATTAAAGATTTTGCGGCATCATACAACAATGCTTTTATAAGCTTCTTTAAAAATAAAATTCGTAGAAATCCAATACCCGATGACATAAATAAAGAGGAAATTACCTCAAAATTTGACATGTTGGTTTTTGGTAAGGAAGAGGAAAAACTCGAATACACGATTTCAAAATGCTGTAATCCAATTCCTGGAGATAATGTTTTTGGCTTTGTAAGTGTAAATGAAGGCATAAAAATTCATTCTGCCAATTGCCCCAACGCAATTTCATTGCGTTCAAAATTTGCCTATCGGATTATAAAAGCGAAATGGGTTGATTCTTCTCAAGAAGAATTTAGATCAATTATTAAGTTAACGGGTATTGATAATTTAGGGTTAGTTAGTAAAATCACTGATGTTATTTCAGGAAATATGCATGTAAACATGCGTAACATAAACTTTAATACTGATGGAGGTACCTTTACAGGAACAATTACAGTAGTTGTGAAGAACAAATCAATTCTGAAAAAGTTAATCAATAACTTGAAACAAATTAACGGTATTGATAAAGTTTCTCGAGCATAATCTTGTTAAAGAATTATTCGTTTTAAAATGTTCACTTTTTGTTGATAAAACACCTTTCGAGTACTGCAAATTTAGCTGTACATTTGTTCTTTGAGCATTTAAATTCATGGCAGGTAACAAAGACCAAGAGGTTGTTAAAAACGTATTTACGTCTTTTTTAGAAGACAACGGGCATCGAAAAACCCCCGAACGTTACGCCATACTTCAAGAAATCTACGATAGCGACGACCATTTTGATATCGAATCATTGTATATCAAAATGAAAAATAAAAACTACCGCGTTAGTAGAGCCACCTTGTATAATACCATAGAACTTTTATTAGATTGTAAGTTGGTTAGAAAACACCAATTTGGTAAAAATCAAGCTCAATATGAGAAGTCCTATTTTGATCGTCAGCATGATCACGTAATTTTAACTGATACAGGTGAGGTTATGGAGTTTTGTGATCCACGAATTCAATCGATTAAAAAAACAATAGAAGAAGTTTTTGATATCAAAATCAATAATCATTCGCTGTATTTTTATGGTACAAAAAACGAGTCAAATCAAAAGAAAAATTAAACAAATTAAAAACCGCTAACCAAAAATATCAATGGCAGTAGATTTATTGTTAGGCCTTCAATGGGGCGACGAAGGAAAAGGAAAAATTGTTGACGTACTTACCAAAAATTATGACATCATTGCAAGATTTCAAGGTGGCCCAAATGCTGGTCATACTCTAGAATTTAATGGCATCAAACATGTTTTACATACTATTCCTTCAGGTATATTTCACAAAAATGCGATGAATGTTGTGGGCAATGGGGTAGTTATCGATCCAGTCATTTTTAAAAAAGAGTTAGATGCGTTAGAAAAATTCAATCTAGATATTAATTCAATATTGGTCATATCAAGAAAAGCGCATCTGATTCTGCCTACGCATCGCTTATTAGATGCTGCCTCTGAAGCCTCAAAAGGTAAAGCCAAAATTGGTTCTACCTTAAAAGGTATTGGTCCAACTTATATGGACAAAACAGGTAGAAACGGAATGCGAATTGGCGATTTAGAATTGTCAAATTGGAAAGAAAAATATAGAGCGCTAGCCGATAAGCATGAAGCCATGATTGACTATTACAATGTTGATATCCAATATGATCTTAAAGATTTAGAAGATGAATTTTTCGCGGCGATTGAAGAGTTGAAAAAACTAAAATTTATTGATAGTGAAGAATACTTATATCAGGCGCTTAAAAACGGAAAAAAAATATTAGCAGAAGGAGCTCAGGGTTCTTTATTAGATATTGATTTTGGAACCTACCCTTATGTAACCTCTTCCAATACCACAGCTGCTGGTGCTTGTACAGGATTAGGCGTTGCCCCAAACAAAATTGGAAACGTAAAAGGTATTTTCAAAGCCTATGCAACACGTGTAGGTAGTGGCCCATTTCCAACAGAATTATTTGATGAAGATGGTGCCACAATGGGCAGAGTAGGTAATGAATTCGGAGCCACAACAGGTAGACCAAGAAGATGTGGGTGGTTAGATATGGTAGCCTTAAAATATGCAGTTCAAGTAAACGGTGTTACTGAATTGAGCATGATGAAAGGAGATGTATTAAGTGGATTCAAAAAATTAAAAGTTTGTACAGCATACAAGTATAAAGGAGAAACTATAAAGCATTTGCCCTATAATATCGAAGAAGAAAATGTAACGCCTATTTACATTGAAATGGATGGATGGAAAGAAGATTTGACAAAAATGAAAGATCCGTCAGAATTTCCAAAAGAATTAAACGCGTATATTGATTTTCTTGAAAAAGAATTAGAAGTTCCTATTAATATTGTGTCTGTCGGACCTGATAGAACACAGACCATAAATAGATGACTTACGAAAATAGCTCATTAGTTTAAAATAACTGTATAAACATAAACAGGTTAAGCATTACCTACAAGCAGCTTATCTTTTTCAATACCCTTGAATCGATTAGAAGCTTTCTTAAACAAATTTTTATCAACTCAAATTTATTGATAAATACCGAATTATAATTTCTTATCTAATGAAATTATTTTTGCAAAAAGCACTTTAGAATTTTGTATCTTAAAGTGTCTTATGAAAGCAGTTACACGAATAAAATATGGTTCACCAGGGGTTTTAGAGGTAAAAGAATTACCTCAGCCAGTACCCAAAAAAAATGAACTTTTAATTCGGGTTCATGCAACAACTGTAAATAGAACTGACTGTGGTATACTAACTGGAAAACCCTACATTATACGAGCCTTTGTAGGGATAACCAAACCAAGACATTTAATAACCGGAACTGATTTTGCGGGCATTATTGTAGGGGTTGGTCAAAAGGTTAGTAAATTCAATGTTGGCGACCGTGTGTGGGGGTTGCATGATGAAGGATTTTGTTCGCAAGCCGAGTACATGACTTTAGAAGAAGATAAAGCAGTCGTCAAGATTCCTGAAAAAATTTCTTATCAAAAAGTTGTTGCTTGCGCCGAAGGAGCACATTACGCACTAAATTTTATAAAAAAGTTCAACATTAATTCCAACACCAAGGTTTTAGTAAATGGAGCAACTGGGGCTATTGGCTCAGCTGCTATCCAAATTCTTAAATATAGAGGAGCATGGGTAACTGCCGTGGCCAATACAAAAAATATAGAATTAATAAAATCACTGGGGGTTGATAAAGTCATTGATTATCAAAAAGAAGATTTTACAAAAGATGATAAATCCTATCATTTTGTTTTAGATGCTGTTGGTAAAAGTTCATTTTCTAAATGCAAACCCCTTTTAAAATCTAAAGGAGTCTATGTTTCTTCAGAATTAGGACCTAATGCTCAAAATCTTTATCTACCGCTACTCACAATGTTAAAAGGTGGTAAACGCGTTATTTTTCCTTTTCCTTCAAATTGTAAAAAGAGTATAGAATTTATGTCTAAAATAGTATCCGAAGAAAAATTTAAACCTGTTATTGATAGGGTTTACCAACCTGAACAAATCAAAGAAGCGTATTCCTATGTCGCATCTGGACAAAAAACAGGAAATGTAATTATCAATTTTAATTCTGAAGTTTCTAAGTAGCAATATACTTTATTAAATCTATCCTAATTGCCTAGACCTTCTGCCATAAATTATACTATTTTTGAAAAAATCATTGATGAGAATCCTATTTACGCTTCTTTTTGCTCTCTTTATATTTTCATTTAGTTATGGTCAAATAACCATTCAAGAAAATCAAAAAGATACTACAACCACCAAACAAATAAACATTGTTTATGGTGCGAATTTCACGAAGGATGAAAAAAATCTTCCGGGCGGTGCTATTTTTAGTAAAGATACAAAGCAAGTTCAATTTGAACATCAAGGTGCCGATTTATGGTGTGATGTAGCGGTACTATATCAGAAAGAAAATAGATTAGAAGCACGAGGAAATATACGTTTAAAACAAGGCGATTCAATAACCATGACCAGTGGTAGAATTGACTACGACGGCAACAATAAACTTGCCAAGGCTTTTGAGAGTGTGGTGTTACAAAGTCAAATTTCTGAAAGCGGAAGAACCACCTTAAGAACCGACACGCTGCGTTTTGATCGCGAAAAACAAGAAGCGTATTATCAAGACTCCGGAACCATAATTGATTCTTCCAATACCCTGACGAGCGAAATTGGTAGGTACTTTATGAAAACAAAAAAATACCAATTCATAGATAGTGTACATATTGATAATCCGCAATACATCATTGATTCAAAACAACTTGATTATTATTCAACCTCTAAGAATGCCTATATGTACGGGCCTTCAACTATTACAGGTAAAACGTATAAAATTTATTGTGAAAGAGGCTTTTATGATACCAATCTTGAAACAGGTTACGGCATCAAAAATACACGCATAGACTATAATGACAGAATTATTAAAGGAGACAGTGTATATTTTAATAAAGCCGCTGAATTTGCATCTGCCACGAATAATATCAAGGTAACTGATACGATAAATAATGTGGTTACCACAGCACATTACGCAGAAGTTTTTAAAGCAAAAGATTCGGTTTTTGCGACTAAAAGAGCGGTAACCATAAGTTTGGTAGAACAAGATTCATTGTATGTTCATGGCGATACTTTAATGGTTACAGGACCACCTGATGATCGAACGATAAGGGCATTTAGAAACGCTAAATTTTTTAAAACTAATATGAGCGGTAAATGCGATTCTATTCACTCTACTGAAAAAAACGGACTCATTCAATTGGTAAGAAATCCTGTATTATGGAATGGCGAAAACCAAATGACAGGTGATAGTATACATATAATTTCTAATGTAAAAACCGAGCAATTAGACTCTTTGAAAGTTATTGAAAACGCGTTTATAGTATCATTAGACAGTATCAGCAGAGTTGGTTACAATCAAGCAAAAGGAATCAATTTATATGGTAAATTCATAGAAAATGAACTAAAAATAATTGATTTAGTTCAAAATACTCAGGTGGTTTATTATATGTATAATGATGATGGTGAATTGATTGGTATTAATAAAACAGAGTGCAGTGCTATTCGTATAAAAATGGCAAACAATGATGTTGAAGACATGACCTTTATTAAAGCGCCTGATGGTACAATTTTTCCTGATAAAGATTTAGCGCAAGAAGAGCGTATTTTAAAAGGCTTTATTTGGCGGGGTGATGAACGTATATTTTCTAAAGATGGCATTTTTGATGAAGACGACAATAATATCAAATTGGTAATTATAAAAGGTATTAATAACCCCATTGATATTGATGCTAAAGAAGAAGAAAGAAATCAAAATCCTAGTGATCCAGTTAATAACATTCCGGTAACAAATGATGATGCTCAGCAGCCAAAAAAACGTCCGAAGGCAAAAAAAGTTGGTCCCATAAAAGTACAATGAAAGCCGATTTTCTAAAATATCAAGCGCAGACTACTCCTACCCCTTTAGCTATAGAAATTTCTCATGCGAAGGGTAGCTATATATATGATACCTCGGGTAAGGCATATTTAGATTTTGTGGCTGGTGTTTCGGCCTGTAGTTTAGGGCATTGCCATCCTAAGGTTACAGCTGCGATACAAAAACAGGCAGAATCATATATACACGTAATGGTTTATGGCGAGTATATTCAAAAACCAGCGGTTGAATATTCAAAATTATTAGCATCACATTTACCAGAAAATTTGAATTGCACCTATTTAGTAAATTCTGGCACTGAGGCAATTGAAGGTGCATTAAAACTTGCACGAAGATCTACTGGCCGCAGTGAACTAATTGCAGCCCATAATGCCTATCACGGTAGTACTATGGGAAGTTTGAGTGTCATGGGTTTTGAAAAAAGAAAAAGAGCTTTTAGACCTTTGCTCACCGATGTTTCTTTTATTCAGTTTAATGCTGAAGAAGATTTGGAACAAATTACTACAAAAACTGCCGCCGTTATTTTAGAAACTATTCAGGGTGGCGCAGGTTTCATTCTACCCAAGCTGAATTATTTAGAAAAAGTTAGAAAGCGATGCACAGAAGTTGGAGCACTACTTATTTTAGATGAAATTCAGCCTGGTTTTGGACGTACTGGTAAACTATTTGCTTTTGAACATTATAACTGTACTCCAGATATTTTGGTTATTGGCAAGGGTATGGCGTCGGGCCTTCCTGTTGGGGCGTTCGTGGCCTCACACACACTTATGAAAACACTTCAAGAAAAGCCTAAGTTAGGTCATATAACAACTTTTGGTGGTAACCCTGTTATCGCTGCAGCAAGTTTGGCTACCCTTACTGAAATCACTTCAAGTTCAATACTATCAGACGCTCTTGAAAAAGAAAAATTATTTAGAAAATTTTTACAACATGAGCTCATTGAAGAGATACGAGGTACTGGTTTAATGTTGGCAATAATCCTTAAAAAGGAAGCGATTGCTAATCAATTAGTCTTAGAAAGTGCTAAAAACGGCTTGATTCTTTTTTGGTTGCTTTTTGAACCTCGTGCAGTTAGAATTACACCACCCTTAACTATTTCTAATGAAGAAATAAAAAAAGGTTGTGCCCTACTCTTAGAACAACTCGACCAGTTGAAATAGACCTATGTTAACTAATTTGTTAATAAGATAGCTTTGAGCAACTTTTAATGATTGGTGCAAACAACTACTTTTAAATCCATAGTTAGACTAACTATTTCTATGGCGTTACAATCAAATGAGAGACCTGGCCAACCCGTAGCCAAATTCGAATCGATGCTGAAGACAGATGATATCTACTTCTTTGATGCTGAAGATTTTGAAGAGATTATACACCACTATTTAGATAATGGAAAGATATCTCTAGCTAAAAAAGGAATTAAAATAGGTTTACAACAGCACCCCGATTCAATAGAATTAAAATTACTCAATATTGAGGTTCTCGTATTTGAAAACGACCTTGTTTTGGCTGAAAAATTCATTGAAGAACTTCAAGTTTTAGCACCGACTAACGAAGAAATATACATTCAAAAAGCAAATATTCATTCTAAAAAAGACAATCATGTCAGTGCCATTGAACTGCTCTGTAAAGCGCTAAGTTTAAGTGATAACGCAGGTAATATTCATTCACTTATAGGCATGGAATACCTATTTTTAGATGATTATAAATTAGCTAAAGATAGTTTTATCAAGTGCATTGAATTTGATGAATATGATTATTCTGCCTTATATAATGTTATTTACTGCTTTGAATTTCTTGAAGATTATGACGGTGCGGTGTACTTTTTAAATGACTATTTAGATAAGAATCCGTATTGTGAGGTAGCTTGGCATCAACTTGGTAAGCAGTACTACATCAAAAAAATGTATAAAGAGGCCTTGACGGCTTTTGATTTTGCTATCATTTCTGATGATTCTTTTTTAGGTGCTTATTTTGAAAAAGGAAAAGTGCTGGAAAAATTGGGCGAATATCATAAAGCCATCGAAAATTACGAAACTACCATTTCACTTGAAAACCCAACCTCGCATGCGTACCTACGTATAGGTAAATGTCATGAAAAACTGGGCGATTTTGAAACCGCTAAATATTATTACTATCAGACGGTTCATGAAGATCCGCTTTTAGATAAAGGTTGGTTAGCCATTACTGATTTATATTTTCAAAACCAAAATGCAGCAAAAGCACTTTATTATATTTCAAAAGCTTTAAATATAGATGGAGAAAATCCTTTTTATTGGAAAAAATGTGGTAAAATTAATGCCGCTTTAAAGAACTACAGTCAGGCAGATTTTGCATTCAAACAAGCCGTAGATTATGGCAATTATGAAATTGATACCTGGTTAAAATGGGCTGAAGTATCTAAGGTTATTAATGATGTCCATTCTTCAATTGAAATTTTAAAACAGGCTAAAGAATTTTATCCTGAAAATGCCAAGATATCATTTTTACTAGCTGGTAATCAACTACTTGCAAATGAAATAGAAAGCGCAAAAAACTCATTAATTGACGGTTTAAAAGCAGATATAAATAAGCTCTTCATCTTCGAAGAAGAGTTTCCGCAGTTTTTAGAAACCGAATGGATTTTAAAAATTATCTCAAGTATCAAAAAGACCTCGAGGTAAAAAGGTCTATTTTTGCAATCATGTCAATTGAAAAACGCAAATTTCTTAGCTATTTTTTTATAACCTTAAAGGGTATCGCAATGGGTGCAGCCGATGTTGTTCCGGGTGTATCAGGTGGCACCATTGCCTTTATTTCAGGTATCTATGAAGAATTGATAACCTCAATTAACAACATAAATCTAAAAACATTAAAAATTTGGAAAGTTGAAGGTTTTAAAGCTTTTTGGAATGCGCTAAACGGAAACTTTTTGCTTGCGCTTTTTATAGGTATTTTTATTAGTCTTTTTTCTTTAGCAACTATAGTGAGTTGGTTATTAGAAAATGAACCCATTTTATTATGGTCCTTCTTTTTCGGTTTAGTAGCTGCAAGCATCTATTTTGTAGGTAAAGGAATAGAGAAATGGAATTTTTTCGCTGTACTCATGCTTATTATTGGGGCATTAGTAGCTTTTTTTATTACCACATTACCCCCAAATGAAAATGTTGATAGTTTGCCCTATCTCTTTCTTTCAGGTGCCATTGCGGTTTGTGCAATGATACTTCCTGGCATTTCAGGTGCTTTTATTTTGGTTCTTTTAGGATCTTACAAAACTATTCTTGACGCGGTTCATGAAAGAGATTTGAAAATTGTTGTTACGGTAGGGTTAGGTGCAATACTTGGTCTTCTTAGCTTCGCTCGTTTATTAAAATGGATGTTCAAAAATTACAAAAACGCTACACTTGCAGTTTTGACAGGATTTATATTGGGGTCACTTCCAAAAATTTGGCCTTGGAAAAAAGTTATCGCTACCAAAACCTTTGGCGATAAAGTAATTCCCATAAATGAATTGAATATCTCGCCTTTTTCTTATCAAGGAGACAACCAACTATTATGGGCCATCTTACTAGCCGTAATAGGATTTTCACTTATTTTTATACTTGAAAAAGTAGCTTCAAAAAAATAGGTGTCCCAAAAATGCATGAATCACGATCCTTACTAGATAAATTATTTCTGGTCATCAAAGGCCTATTCATGGGGGCTGCCAATAAAGTTCCGGGGGTTTCAGGGGGCATCGTTGCTTTCGTCGGAGGCTTTTATGAAGAATTCATATACTCGCTACAAAAAGTCAACTCACATGCCTTTAACCTATTATTAAAAGGAAAATTTAGAAGCTTTTACAGGCATATCAACGGTAGCTTTTTATCGCTACTAATTTTAGGCATGCTCATTAGTTATTTCAGCATATCTAAACTTTTAGACTTTTTTCTTGAAAAAAAAGAACTCTTTGTTTGGGCGGCATTCTTTGGTATGATTTTAGGTTCAATATATTTCATAAGTAAAGACTTTCATCGCTGGAATAAAAAAACAATAACCGCTGGCACGATAGGCTTGATTATAGGTATTTCAATTAGTTTCTTGAGTCCGGCAACCCAAAATGATAACTTACTTTTTATCTTTCTATGTGGAATCATAAGTGTTTGCGGTATGACGCTGCCGGGTCTATCAGGATCCTTCATTTTGATTTTATTGGGTAATTATGTCTTACTATTAGTTGACTCTGTCAACGCCTTATATGATACACTTGCTGAAATTTTTCAAGGCGATTTTAGCTTTACTAATAATCACGAGCGGATCAACGAATTAACTATTTTGGCTGTTTTCACGACAGGTTCTGCTGTAGGTTTGGTCTCTTTATCGCATCTTTTGGGTTATGTGCTCAAACATTTTAAACACATCACAACAGCAGTTCTTATCGGCTTTATTACTGGGTCATTAGGTGTGGTTTGGCCTTGGAAGAAAACAATTTTTTCTACAGATGAAAAAGGTACAATTTTGTTAGATTCTAATGGAAAAAAAATAATTTCAAATTACGAACGATACATTCCAGATTTTTCAAACACTGAGACATGGTGGGCCTTGTTTTTTGTTCTGATAGGAATAAGTATATTATTGGTTTTAGATTGGTATGGAAAAAGAAGAAAACAAAAAATATAGATTTGGCTTATTAGGCAAGAATATTTCTTATTCGTTTTCAAAAGGATATTTCACAGAAAAATTCAAAACCTTGAAATTAAAATCTCATTCTTATGAGAATTTTGATCTAGAAAACATTGAGCAGTTTAAATCATTAGTTGACTATGCTACTGATATTAAAGGAATGAATGTAACTATTCCCTATAAAGAATTAGTTATTCCTTTTCTCGATAATATCGATGCTACTGCCAAAGAAATTAGCGCCGTTAATACCATTTGTTTTACCAAAAACGGACTAATAGGATATAATACAGATTGTTATGGTTTTCAAAGTGCCTTAACCCCTCTTCTAAAAAAACACCATACCAAAGCCCTAATATTGGGCACAGGCGGTGCTTCTAAAGCCATTGCTTATGTTTTCAAAAGCTTGAAAATTGACTTTGTCTTTGTTTCAAGAAACCCAAAAGTTGATCAAATTAGTTACCATCAGTTAACGCACGCTATGCTTGATGAATATAATGTAATTGTTAATTGTACTCCTTTGGGTACCTACCCTGATATAGAGCAAAAACCAAATATTCCGTATACACATCTTACATCCAAACATTTGCTATTTGATTTAATTTACAATCCTGAAAAATCTGCATTTTTGAGTACAGGTGAAGCACATCAAGCGAGTATTTGCAATGGTTATAGTATGCTTGAATTTCAAGCTGAGAAATCATGGGAAATATGGAATTCGCATCCATAGAAAAGAAGTACCCTAATATTTTTGATACTTAGAAAGGTTGTTAGTATATTGGGTACACATCTATTTATGAAAAATAATGATTGAGGAGAATAATCAGGAAATGACAGAGAAAGAGACAGAAATAGCTTCTGAAAAAAATGAGGCTATCACTGAAGTAGTTGCTGCGTCAAAAAGTGAAGAAGAAAATAAATCTCCTGAAAGTGAAGCGATAGAAACATCTGAGGCAGTTGTCAGTGATGAAGAAACGACAGAAGAAGCACAAGCGCAAAATGAGATTGATGAGAGCAATGCTGAAGATGCTGAAGACAAAGATAATGAAAAGCGTCATGAAATTCAGTTTTTAGATTACCATTCAATGTCTATTGAAAATCTAACTGGTGAGCTTCAAAAATTGGTCAAAAATGAAAAGATACAAGCTATCAAAAAACATGTTGACAGTATCAAACAAGAATTTGATGCAAAGTTTTTGGTTTTTATAGAGCAAAAAAAAGAGGAATTTATAGCAAACGGGGGCAATGAAGTTGATTTCAGATATAATTCAGTAACTAAACGTCAGTTTAATGAGGTTTATACTGAGTATCGAGAAAAACGAAATCAGTATTACAAGAATCTTGAGAAAAATCTAAATGATAATCTTGAAAAAAGATTAACCATCATTGAAGAATTAAAAGGTCTTGTAAGTGTTGAAGAAGATATCAATACAACCTATAAAAATTTCAAGGCAATTCAAGAAAGATGGCGTAATGCGGGGCCTATACCAAGAACACATTATAACAATGTGTGGAAAACCTACCACCACCATATTGAAATATTCTATGATTTTTTGAGCCTAAATCGTGAACTCAGAGATTTAGATTTCAAACACAATCTTGAAGAAAAACAAAAAATTGTTGAAAAAGCTGAAGCCCTAGCCACTGAACCTAATCTCAATAAGGCCTTTAGAGATCTTCAAATGTTACATAAAATCTGGAAAGAAGATATTGGCCCAGTGGGTAAAGAACATAGAGAAGAAATATGGGAGCGTTTCAGTGCAGCAACTAAAGTATTGCATAAAAGAAGGCAAGATAATTTTAAAGAACTTGAAAAGGTTTACGAGCAGAATTTAGTAAACAAACATGCGATTATTGCCAAAATAAATGAGGTTACTCAAAACCCAGCTAGCAATCACAATAAACTGCAACAGCAGGTAAAACAGGTCGAAGAATATAGAAATGAGTTCTTTAAAGCAGGTAAAGTACCTCAAAAGGTTAATGAAAAAACTTGGTCTGAATTTAAAGAAGCCGTTAGAAGTTTTAATAGGATAAAAAATTCATACTATAAGAGTCTTAAAAAAGAACAACAAGAAAACCTGACAAAAAAAAGAGTCCTTTTAGAAGAAGCTAATGCTTTGAAAGATAGTGAGGAGTGGTTAACTGCTACTTCTGAAATGAAAAGAATTCAAAGTGATTGGAAAAAGATTGGGCACGTACCTCGAAAGTATTCTGATAAAATCTGGAAAGAATTCAAAACAGCTTGTAACCATTATTTTGACCGTTTTCATGCCACTAAAAATGATGCCAAAAAAGGAGAACTTGAAAATTTAAAAAAGAAAGAAGGGCTGCTAAATAAAATCAAAGGCTTTGAACTGACTAAAAATAGAGATAAAGATCTCGAAGTTATTAAAGGTTTTATTGAAGAATGGAAATCGTACGGGCATGTACCGTTTAACAAAAAACACATCAATCAAAAATTCAATACTATACTTGATGCTATTTTCAAAAAATTAGATATCAACAAACAAGAATCAGAACTTTTAAAATACGGTAATAAAATTCAACAATTGGCTAAGCCTGACAATGAAAGAGCTATTGCCAATGAACGTACTTTTATAAGAAGAAAGATTGATGAAAGTAAAAATGAAATTAGACAGTTAGAAAACAATCTTCAATTTTTCTCCAATGCCTCTGAAGATAACCCACTGGTAAAAGATGTCATCAAAAAGGTTGAAAAGCACAAAGAGGCTTTAGAAACTTGGAAAGCAAAGCTTAAAAAATTAAACATCATGGAAAATAACCTAAACAAAGAGGTTGTTGAAGATGAGGATGAAAACAAAACTTCGGAAGAAGAATAAAAGCCGCTACAAGCGGCTTTTTTTATTTAATTAAAAGAAAAATTATTTAGCAACATTAACCGCACGTGTTTCACGTATTACAGTAACTTTAACCTGCCCAGGGTAGGTCATATCTGTTTGAATCTTTTGTGATATTTCAAATGACAATTCAGCAGCTTTATCATCATTTACTTTTTCACTTTCAACAATAACACGAAGTTCTCTACCGGCTTGAATTGCATAAGCCTTTTGAACCCCACCAAAACCAAAAGCAATCTCTTCAAGGTCTTTTAAACGCTGAATGTATGAATCCATTACCTGCCTTCTAGCACCTGGCCTTGCGCCACTAATAGCATCACAAACTTGAACAATAGGTGAGATTAACGTTTTCATTTCTATTTCATCATGGTGAGCACCAATGGCATTACACACGTCAGGTTTTTCGCCATACTTTTCGGCCCATTGCATTCCTAAAATAGCATGTGGCGTTTCTACCTCAGCTTCAGAATTAGGCACCTTACCAATATCATGTAATAGACCTGCACGTTTTGCAACCTTAGCATTGAGTCCCATTTCAGCTGCCATGACACCACATAACTTTGCCACCTCTCTTGAGTGTTGCAATAAGTTTTGACCGTATGAAGAACGATATTTCATGCGGCCTACTGCTCGAATAAGTTCTGGATGTAAGCCATGAATACCTAAATCAATAATAGTGCGTTTACCAATTTCAACAATTTCAGTTTCAATTTGCTTTTCAGTTTTTCGAACTATTTCTTCAATACGTGCTGGGTGTATTCTACCATCAGTAACCAATTTGTGTAATGACAAACGAGCCACCTCACGACGCACAGAATCAAAACATGATAAGATAATAGCATCAGGTGTATCGTCAACAATAATTTCTACTCCTGTAGCAGATTCAAGGGCACGAATATTACGCCCTTCACGACCAATAATTCTACCTTTCACGTCATCAGATTCTAAGTTGAATACTGAGACACAGTTTTCAATTGCCTCTTCAGCTCCAACGCGTTGAATAGTATTGATTACAATTTTTCGAGCCTCTTGTTGGGCGGTTAACTTAGCCTCTTCCATAGTGGTTTGAAGATAAGTCATCGCATCAGATTTGGCGGTTTCTTTTAAAGATTCCATCAACTGATTTTTAGCATCATCAGCTGATAAGCCTGATATTACTTCAAGTTGCTGTACTTTGCTTTTGTGCAACTTTTCAAGTTCAGATTGTTTTTTATTAAAAAATTCTGATTTGTGCTCAACGTCTTTTAATTTTCTTTCTAATTGCTGATTTAAATTTTTGCTCTTAGCAAGTTCGCTAGTAGTTTGAGACTCTTTATCACGTGTTCTCTTTTCAGCCTCAGACATTTTTTTCTCTTTACCTAAAATGACTTTTTCATGCTCAGCTTTCAGCTCAAGAAATTTTTCTTTGGCTTGAAAAATCTTATCTTTTTTAATGTTTTCGCCATCTTTATTGGCGGCTTTGATAATACTATCTGCTTCTTTTTTAGCATTAGCAATGGTTCTTGAAGCTTTGCCTTTTTCTAAAAATTTAGCAATTACAAAACCAATTATTAGACCAACGGCCCCTAAAATTATTGTGATGATATTATCCATAGTTCGCTTTTATTTATAAAAAAACCCACATCGATTGAGTTTTGTACAAACTCCTAAAAAACAGGTTTAGGGCTACAAGACTGATCAAGGGTCCTTGTACAAGCAAGGCATGCTTTTACAATCTAAACTCACCCTTTTTAAATCAATTTAACGTTGAGTTTGTCAAAAATTAATACCAATGTGGGCAGTAACTTTACTTATTTTTAATGAACGTGCTAATCACTTATTTTTTCGCTTACTAACGTTTCTAACGCTTTCAATCTTTCAATTGACGCCTCAGTATCTTCTGATTGGTCAATACCTCTTTGCTCAATTTTAGAAGCAAACTGTAAGGCGCACATCGCCAATACATCTTGCTTATCTCTAACAGCATAATTTTGTTCAAACTTCTTTGCAAGTGTCTCAATATTTTTAGCAGCCTTTCGTAACCCCTCTTCTTGTTTAGGGTCAATTGTTAGCGGATATACTCTATCTGCAATTGAAAGCTTTATTTTGAGCTTATCTGACATTTATTTTAAACATTATTCTGCGAGTTGAGCGATACAATGATCCAACTCTCTGATTAAGGTATTTATTTTAAGCTTAGCTTCTGTTTTATTTGTATTACTGCCTAGCATTGAGTTCGCTAATTTTAACGAGTTATACTTTTCCTCCCAATCTAAAACTGATTGTTGGGTGTTTGAACTACTGCTGTTCGCAATTTGTAGGTCTTGCTGCAATTTAGAATTTTCTTGATTTAAAGCCTCCAATTTAGTAAGCAACATGCTGATTTTTTGTTCTAATGAATCAACTATTTTGACCAACTCGCTCATGTGCAAAATTCAATGCGTTCTAAACAAAGTTAACATTCGTCAAACTACTTAGCAATTCTTTTTTGAATTATTCTTGAAGTGATACTTTATAGAGATATAAAACGTTCTAAAAAAGTAAATACCCAATAGAATAATTTTTTTTTGAGATTAATGGCGAATAAGTACCTTCGTACTAACTTACTTATACCATGAGAAAATTTTTAGCAGTCCTTTTTTTATTCTCATTTGCACTTGTCAAGGCACAGCATAGTTATCCTCAAGATACTTTTAGTTCTCCTATGGACATTCCATTAATTTTGGCTGGAACTTTTGGCGAATTGCGTTCAAACCATTTTCATGCCGGACTCGACATCAAAACACAACAGCGTCAAGGGCTTCCGGTTTATAGCATTTATGAAGGGCAAGTGAAACGAATAAAAATTTCTCTTTCAGGATATGGCAAAGCCATATATGTGGCGCATCCTAACGGATATACATCAGTATACGCCCACCTAAAAAAATTCTCTCCTGAAATTGAAGCTTACATCAAAAAAGAGCAATACCGCAGGCAATCTTTTGAAATTGAGTTATTTCCTGATTTCGGAGAATTAAAAGTTGACAAGGGAGAGGTTATTGCCTACAGTGGCAATACCGGCAGTTCATCAGGCCCACATTTACATTTTGAAATACGTAAAACCGCATCTGAAAAACCTACCAATCCTTTGTTATACGGATTAGAAGTTAGAGATGCTACTAACCCGATTTTAAGTAAATTATTTGCTTATCCTCTTTCTGAAGATGCGCAGGTAAATCAAAGCGCTAAGAAGATTGAATTAAATTTCACCAGGCAAAAAGACGGTTCATTCTTAGCCAATACTGTTAAGGCATATGGTACCATTGGGATTGGTTTCGTTGGTTTCGACCGTCAAGATTTAGCAGCCAATAAAAATGGCGTGTACACGGTGCAACTAAATGTAAACGAAGAAACCATAACTGCCTATAAATTTGAGACCTTTTCTTTTGGTGAAACACGGTATATCAATACACTTATTGATTATGACCATTTAGCCAGATTTCGTCAAAGAATTCAAAGATTATTTAAAACTCCTGCGAACAAATTAAAATTTTACAGCACCCTCAAAAACGATGGTAAAATTGACATAAAAGAAGGTTTAAGTTATACTATTGAGCTACTATTAAAAGATATTCATGGTAATATGACCAAGGCTACTATACCTGTTGAAGGTAAAAAACAACAAGTTATTATTGAAAAAGAAATTCAAAAATCTCCTAATTATTTAATTGCTAAAATGCCGAATAATTTTGATTTAGGGGCAGCCAAAGTATATTTTCCGTCTGGTACTTTTTACAATGACTTTTATATCGATTTGAAAAAAGATAATGACACCATTGGCATTCATAATAATACAGTTACGGCACAAAAAAGGTTTACCATTACTTTTAACGTTTCGCAATATACTGAAGAGATGCGTAAGCACATGTTCATTGCACGTTTAGACAAAAAAATGAAACCCCATTACGTTTCGACCTCAAAAAGGGGTGCATCTTTCAATACACGAACACGAAATTTAGGAACCTATACCTTAGCGATGGATACCATTGCCCCTAAAATTCAACCCAAGAACTTCAAAGAAAATAAATGGCTTTCAAATTACAGCTATTTGAGTCTAAGAATATCAGATGACTTATCTGGTATTGATACTTATTCGGCGAAAATAAACGGAGAATGGATTCTAATGGAGTATGAGCCAAAAAAACAAACCTTAACCTATAATTTTGACGATAAAATACTTGATAAAAAACAATGTAATCTTGAAGTAGTTGTTACTGATAGGGTCGGTAATAGCACAACTTTTACGAGTACCTTCTTTAGAAACTAAATAGGTTGATACGCCAAAACTACATTTTTTTTCTTTTCATTTTTGGTCATCTCACTGCGCTCATAGGTCAAACCGCCACCATTACAGGTATCGTTTTCAATGAAGAACATGAACCACTTTCAAATGTCAATATTTCATCAGAATCTAACGGTACTATTTCAAATAGTAACGGATTTTATATCCTTGAAATAACCTCTGACACTGAGACAACCATTACTTTTTCACATATAGGTCATAAAGAAGTTGAAATTCAAAAACTGATATTGAACTCGAATGAGAATTTTGAGTTTAATCCGGTTATGAAAACAAGCGCTGTTCAAATTGATGAAGTAACCATAACCGCTACTGGTGAAAAAAATAGTGAAAGTATTACCACTATTTCAAGAAGTGCTGTGGTTAACATTCCTGGGGCAAATGCTGGGGTTGAAAATATTTTGAAACTATTACCAGGTGTTTCTTCAAACAATGAATTGAGTACGCAATATTCAGTACGCGGGGGTAATTTTGATGAGAATTTGGTCTATGTCAATGAGATTGAAGTATATCGTCCGTTTTTAATTCGTTCTGCGCAACAAGAAGGTTTGGGCTTTATCAATAGTAATTTAATACAAAAAGTGAAGTTTTCGCCTGGTGGTTTTCAGGCAAAATATGGTGATAAATTATCATCAGTTTTAGATGTTACTTATAAAAATGTATTGAATTTTGGGGCTGAAGCAGAGATTAGTTTCTTAGGTGCTAATGCAAGTATAGAAACCATTTCAAAAAACAAAAACTTGACCACGGTTTCAGGGGTACGGTATAGAAACAATGCTCTTTTGGTAAATAGTCAAGAAACCAACAGTAATTTCAATCCGGTATTTTTTGATATTCAAACCTATTCATCGCTCAACCTGTCATCAAAATGGAATCTGAACTTTTTAGGATATATAGGTTTAAATGATTACCAAAATGAACCCATCAATCGACAAACAAATTTTGGTACTCTAAATAACCCAAGGTCGTTAATTGTAAATTATGAAGGAAATGAA
The DNA here is from genome assembly GCA_964554895.1 of uncultured Maribacter sp. Classification (GTDB taxonomy): domain Bacteria; phylum Bacteroidota; class Bacteroidia; order Flavobacteriales; family Flavobacteriaceae; genus Maribacter_C. Next base: position 5,724 of record CAZKQM010000008.1, on the reverse strand, counting down.
AATAACAGATATACAACTGAGTTGGGTGCTTTAAAGCTCGACTATTACAGTAATGAAAATACAACCTTAAAATTTATTGCCTCAGTTTTTCATACTGCTGAGGTAGAACGATCCGATATTTTTGCAAGTTATGAATTAGGGCAAATTGACTCCAATTTAGGAAACACCAACCTTGAAGAAACTAGTTCGTCACGTGGCGTGGGCAGTCAATTCAATCGCGCTCGAAATCAACTAGACGCTTTAATTATAAATCTTCAACATAAGGGACAGTTGAATAAAAATGAAAAATTATTAGAATGGGGTGTTAAATATACCCGAGAAGATATTAGAGATCAAATTCGCGAATCAGAATTTATTGACTCTCTAGGTTTTTCTGTACGCCCGCCCTTTATAGAATTTAGTAATAATGAACCCGAAGAACCTTTTACGGCACCACTTGAAGCTTTTGAAGCTTTGGTTGCTGATAATGAAGTAAAAACCAATCGTTTTTCAGCCTACACTCAATTTAGTAATCGCAAAAATTTTAATGAAAACAATTTGTATTACAATTTAGGGGTGCGATTGCAACATTGGTCAGTAGCTGGTAAAAACATTATTAAATCAAATCAAACTGTATTTAGCCCAAGAGCCCAAATCGCCTATAAACCCAATTGGCAGCGAGACATGGTTTTTCGGTTTTCTAGCGGATTATACCACCAACCCCCCTTTTATAGAGAACTTAGAGATGAGACAGGTACTATTCAACCCAATGTAAAAGCCCAACGTTCATTACATTTTGTAATCAGTAATGAATACAGTTTCAAACTCTGGAACCGCCCTTTTACGCTTCTTGGAGAATCTTATTATAAAGCGATTGACAATGTCAACCCGTATACCCTTGAAGATGTTCGCATCAGATATTTAGCCACTAACGATGCTAAGGCATTCGCCTACGGAATAGAATTTAGGCTAAACGGAGCCTTTGTACCAGGCACAGAATCATGGGTTAGTATTGGATATGCGAAAACCGAAGAAAATAGAAACAATCGAGGATATATTGCTAGACCCACGGATCAAAGATTTAAACTAGGTATTTTATTTCAAGATTATATTCCTACAGTTCCTGATTTAAAAATGTATTTAAACTTGGTGTACAACTCCGGACTGCCAGGTGGATCGCCCAGTTATGCTGATCCTTATATTTTTCAGAGTAGATTAAGAGACTACAAGCGTGCAGATTTAGGAATTTCGTATATTTTTGCAAGCAATACAAAAAACTATGGTCGTGACCATTGGTTGCACGCGTTCAGAGAGCTTAGTGCTGGTATTGAAGTTTTTAACTTATTTAATAATCAAAATTCAATATCGAATACTTGGGTTAGAGATGTAGATAGTAAACAACAATTTGCAGTTCCTAATTTCTTGACAAGCAGAGTACTGAATTTAAAGTTTAAAGCACGATTATAAGTTTGGCTCAATTATAGATATGTACCTCATAATGAATTTCAAAAATTTCATAGTATCAATTTTATTCTTAGCAACACTGAATATAAGTGCTCAAAAGAATATTTATGAGAGTGCAAAATTTGATGAACTAAGTGAGCATCATCAAGAATTAGCCATCTTACCTTTTCTAACAAATCTTGATCTTGAAGATGAAATTTCAAAAGAAGAACTGAAGCAAAGAAGTGAAAAAGAAGGGTATGCGGTTCAAAATGCGCTAGAACTATATTTTTCAAAACGAAAGAAGAAAAAGAAATTTTCAGTTGAATTTCAAAATACCAAAGACACAAAGGCTATTCTTGCAAAAAATAACATCACCTATCAAAACATTGATGTTTATACCGTTAAAGAGCTGTGTGAAATTTTAAAAGTAGATGCTATAATTAGTGGTAGCCTAGATTTAAACATATTGCTTTCAAAAGGTATACCTGATGATTTTAGCTTTCTTGACTTTTTTCTAGGGGATGCTAATTATGGGCGAATAGGAATCAAAGTCAGTGATGGTCAAACCGGAAAATTACTTTGGAAATATGAGAAAGAAATTAATAAGAAATCAGGAAAAAACACCAATGACCTGATTGATCGAATGATGAAACTTGCATCAAGAAAGTTTCCGTATGACCGTGAAAAAAGAAAAACTCGAAAAAAGACTAAAGTCTAGCTTTCTATAAATTCTTTTAACACCTTGATGGTGTAATCAATTTCATCCGTAGTATTATATTTTGAAAAAGAAAACCGTAAAGAAGGAGCATCTAATTCTTCGTCAGACAGTAGTTCGGTCAACACATGCGAACCTTTAGCACTACCCGATTGGCAAGCACTTCCTTTTGAACAAGCAATGCCTTTTATATCAAGATGAAATAACAACATTAATGCCTTCTGAGAATCTATGGGTAATCGCACATTGACAAGTGTGTAGGTGCTTTTTTCTAAATTACCTGAGAGACCATTAAATTTTACATCAGGAATTTCCTTTTTTACAGTCGTTATAAAATGTTTTTTCAATTTTAAAACGTAATCGCGCTCAGCACTTAAATTCTCATAAGCTGAAATAAAAGCCTCTTCAAGACCAACAATATTATGATATGATTCAGTACCTGCACGAAAACCCCGTTCCTGTGCTCCACCTGAAATCATACAACCCATGCCAGAATTTTTTCTTATGTAGGCAAAACCCACTCCTTTAGGACCATGAAATTTATGTGCCGCAGCTGCCATAAAATCTATTGGAATATTTTCAACATCCCATTCAAAATGGCCTATTGATTGTACCGTATCAGAATGAAATAAAGCATTATGTTCTTTACATAGTTTTGCAACCGCGTCAACATCTAATTTATTACCAACCTCATTATTAATATGCATGAGGCTTACCAGTTTTTTTGAATCATCATTGCTGAGTAATTCTTTAAGATGATCTAAATCAGCATTACCATGTGAATCTAAATTGACATAATGCAAATTAATGTGTCCGTTTTTTTTTAATTCCTCAACGGTATGGGTAACGGCATGGTGTTCAATTTTAGAGGTTATGATGGTTGTTACCCCAGCATTTTTAACGGCACAGCGTAAAATCATATTATCAGCTTCAGTACCACCTGAAGTAAATATTATTTCTGACGGTTGGGCATTTAAATATTTAGCAATTGTTTTTCGGGCGCTTTCAATACTTGTCTTTGCCGTTCTACCAAAACTATGTGTTGAAGAAGGGTTACCATAAATTAAAAGCGCTTCATGCATTCTTGCAATGACGTTTTCACGTATTTGAGTGGTTGCCGCATTATCTAAATAAATCTTATCCATTTTGTTAAATTACAAGATGTTCATTGATGATTACACCTCATACGTTAAATTCTAGCTAAACTAGTTCAAACTTATATTTTTTTTGGCTTAATTTTGAGTTTATGAAGAAGTTTTTGTTTAGCAGTATTTTGTTTGTCTTATTTTCATGCGATGATGGTGATCTACAAATTGAAACCCTAGATTTTGATAGCGCTACTATTCAATTTTGCACAACAATAGTAGCGAATGAACCAAACCTTCTATTTAAATTGAATGATAGTGAAGCTTTAATTCTGCAATTACCTGCTGGTAGTATAAAAAATGAGCCTACCACTGATGCTATTCAAAGTAATGTAAGTGCTAATGGTCCTTCACAAATTATTTATAGAACTTTTTCAGACAATGTTACTAGATCATATTTCTGTAGTGCAATTCCGTTAACGGATCCTACTGTTATTGAAGAAATTATTGCAGAGGGCGGTACGGTGTCAATTACAACTGTTCTCAGTGCTGATGGTAGCAATTACGAGCATACCATCGAGTTAAGTGAAATTTCATTATTGACTTCTGAAAATAGTCGTATCACCAATTTAAGTATCAATAATTTTGGTTCAGTAGTCACGCCTGTTGAATAGGTATGTCATTTAACCCTTTTGAAAAATGTAAACCTCTGTTGCGCCTTGTCCGTATTTTTGATAATCAGCATCATAAAACTTTAGATTTTCATAACGCCCAAAAAGATATTTCAATTCTTCTTTTAGTACCCCCTCACCCACACCATGAATAAAAACCACTTTTTGAATTCGTTTACGCATTGCAAAATCTAATTGTCTTTTGGCCGTATCAATTTGCAGATTGAGCATCTCATGATTACTCATACCTTTGGTAGATGTAGTTAGTTGATGAATATGAAGGTCTACTTCCATTTTAGGAGCATTGCGCTCTTTTGGCTTAATATTTTGGGCCTTTTTTTTCTTTAGCGATTCTTTTTCTGACTTTATTCTAGCAATCTCATAGTTTGAAACTTTAATATCATCACTTATTTTGACCAATTCATGAGCCAAAAAATTCATTGCAAAACCATCATTACTTTCGATTGTAATCGTGACACCCGAAATAGCTGTAACCCTACCTTGAATGGTATCATCTATAGTTTCTACAGTATCGCCAATTGAAAAAACAGTCATCAAATAATTTTATAAGCCCAAAATTAATAGTATTTTTCATGTATCAACCAAATACGCCTTTTAAATGAAACTACTTGTTATTCTTGTTTTATTAGAAGATTTAATGTTACCCTGCCTTACCAAAAAATATTTTGGCGTCGATTGTCCGGGGTGTGGACTTCAGAGATCTATAGCTTTTTTAATCAAAGGAGACTTTTCTGCTGCCTGGGATATGTATCCGGCCATCTTTACTATTATTCCTTTAGTAGGTTTCTTTGTTGCTAGTCAATTCGTTAAAATTAAATACGTAAATAAAATTATTCTCTCGCTCTTAATCATGAGTATAATTTTAATACTAACTAATTATATACTTAAATTTAATTAACTAAAAATCTTTATAAAAATGGAAAAACAAAAACTACCAAATTCAGGCGTCATCATTGGTCTCGGTATTGGTTCAATATTACTTTGCTGGTGCTATGGTGTTCTGGGGTTAATTCTTTCTGTAGTAGCACTGGTATTGGCCGGAAATTCGAAAAAATTATACGACGCAAATCCAGAAGATTATGATAACTACGGAAATATCAAAACAGGAAAAGTAATTGCCATAATAGGTCTTATTCTTAACCTTTTATTTCTTGCCTTCATGGTTTGGATGATTATGACTGTAGGTTGGGAAGTTATTCAAAGTGGTGATCAAGAATTGATACAAGAACGAATGGAAGAACTTTTTGGTCAGTAAAAAATGAATCAACAACCGTTACCTGGTGCAAGTACTGCACTGACCATGGGTATTTTATCACTGGTCTTGACCCTTTTTTGTTGTGGCCCATTTGGTGCGATTTTTAGCATCATTGGACTTTCAAATGCGAAAAAAGCGAAAAAAATTCATCTTCAAAACCCAGGTGAATTTACTGGTTATGAAAACGCAAAGACAGGTCGTATTTTATCTTATATTGGCCTGGCTTTAGCACTGATATACCTGTTATTTATCATCTTATATTTTGGTGCCATAATAGCAATAATTGCTGCTGGTGGGTTAGAAGGGATCGAATAGATTATTTAGAAATTTTATAAAAAAAATCTCCGAATAACTTCGGGGATTTTTTTATTTCTCAAATTGTTCTAGTGTTTTCTTTATAATTGAAACACAATCTAGCAACTGTTCTTTATTCATTACTAAAGGCGGTGCGAATCGAATGATATTACCATGAGTAGGTTTTGCTAAAAGTCCGTTTTCTTTTAGAGCTAAACATATATCCCATGCAGTCGAACTTTCTTCAGTATCATTAAT
>CAZKQM010000007.1:0-54418 GCA_964554895.1 uncultured Maribacter sp. | reverse complement strand
AACCATTACAAAAAAGTGTATTTCATCTAAAAAAATAAAAAAATAGATATAAAGTGGTATTTTGTGGTAAAAAGTGGTAATAAAAATTCTATATTTGAGTTATTAAATCAAAGTCAACCTAAAATTAGTGATAAATTTTATTGGTACATATGATTGTAAGGCTGATACCAAGGGTAGGGTAATGATGCCTGTTGCCCTAAAAAATCAGATGGTACCAGTGCTTACCAAAGGCTTTGTTATAAAAAGATCGGTTTTTCAACCCTGCTTAGAACTCTACCCTATGGAAGAGTGGAATTTGCTGATGCAGAAAATGAACAAGAAAAATAGATTCAAGAAAAAGAATAATGATTTCATTCGTCGTTTTTCGGCGGGAGTAAAAGTGGTTGAAATAGATGCAACAGGTAGGTTGTTGATTCCTAAAAATTTGATGGTTGTCGCTGATATTAAGAAAGAGGTTGTGTTGAGTTCAGCAATTAATATTGTTGAAATATGGAATAAAGATAGCTACGAGAAGGTGTTAGAAGAGACTGCAGAAGATTTTGCAGCCTTAGCTGAAGAGGTAATGGGAGACGATGGCGATGACCAAGAAAATGTATCATAAGCCGGTTTTACTAAAAGAGTCTGTTGATGGGCTCGCGATAAAAAAGGATGGTGTGTATGTCGATGTCACTTTTGGTGGCGGCGGACATTCAAATGAAATACTGAAACAATTAGGCGATAAGGGTAAACTGTTTGCTTTTGATCAAGATGAAGAAGCATTGAACAATGCAATTGATGATTCAAGATTTATCCTAATCAATGAGAATTTCAGATATATCAAACAGTTTTTAAAGTTCTATGGCATTCGGAAGGTAGACGGAATCTTAGCAGATTTTGGAGTTTCATCGCATCAGTTTGATACGGCTGAGCGTGGTTTTTCAACACGTTTTGATGCCGTTCTTGATATGCGTATGAGTAAGCGAAATACAATAACCGCTTTTAAGGTAGTTAATGATTATGACTACGATGCCTTACGCGAGCTGTTGTTTAATTATGGCGATTTGAGAAATGCCAATAGTATGGCTCAAGTGATAGTTGATAGTAGAACTGATCAAAAAATTAAAACAACAGATCAATTAAAAAGTGTATTGAAACGGTTTTTGCCCAATGCAAAAGAGCATAAGATTTTGGCACAAATCTATCAGGCGATACGTATTGAAGTAAATCAAGAAATAGCGGTTATTAAAGAATTTTTAGTACAAACCCCTGATTTGCTTGATGTTAACGGTAGGTTGAGTATGATAAGTTACCACTCGCTTGAAGACCGCCTGGTAAAAAGATTTATTAGAGCAGGAAAATTTGAGGGCGATGCCGAAAAAGATTTTTACGGAAATATAGATGTTCCGTTTAAAAAAGTGGGAGGGCTTATTGTTCCTTCCAAAAAAGAAATACAAGTGAACAATAGAGCACGTAGTGCCAAATTAAGAATAGCAAAACGCATTTGAATTAGAACATGAGAAAAGGATTATTAGACATATTAAAAGGAAAGTTTTTGGTTAGTGATGAAGCGCCTAAAAATTGGCTCTTTATTCTTTTTGCATCGTTTTTAGCGGCTGTGATGATTGGTAGTTCACACAGTGCTGACAAAAAAGTGCATCAAATCGCAGCCCTAAATGAAGAGGTAAAAGAATTACGCAGTGAATTTGTTGATGTACGTTCTGATGTTCAAAAATTGAGATTAGAATCAAAAATTGAAGAAATAGTTGAGCAAAAAGAATTGTACCCATCAGAAGTTCCACCAAAAAAAATAAAAGTAAAGTCGAGTACACATAAATAATGGCGGTAACTGAAAAGAACATATTAATTAGATTATATTTTATCGCGGGCGGATTATTTCTTTTTGCTTGCGCTGTACTTTTTAAGCTGGTAGGTATTCAGGTAGATGGCGAAAAGTATCGTGATTTAGCAGAAATTAGAACCACCAAAATGTTTACCATTGAGCCAAATCGTGGCGATCTTATCTCAGACGATGGTAGTTTGTTGGCAACTTCAGTTTCGCGCTATACGGTTCGTTTTGATGCGGTTACGGTAAGCAAGGCAGATTTTAATGAAAATTTGAAACCACTTTGCAAAGAACTGGCAAAGCTTAAGGGCAAATCAGTTGACCATTATTTAGCTATTTTCAGAAAAGCAAGAGCTAATAAAAATAGATATACCCTCATTGCTAGAAATTTAGATTATTCTGATTACATCCCTTTAAAACAATTTCCTCTTTTTGATAAAGGTCCGTATAAAGGTGGCCTAATCATAGAGCAAAAAACGGTTAGAGAACATCCGTTAGGAAAAATTGCAGAGCGGAGCGTTGGCTACGAACGTACAGATGAAAATGGGTATAGAACAAGAGTGGGTCTTGAGGGGGCTTTTGGCGATTATTTACGAGGTAAAGAAGGTAAAAGACTCAAACAAAAAATTGCAAATGGACAATGGAAACCTTTAGGGCAAGAGAATATTGTAGAACCACAAGATGGCTATGATGTAATTTCTACTATAGATATTAATATTCAAGATATCGCACATCATTCACTTTTAAGTCAATTAGAAAAGTATAATGCTGATCATGGCTGTGTTATTGTTATGGAAACAGCCACAGGCGAGATTAAGGCAATTTCAAATTTGGGTAAAACCAAAGAGAACAAATATTATGAACGGTTAAATTACGCAATAGGCGAATCACATGAGCCTGGTTCTACCTTTAAGTTAATGAGCATGGTGGCAGCTTTAGAAGATAAAGTAATTGACACGAGCACCGTAATTGATACTGAAAATGGATACTGGAAAATTTACAACCACCGTGTTAGAGATTCAAAATATGGTGGATATGGTAAAATATCTTTTGCAAAAGCTTTTGAGCTTTCTTCAAATACTGCCTTCGCAAAAACAATTCATAACGGTTATAAGAAAAAGCCATCTCGTTTTGTTAATCGCTTGTTAGATATGAGTTTGGGCAAAGAACTCGGGCTTCCTATAAAAGGTGAAGGTTTGCCAATTTTGAGATCTCCAGGTGATAAAGGATGGTCAGGTTTGTCATTAGCACAAATGGCTTATGGCTATGAGGTGGCAATGACACCTTTACAAATACTTACCTATTACAATGCGATTGCCAATGATGGTGAAATGGTAAAACCTCGATTGATAAAGGAGGTTAAAGAATTAAATCATACGGTGCACAAGTTCGATAAAGAAGTAATAAATCCTTCAATCGCATCCAATGAAACCATAAAACAAGTTCAAGACTTACTTAAAAATGTGGTCGAAAAGAAACACGGTACAGGTCACGGCATGTATTCCCTAAATTTTTCCATGGCTGGTAAAACAGGTACAGCTCAAAAGAATTATGTGAGTAAAGATCCTGATGTGCTAAAGTACATTTCTACTTTCTCAGGATATTTTCCGGCTGACAATCCTAAATATTCTTGCATTGTAGTAATTCACGAACCTGATAAATCAGTGGGGTACTATGGGGCTGATGTTTCAGGACCGGTATTTAAATCGATTGCACAAAAAGTATATGCTAATAATCCGATGATTGATGAGGTTGATATGAATACCATGGAAGATGAAAAGCTGAATAAGGCATACAAAAGTTATTATGCTGAGGCACAAAAAAAACATAAAAAGGTACCCAATGTAATGGGTATGAGTGGTATGGATGCCATTGCGATATTAGAAAACCTTGGCATAATCGTAGAGGTTAAAGGTAACGGGAAGGTTAAAAATCAATCAATAACACATGGTACAGCACTTCATAAAGTATCAAAAATTATACTCGAACTTTCATGATGCTGTTGAAAGATATATTGTATGGAGTAAGTCTTACTGCGGTAAGTGGGTCAACTGATGTACTAGTAAATTCAATTCAATTTGATTCAAGAAAAGTTAGTATTGATGATGTTTTTGTTGCCGTAAGAGGTCTTATCACTGATGGCCATGAATATATTGAAAAAGCTGTAAATGCAGGAGCTAAAGCAATAATCTGCGAAAAATTACCAGAACAAATCGTTAATGAAATTACTTATGTAGAGGTAAAAGACTGTAATGCTGCTTTGGCGATAATGGCCGCAAATTTTTACGAGAATCCCTCAAAGAATTTAAAGCTAGTTGGGGTTACAGGTACCAATGGCAAAACAACGGTTAGTAGTTTGTTGTACCAACTTTTCAAAAAAGCAGGTTTTAAAGTAGGATTGATATCAACCATCAAAATAATGGTTGATGATAAAGAATATGCAACAAGTCATACAACACCTGATGCAATGACTATCAACAAACATTTAAAGTTGATGAATGATGCCGGAGTTGAGTATTGTTTTATGGAAGTTAGTTCACATGGCATTCATCAAAAAAGAACACAAGGTTTGGTTTTTGAAGGTGCCATATTTACCAATCTTTCACACGATCATTTAGACTATCACAAATCTTTTGCAGAATACCGTGATACCAAGAAAATCTTATTTGATCAGTTGTCATCAAAGGCTTTTGCATTAACCAATGTTGATGATAAAAATGGTAGCGTAATGCTTCAAAATACACATGCAAAAAAGTATACCTATGCTTTGAAAATGTATGCAGATTATCGCGCTCAAATACTTGAGAATCAATTTGACGGCCAATTACTGAAAATTAATGATAATGAATTATGGTCAAAATTAATTGGTCATTTCAATGCCTATAATATGTTGGCGATTTATGCAACTGCTGATTTATTAGGACTTGAAAAAATAGAAATATTGAGATTATTAAGTGAATTAGAAAATGTTGATGGACGTTTTCAATACTTCATATCTAAAGAAAAAATTACGGCTATAGTTGATTATGCCCATACTCCGGACGCACTAAAAAACGTGCTTGAAACTATCAACACGTTGAGAACTGGAAATGAAAGCGTCATCACCGTTGTGGGGTGTGGTGGCGATCGAGACAGCTCTAAGCGTCCGGTTATGGGTCATATCGCATCAGAAATGAGTAACAAAGCCATTTTTACATCTGACAACCCTCGAAGCGAACCCGCTCAAGCAATAATTGAGGAAATGGAAAAAGGGGTAGAAGCTCAAAATGTCAAGAAAATATTATCTATAGAAAATAGAAAACAGGCTATTAAAACGGCTTGCCAATTAGCCTTAGCTAATGATATCATTTTAGTAGCTGGCAAGGGTCATGAAACCTATCAAGAAACGAACGGAAAACGTATCGATTTTGATGACTTTAAAATTGTAAAGAACCTATTAAAAGAAATGAATAAATAATGCTCTACTATCTGTTTGAATATTTAGAGAAAGAATACCAGTTGCCTGGTGCTAGCCTGTTTCAGTTCAGCACATTCAGAGCAGCTATGGCTATTTTATTTTCTTTGATTATAGCTACAGTTTATGGTAAACGCATCATTGCATATCTACAAAAAAAGCAAGTGGGTGAGAGTATTAGAGATCTAGGATTAGAGGGTCAAAAACAAAAGGCAGGTACGCCAACAATGGGTGGTATTATCATTATTTTAGCAACTTTAATACCTGTTTTACTCTTCGCACGCCTAGACAATATTTACATCATTTTGTTGATTTTCACAACCGTCTGGATGGGTATTATTGGCTTCGCTGATGATTATATTAAAGTATTTAAAAAGAATAAAGAAGGTCTAAAAGGACGTTTTAAAATATTGGGTCAGGTTGGTCTCGGATTGATTGTGGGTTCCACCCTCTATTTGCATCCTGAAGTAAAAATGAAGGAGCACGCAAGTATAGCAATAACTGAACAATTTACGGTCGAAGAAATTCCGGGTAATGAAATAAGAGCGACAAAAACAACAGTTCCATTTTTTAAAAATAATGAGTTTGATTACGGTAGTTTAATTGGTTGGGCTGGAGACGGCGCAGAGAACTATGCTTGGCTCGTTTTTATACCCATTATCATATTAATTGTAACCGGAGTTTCAAATGGGGCAAATTTAACTGATGGTATCGATGGTCTCGCTGCTGGTACTTCAGCAATCATCGCATTTACTCTAGGTATTTTCGCACTGGTTTCAGGTAATATTTTCTTCTCTGAATACCTCGATATTATGTTTATTCCGGGTTCAGGAGAACTACTAATATTTATTACTGCATTCATTGGGGCATTGGTTGGTTTCTTATGGTATAATGCCTTTCCAGCACAAGTATTTATGGGTGATACAGGTAGTTTAACTATAGGTGGAATCATTGCAGTTATCGCCATTATTGTTCGCAAAGAATTGTTGATTCCGGTTTTATGCGGAATCTTTTTTGCAGAGTCAATATCTGTGATGTTGCAGGTTGCTTATTTCAAGTATACTAAGAAAAAATATGGCGAAGGAAAACGCATTTTTTTAATGGCTCCTTTGCATCACCACTATCAAAAGTTAGGAAGACATGAAAGTAAGATTGTTACCCGCTTTTGGATTGTTGGTATTGCCCTAGCCGTTGTGACCATAGTTACGTTGAAAGTTCGATAAAATGAAGCGATTAGTCATTCTTGGTGGGGGAGAGAGCGGCGTTGGAACAGCAATTTTAGGTTCAAAAAAGGGGTACGAAGTATTTGTATCAGACAAGGGTAAGATTAAAGAAAAATATAAAAAAGTTCTTGAACATTTTGAGATTGATTGGGAAGAGGAAAATCACACTTTAGCTAAAATTTTGAATGCTGATTTGGTAATGAAGAGTCCGGGTATACCTGATAAAATTCCATTGGTTGAACAGTTGGTTCAGCAAGGTACACCAGTAATTTCTGAAATTGAATTTGCTAGCGAATATACTGATGCGACCCTAATAGGTATAACGGGTAGCAATGGTAAAACAACCACAACCATGCTCACAAATCACATTTTAAAAGAAGGAGGTTTAAATGTGGGTATGGCTGGCAATATTGGCGATAGTTATGCAAAAATGGTGGCCGAAAATGAATTTGATTATTACGTATTAGAAATTAGCAGTTTTCAGCTAGATGGTATTAAAAAATTCAGACCTCACATTGCGATTTTGACCAATATAACTCCCGATCATTTAGATCGCTATAATTATGATTTTGATAATTATATCGCTTCAAAGTTTTTGATTGCCAAAAATCAAACTGATGAGGATTATCTCATCTATGATGCCGATGATGAAGTCATCATGAATTGGTTAAATAAGCATCAATTGAAATCTCAATTATTGCCATTTTCAATTGAAAAAAATATTGAAAAGGGTGCTTGTTTAAAGAATAATAAAATAAGAATAACAACTCAAAACAACTCTATAGAAATGCAAACAGACACATTAGCGCTTGAAGGAAAGCACAATTTGAAGAATACCATGGCCGCTGCAACTGCTGCCAAACTGGTAAATATCAGAAAAGAAACTATTCGTCAAAGTGTGAAAACTTTTCTTGGTGCGCCGCACCGATTAGAGAAAGTGCTAAAAATTGGTCATGTGCAATATATCAACGACTCAAAAGCAACGAATGTAAATGCCACTTATTTTGCTTTAGATAGTATGAACGCACCTACAGTTTGGATTGTAGGTGGCGTTGATAAGGGTAATGATTATAGTGAGTTAATGCCTTTGGTTCGAGAAAAAATAAAGGCGATTGTTTGTTTGGGGTTAGACAATGAAAAAATCAAAGATTTCTTCGGTAATGTAGTTGACTTGATGGTTGAAACCTATGCGATGACCGAAGCGGTTAAAGTTGCTTATAAAATTGCCGAGAGAGGCGATAATGTATTATTGTCTCCTGCATGTGCAAGCTTTGATTTATTTGAGAATTATGAAGATCGTGGTAATCAGTTTAAAAAATGTATTAAAAATTTGTAAATATTGAAAGCGCTATTAAAAAACATACAAGGTGATAAAGCTATTTGGGCTGTGGCAGCCCTATTGGCATTATTTTCGTTTTTGCCTGTTTATAGTGCAAGTAGTAATCTGGTATATGTGATTGGCAATGGCACAACAATGGGTCATTTAATAAAACATGCCATGCTGTTGATATTAGGTTTTGGTATTATCTATGGGGTTCATAAAATTCCGTCACATTATTTTAAAGGGCTCTCATTAATCGCCATGCCCATAGTACTTTTATTATTGATATACACTTTGGCCCAAGGCACTACCATTGGTGGAGCGAATGCTAGTAGATGGATCAGTGTGCCTTTTGTAGGTTCTTTTCAACCATCGAATTTGGCATCAGTAGTATTAATGATTTATGTCGCAAGGTATTTAGCTAAAATTAAGGACACCCAAATTAAATTTAAGGAAAGTATAGTACCCTTGTGGTTACCAGTTTTCTTGATTGTTATTTTCATACTTCCTGCCAATTTCTCTACTGCAGCAATTATTTTTTCAATGGTTTTGTTACTCTGTTTTTTAGGTGGGTTTCCTACGAAATATCTTTTAGCGATTGTAGGGGCAGGCATACTATCATTTGTCATGTATGTACTTGCTGTTAAAGCGATGCCTGATACATTTTCAAATAATAGGGTTGATACTTGGGAAGCTAGAATAGAAAACTTCTTTAACGGAGAAAAATCTGAAGATGCCTATCAAATTGAGAGGGCAAAGATTGCCATCGCAACAGGCGGAATTATGGGCAAAGGCGCTGGTAAAAGCGTGCAAAAGAATTTTCTACCACAAAGTGAATCAGATTTTATTTATGCCATTATAATAGAAGAATATGGCTTGATTGGTGGTTTTGGCATCATGTTTTTTTATCTATTACTTCTTTTTAGAATTGTGGTTGTTGCTAATGGAAGTGCGTCCATATTTGGTAAGTTATTGGTTTTAGGAGTGGGTTTTCCAATCGTTTTTCAAGCCTTGATAAATATGTCAGTGGCTGTAGAATTATTCCCGGTAACGGGACAAAATTTACCATTAATAAGTAGAGGAGGCACCTCAAGCTGGATGACTTGTTTAGCAATAGGTATCATTTTAAGTGTGAGTAATAAGACAAATAAAAAAAAGAAATCAAATGCAATTGTAAACGAAAACAACCCTTTAGAAATTTTAAGTGCGCAATTATAGATTTATTCTTTCAGGCGGGGGTACAGGCGGACATATTTATCCGGCAATTGCAATTGCTAACGAATTAAAAAGAAGACATCCTGAAGCTGAATTTTTATTTGTTGGCGCTAAGGATCGAATGGAGATGGAAAAAGTACCACAGGCCGGATATAAAATTGAAGGCCTTTGGATATCAGGGTTACAAAGGAAACTAACCCTTAAAAATTTAATGTTTCCTTTTAAATTGATAAGTAGTTTGATTAGAGCACGTGGCATAGTAACGCAATTTAAACCTGATGTGGTCATTGGTACTGGTGGGTATGCAAGTGGACCACTATTGCGTGTTGCTTCAAGTAGAAAAATACCCTGTGTATTACAAGAACAAAATTCGTATGCCGGTATAACCAATAAGCTTTTGAAAGATAAAGTAAGAACCATATGTGTGGCGTATGATGCTATGGATAATTTTTTTCCGAAGGATAAAATTGTCAAAACCGGTAACCCTGTTCGCAGTGATTTAATTGGTGCGCAGCCTAATAGAAAAGAAGCTTTAGCGCATTATGATTTAAATCACAGCCTAAAAACACTATTGGTTTTAGGAGGAAGTCAAGGGGCGCGAAGAATCAACCAATTAATTGAAGAAAAGCTATCATTTTTTGAACGTTCAAAGGTGCAGGTACTATGGCAGTGTGGTAAACTGTATTATGATGAATATAAAAAACACAATACTGAAAATGTAAAAGTGGCTGCCTTTTTGAATCAAATGAATATGGCGTATGCAGCTGCTGATATGATTGTATCAAGAGCAGGAGCTAGTTCAGTTTCTGAACTATGTATCATAGGTAAGCCAACCATTTTTATTCCATCACCGAATGTTGCTGAAGATCATCAAACTAAGAATGCGATGGCGTTATCATCAAAAAATGCTGCACTCTTAATTAAAGAAAAAAATCTAGATGCAGAATTCGAAACGGAATTCTCTAGGGTTTTAGAAAATGATGAAAGGCAAAAAATATTACGAACAAATATAAAAGCCATGGCGATGCCAAATGCCACGGCAGAAATAGTTGATGAAATAGAAAAATTATTGAAGAATTAAATGAATTTAAATAACATACATACTGTATATTTTATAGGCATTGGGGGCATTGGCATGTCAGCTTTGGCGCGTTATTTTAAATTCATCAAGAAAGATGTGGCCGGGTATGACAGGACCGCTTCTCCTTTGACCAATGAGTTAGCTGCTTTAGGTATCGACATTCATTATGATGACGATCCTGAAATGGTCAAAAACAACAGCTATTCAATTGAGAATACCTTGGTTGTTCACACGCCTGCTGTACCCACTGTCCACAATGAATATCAGTATTTCTTAAAGAACAATTTTACTATTATGAAACGTTCTGAGGTACTTGGTTTAGTCACAAAAGACACCTGCTGTTTTGCTGTTGCTGGCACGCATGGTAAAACCACTACCTCAAGTATTTTGGCACATTTGCTTAAAGAAACAGGTACGTCGTTCACTGCTTTTTTAGGCGGAATTTCAGAAGATTTTAATAGCAATTTTTTCTTTAGCGGCGATGATTATTCAGTAGTTGAAGCTGACGAATTTGACCGTTCATTTTTACGCTTGAGTCCCACTGTTTCATGTATAACTTCAATGGATGCTGATCATTTAGACATTTACGGTACCGAAGATGAAATTCAGAAATCTTTTCATGATTTTGCAAATAGACTTCAACCAGGCGGAAAATTATTTATTAGAAATGGTTTGCCACTTGAAGGCATTACATACGGCATTGAAGATGATTCAAACTATTGTATCAAGAATATAACAATTAAACATGGCACCTACAATTTTGATTTGGTCACACCAGAAGTAACGCTTCCAGGTGTTCGGTTCAACAAACCAGGTAGACACAATCTACTTAATGGTCTGGTAGCTTTTGCAATGGCGGTGGAGACGGGTTCCTCGCTTGACCGTCTTGCTAAAGCACTTGAGACTTTTAAAGGAGTGCAAAGAAGATTTTCGTACAAAATCAAAGAAAATGATTTTGTATTTATTGATGATTATGCACATCATCCGACCGAAATAAATGCCGTTTATGAGGCTATTTCTGAAATGCATCCAGATAGAAAAGTGTTGGCAATTTTTCAACCTCATCTTTTTTCAAGAACAAAAGATTTTGCCAATGAATTTGCAGCAAGTTTGTCAAAATTCGATACAATTTTGCTTTTAGATATTTATCCGGCAAGAGAAAAACCAATAGACGGGATCACATCAGACTGGTTGTTAGAAAAAATTGAAAATCCAAATAAAAAAGTAATAGAAAAAACAAATTTGATTGAAGCCATTAAGCATGAAAATCCTGAGGTTTTAGTGACAATGGGTGCTGGTGATATTGGCTTAGAAGTAACTAAAATTAAAAATGAATTGAGTTATGCAAATTAACTGGAATTTTTTAAAGGCAATCTCTCTTTTGCTAGTGATTATGGGGCTTTACGCTTTTTCAGATCAACGTAGTAAAATGAAAAAGGTAGAAAATATTCAAATTGAATTCACTGAAAATCAAAGTCTTTACATTAGTGAGGGCATGGTTAATAAATTGTTAATACAAAATTATGGAAGC
The DNA here is from genome assembly GCA_964554895.1 of uncultured Maribacter sp. Taxonomy (GTDB): domain Bacteria; phylum Bacteroidota; class Bacteroidia; order Flavobacteriales; family Flavobacteriaceae; genus Maribacter_C. The sequence continues at coordinate 42,771 of CAZKQM010000007.1, read as the reverse complement.
CTCACTAATGTGCCTAAAGAAAAATTAGATTTGAATACCATTGAAAAGCTGATTGAAGCTAATAAAATGGTAAAAAAAGCTGAAGTTTTTTTAAACGTAGACGGAAAATTGACGGCGAATATTGTTCAACGTCAACCGATTGGGCGAATTGAGGGTAATTCAAAATTTTACCTCGATGATGAGGGTAAACGCATGCCTTTATCAACCAATTATTCAGCAAGAGTGCCAATAATTACAGGTAATATTACTGGCGAAAGTTTAGAAGATGTTTATGAAATTTTGAAGTACATCAATGCCGATGATTTTCTTTTAAAGAACGTCATTGGCATTCACATTGAGGACAATGGTAATTATCAATTAAAATTTAGATTAGAGCAATTTGTTGTTAATCTAGGTAGTGTTGATAAACTCGAAGATAAATTCAACAATTTCAAGGCGTTTTACGCGAAGGCCACAAAAGATAAAACACTCGAAGATTACCACATCGTCAGCTTAGAGTTTGAAAATCAAGTGGTGTGTACTAAAATTTAAATCAATCAAATGGAAACAACAAAATATTCAGTAGGGCTAGATATCGGAACCACTAAAATTGTTGCCATCATTGGTAAAGAAAATGAGTATGGTAAAATAGAGGTCCTAGGTTCAGGTAAGTCAAAAAGCCTTGGTGTGCACCGTGGTGTAGTTAATAATATAACCCAAACTATTAAATCAATTCAGCAAGCTGTTGAACAAGCAGAAGCAAACTCAGGTTTAGAAATTGGTTCGGTAGTTGTTGGTATTGCGGGGCAACATATCAGAAGTTTACACCACAGTGATTATATCACTAGGGCTGATTCTGAAGAGGTAATAAATGAAGATGACCTTGAAAAATTATGTAATCAGGTATACAAACTTGTGATGCTGCCTGGTGAAGAAATTATTCATGTGTTACCACAAGAATACAAAGTAGATGGGCAAGCTGAAATTAAGCAACCTATAGGTATGTACGGGGGTCGATTAGAAGCGAACTTTCACGTAGTTGTAGGTCAAGTCTCCTCAATAAGAAATGTAGGGCGCTGTATCAAAAGTGCTGGATTGAATTTAGGAAATATCACGCTTGAACCCTTAGCATCGTCTGAGGCCGTACTTAGTCAAGAAGAAAAAGAAGCAGGAGTTGCTTTGATAGATATAGGGGGTGGTACCACTGATTTGGCCATTTTCAAAGATGGTATCATTCGTCATACGGCGGTTATTCCTTTTGGTGGTGGCGTCATTACAGAAGACATCAAAGAAGGTTGCTCAATTATAGAAAAACAAGCAGAATTATTGAAAATAAAGTTTGGTTCTGCATGGCCAGGAGAAAATAAAGACAATGAGATTGTTTCTATTCCAGGATTGCGAGGTAGAGATCCAAAAGAGATTACACTCAAAAACCTTTCAAAAATTATTCATGCTCGTGTTGTTGAAATTATTGAACAAGTTCATGTAGAAATTAAAAACTACGGGCATGATGAGCAGAAGAAAAAATTGATAGCAGGTATTGTTTTAACAGGTGGCGGAAGTCAGTTAAAGCACTTAAAACAATTGGTAGAATTTATTACCGGAATGGATACCAGAATTGGATACCCTAATGAACATTTGGCCGGAGATTCTGAGGCGGAAGTTGCGAGTCCGTTATACGCTACCGCAGTGGGTCTTTTAATGAATGCAATTGAAAATCAAAATAATAATGCGGAAGAAACTGAAATGCGGCAAACGGAAGAAAATAGAGAAACAGAAATGGCGATGGCAGACAATACTTCAGAATTTAAAGTCCAAAATAAAGCTACCAAAGAACGTAAATCAGTATTTGACAAATGGTCAGAAAAGTTGAAGGACTTTTTAGACAATGCCGAATAAATAGAAAAAAAGAATATCATAAACCAGTAATACAACTAGAATGAGTAACAACACTGAATTTGAAGGAATAGCGTTTGATTTACCAAAAAATCAAAGTAATGTAATAAAAGTCATTGGCGTAGGTGGTGGTGGAAGCAATGCAATCAATCACATGTTTGAAGCCGGAATTAATGGCGTTGATTTTGTTATCCTAAATACCGATTCTCAAGCATTAAACAACAGTGCTGTTCCTGTTAAAATTCAATTAGGTGTTTCATTAACTGAAGGTTTAGGTGCTGGTGCGAATCCTGAAGTAGGAGAGCAAGCAGCAATTGAAAGCATGGAAGATGTCAAGGGGATGTTAGATAAAAACACAAAAATGGTCTTCATTACGGCAGGTATGGGTGGCGGAACAGGTACTGGTGCTGCTCCTGTCATTGCAAGAATTGCGAAAGAAATGGATATTCTAACAGTTGGTATTGTTACTACTCCTTTTGAATTTGAGGGTAAAATGAGAGGTCAACAAGCTCAGTTGGGTATTGAAAAATTACGTGCTAGTGTTGATTCTTTAATAGTTATTAATAATAATAAACTTCGTGAAGTATATGGTAATCTAGGCTTTAAGGCAGGTTTTTCAAAGGCTGATGAAGTCTTAGCTACTGCTGCTCGCGGAATTGCTGAAGTTATTACACATCACTATACTCAAAACATTGATTTACGTGATGCGAAAACGGTACTTTCAAATAGTGGTACGGCGATAATGGGCTCCTCAGTAGCTTCAGGTTCTAGCCGTGCAAATGAGGCGATTATGAAAGCTTTAGATTCACCATTATTAAATGATAATAAAATTTCAGGTGCTAAAAATGTATTATTATTAATAGTTTCAGGATCTCAAGAAATAACTATTGATGAGATAGGAGAAATTAATGATCATATTCAAATACAAGCAGGGCATAGCGCTAATATCATTATGGGTGTGGGTGAAGATTCAGAATTAGGCGAGGCAATTTCAGTAACAGTTATTGCAACGGGTTTTGATGTTGAACAACAAGATGATATTGTTAATACAGAAGCTAAAAAAATAATTCACACCTTAGAAGAGGAACAACGAGCGGTTCACGATTTAACCCCTAAAAATGTAGTGCATCAATTGGTTGATGAAAACACTGCGGTTGAAGAGCCTATCTTGAATGAGATTGTTGTTGAAGAAGATGCTTATGAAGAACTTGATTTGATTCCTACCACGAACTATATTAAAAACTTTAATGTCTATTATGAAGAAGTGGTAGCTGATGTTGAAGAAGATGATTTCTTAATTATTGATACCACCGAAACTCTGAAGAATATTGAAGTTGTTGGGGCAGAGCAGGTTAAGCCTGAAGTTGAAGAGGACCAATTTGCGATGAGTTTTGAACTTCCTTTAGTAACCACTCAAGAAGAGAAAGAAACTTCAGAAGACGATAATATGATTTTGTTTTCTTTGGATGAAGAGGTAAGTGAGATGGATGTAAAAGACCATATTGAAGTTATACCAGTTTTAGAATATAATAAAGAGGGAGAAACAAGATATAGTTTGGATGATTATATGGAATTAGAAACGCAATTAACGGGTGCAAAATCTAAAGCAGAAGAATTTGAGCCCAAGATTGTTGAAGATGAAATAGTTTTCGAAAGAAAAACATTGCATGATGAAGAATCAACCACATCAAAAACGGATGCAATTGATCCTATGGAAAGTCCAATTGAGGAGTTATTAAAAAATAGAGCAGATGAACGCAGACGTAAATTGAAAGATTTCAATTATAAATTTCAAAATAATGTGAGTAACATTGATGAGATTGAAAAAGAGCCTGCATATAAAAGACAGGGTGTTGAGTTAAAAGAACCTACCAATGAAGATCAAAATATTTCTAAAACATCATTAAGTGAAGATAGTAATGATGAAATTCAATTACGATCAAACAATTCTTTTCTGCATGATAATGTAGATTAGTACGAGCTACTCATTTTACTACATAAACCCGTAAACTAAATTTGTTTTCGGGTTTATTTTTTATATTCGCACACCTTTAAAATACTTCAATTATGAGCTTACAGAAACAAGTAATGGAAAAGATGAAAGAGGCGATGAAAGCCAAAGACAAAGTGGCTTTAGAGTCTTTAAGGGCAATTAAATCTGCACTGCTATTGGCACGAACAGAATCAGGTTCAGAAGGAGAGCTTGATAAAACTGAAGCGATAAAGTTGGTGCAAAAACTGGTAAAACAGAGAAAAGATAGTGCGGCCATTTTTATTGAACAAGGGCGTCAAGATTTGGCAGACCCTGAATTAGCTCAGGTAGCGGTTATTGAACAGTTTTTACCCGAACAAATGTCAGAAGCTGATATTGAGAAAGTGGTAGATGATGTTATTGCGTCAACTGGTGCTGAGAGTATGAAAGATATGGGTAAAGTAATGGGAATGGTTTCGAGTAAATTAGCTGGGCAAGCTGATGGAAAGACTATTTCTACTATTGTTAAAAGTAAATTATTATAGCATCATAGAAATTGGCTTCGCCTTTACCCCAAAACTCTGCTTTGAAAATAACAAAGCTCCACTTACAAATTCAAGCGAGCTTGATTTGACGTAGAGCTTTTCTATTTATTCGTGACCCCGGAGGGATTCAAACCCCCAACCCTCAGAGCCGAAATCTGATGCGCTATTCAGTTGCGCCACGAGGCCCTTACTTTGCGTGCGCAATTTACATAAAAAGATGTTGGTGATGCTGACTTTTACTCTTTAATAATATCAGCTATTATAATTTTAGCATGTATTCTTGAATTTTCGATAAACCATTTGTGGGTTTCCATACCGCCGCAAATAACACCTGCTAAATAGAGTCCTGAAACATTACTTTCCATAGTATCTGAATTGTAATGGGGGCGTTTGTTTTCATCTTGAGATAAGGTAACTCCTAATTTTTGTAAAAATTCAAAATTTGGTTTATACCCAGTTAAGGCTAAAACAAAATCATTTTCAAGCGTGACTTTTCCATCAGGTGATTCAATGATAATATGTTCTTGTTGAATTTCTTTTACCTCGGTATTGAAATAAGCAGTAATACTACCTTCTTCAATACGATTGATAATATCTGGCCGTACCCAATATTTTACCCGTTGACCCACTTCAGGACCTCTAATAATTAAGGTAACTTCAGAGCCTTTTCTGTAGCATTCTAAAGCAGCGTCAATGGCTGAGTTGCTCGCGCCAATTATAGCTAGTTTTTGACTGGCATAGTAATGCGGATTGTTGTAATAATGCGACACCTTAGGCAAGTCTTCACCCGGTATATCTAAATTTTTAGGCAGGTCATAAAAACCAGTTGCCAAAACAAGCTTAGTACTGACATAGGTTGCTTTAGAAGATACAATAAAAAAAACACCATTCTGTTTACTCAGTTCAATTACTTTTTCAAAAAGATGAATATTTAAGTTGTTCGAACTTACAATACGGCGATAGTATTCGAGGGCTTCATCACGTTTTGGTTTCGATTCTTTACTGATAAAAGGAATCTCATCGATTTCTAATTTTTCTGCAGAGGAGAAAAATTGCATGTTCGTAGGGTAGTTGAAAAGAGAGTTTACTATGGGTCCTTTTTCTATAATAAGATATCTCAGGTTTTTTTTCTTTGCCTCTAACCCACACGCAATACCTATAGGTCCACCACCAACTATGATAAGATCGTAAGAATCCATTATCCTGCTATTGCCTTTAAATCTTTGATAGTTTCGGTTGGGTTGGCACTTTTGAAAACAAAACTTCCAGCTACAAGAACATCAGCACCGGCATCGGTCAATAACTTGGCATTTAGAGAAGTTACTCCACCATCAATTTCAATTAGGGTACTTGCTTCTTTCTCATGAATCAGGGTTTTTAATGCACGTACTTTTTCGTACGTATTTTCTATAAATGACTGTCCGCCAAAACCTGGGTTAACACTCATTAAACAAACCACATCAATATCTTGAATAGTATCTTTTAATACATCAACATTGGTATGCGGATTCAAAGCAACCCCTGTTTTCATGCCTTCGGCTTTAATAGCCTGCAGCGTTCTATGTAAATGTGTACAAGCTTCATAATGAACGCTTAATATAGCTGCACCTAGTTCAGCAAACGTTTTGATGTAGCGATCAGGGTCAACAATCATCAAATGCACATCTAAAGGTTTTGTAGCATGTTTGGCAATAGCTTTTACAACGGGCATGCCATAAGATATGTTGGGTACGAAAACACCATCCATTACATCAATATGATGCCAATCTGCCACACTATGGTTAACCATTTCAACATCACGTTGTAAGTTGCCAAAATCTGCAGCTAGTAAAGACGGGGCTATTTTAGTTGTACTCATTTAAATTGCTAATAAAACATTTATGCAAAAATACACAATTGGCTTGTGGCTATGATTGTGCTTGAATGATTTATTTAATTAGATTTTTTCTGCAATAATTTCAGACATCAAACAGGTGCACATAGTAGCACCTTGAATCTTTTCTAATTCTTCTAAAGCTTTCATTGCAGCTTCTACTTCTTTAGAGGTAAGATAATTTTGATCAACAAGTCTCGGAAAATAGCTTTCGAAAAAAGTTTTGGGCCATTGCCAAATTCCGTTTTCCAAAGTCGCAATTTTTGCCAAGGGTCTATAGCTAATAACTTTCATGCCAATTTCAGGAAGTAGTAAAGGCAGTTCTCTACCTATATCAACCTCGCTTTTAGAATCTTTAAAACTTTTTAGCGCCATGGCAATGGCTTTGGCCAAGGGTTCTTTTCTGGGTTCAGTTTGTAAAGTTGACCAGTCATAATATTCTTGAATAACCATTTTGCCTCCTGGCTTTAGGGCAGTGACTACCTTACTTAAAATTTCCTTCGGATTAGGAATCCATGCTAGAGCCCACCTGCAATACATGCCATCAAGACTTGAAGGTGTTAGTTGCATTTGATCAAAATCTGAATGTATGCCTTCAATGTTGAGATGGTAGTGGGTTGCAATATTTTTTAAAAAATTGATATACCCGGCAGATTTATCAATACCAATTACCTTACCCTGATTACCTACCAAAAATGCCAATTCTTTTGTGCAATACCCTGGTCCGCATCCTAAATCAAGTAGGGTTTGACCCGGTTTAAAATTTGCTGTTTTCCATCCTTTTTGAGCTTCTTCTGCCCATACTTGGTGTTGTATACCTAAGCGAAAAAGTTCTTCTTGATCTGTTCCTAAAATGTAAGCCTTATGCTCTTTCATTATCTAATGCCTTTCTAAAAGAGTTCTTCTTAAAAATAGCAAAAATTAATAGTAAAACTGTGAATAAATGAATGTTTGAAACTTATTCAATTTTTTCAAGCCCTGAATATATGGTTATGGCAACAGCATTAGCAAGATTGAGACTACGAATGTGTTCACTGTACATGGGTATTTTGTACACTGCGTCTTCATTGTCTTTTGTGATATCTTCTGAAAGGCCTACCGATTCTTTGCCAAATACTAAGAACATATCTTTTTGATAATCAATTGACCAATGTGTTTTTTGAGCGTGGCTTGAAAAGAAACACATTTTTTTATTGGTATGAGTTGCAAAAAATTCTTCTGCGTTTTCATAAATATGAACCTCTAGATGCTGCCAATAATCTAAGCCAGCTCGTTTGAGTCTTTTGTCATTTAGTTCAAAACCAAAAGGTTTAACCAAATGTAGTTGTGAGCCAGTGGCTAAAGCGAGTCTACCTATGTTTCCTGTATTATTAGGAATTTCAGGTTCAATAAGTACAATGTTGAAAGCCATGATGTGATTTATTTTCAAAATAGATTGAAATCTTTTCAACCTTTAGAAATAAAAAAACTCCGGTAATCACTCCGGAGTTTATTCATCAATCAAAAAACGAACAGTCATGATAACTGTTGCTTATTATAAAATTACAATATATATGCCAAAAATACAATTAAGCTGCTATTTCAGGCGGCATCTATTGCGTTTCGATAGTCATCGAAACCCTATCCTAGATAGGTTTTAAGAATTTTACTTCTTGATGTATGTTTTAATCGTCGAATTGCCTTCTCTTTTATTTGACGAACGCGTTCACGTGTTAAATCAAAAGTTTCACCAATTTCTTCTAAGGTCATTGAATGTTGACCAGCTAAACCAAAATACAAACGAACAACATCAGCCTCTCTTGGAGTCAATGTTTCTAATGCTCTTTCAATTTCAGTTCTCAATGACTCATTCAACAAGTCTTTATCCGGATTTGGAGATTCACCACTACGAAGTACATCATAAAGGTTAGAATCTTCTCCTTGAATTAAAGGCGCATCCATTGATACATGACGACCCGAATTTTTAAGCGACTGTTTCACGTCAGCAACAGTCATATCTAATTCTTTTGCAATTTCTTCAGCAGATGGCTTACGCTCATTTGCCTGCTCTAAAAATGCAAAGGCTTTATTAATTTTATTAATTGAACCAATTTTGTTCAATGGTAAACGAACAATACGCGATTGTTCAGCTAAAGCTTGTAAGATAGATTGACGAATCCACCATACTGCGTACGAAATAAATTTGAAACCACGAGTTTCATCAAAACGTTGTGCCGCTTTAATTAATCCTAGGTTGCCCTCATTAATTAAATCCGGTAAAGTAAGGCCTTGGTTTTGGTACTGCTTGGCAACTGATACTACGAATCGAAGATTAGCTTTTGTTAGTTTTTCAAGAGCGATCTGGTCGCCTGCCTTGATACGTTGTGCTAATTCAACTTCTTCATCAGCGGTAATCAAGTCTACTTTGCCTATTTCTTGCAAGTACTTGTCCAAAGATGCGGTCTCTCTATTAGTGACCTGTTTTGTAATCTTAAGCTGTCTCATGTAAATAAATTAAGTTCATAATGCATAGACTGCATATACTTATACGTAGAAAAGTTGTAAATGTTACAAACAGGCGATAAAATTTTTATTTTTTAGTTGAAATGATGTCAAAATGGGTTGTTTTATTACTTCTGTCATGGTGTCGCACAATCTTTAATATTTAACTTAGGCATCATAATTGTTGTATTTACCACAATCTCAAACTAATATTCTATTTATGACTGCTAAACTAAACTTCAGATTGAAAAATAGTTATTTTTTAATATTTCTTATGTTATTCTTAGTCGGTTCTGATATATGTTTTTCTCAAAAGAGTGCCTATGGAATTAAATTACATCAGCCCGATGATACAACTCTAAAAAATTGTAGTTCTTGTAAGGAAGCTTTTGATAAAAAAATAAGAGAGATTCAATTTTCTGTAGAGAAAGAAGGTCAAAATTTATATTATTATGTAAATGATAAAGATTGGTTTAAATCAATTTTCAAAAATGTTAGAGATGGAATGGCAATTGATGTTGTTGCAAAAGAACGATATGATTGTGAAACTTTTCTTAAGGATTCTCAATTACGCGGTAAGCTATTAAAACCTATTTATTTTAATAAATTGATAGAAGGAATGGAAGCCGCAGAAAATGGTTATTTCAAAACATTTTTAGGCAAGATTCCTGACAATTTAGTTGGTAAAGAATTAGAATACAATATTCTTTTTATTGGTAATCAAACGCTTTGTAGATATCAAACCATATTTAATTTGCAAGCTTATAGTTGGGATTTGCTTGATATGGGAATGTATTTGGATTCTTTAAGTTTTGAAAACAAAAAGATTGGTAAATCAGACCTGGGCTTTAAAATGAATAATAAGTCCATGCGTTTTGTTATTCCTTTTCAAAAAAATAAATCAGTTTACGATGCGGCAGATATCAAATCACTCTATGATTCTTTAAATCTAACCGATTTTACCATTAAAGCTATTGATATAAAGGCGTATGCCTCAGTTGAAGGAAGTACAGAACGGAATGCTGCACTGCTAAAGCAACGGGCCAATAGCATTGTAGCTGCGCTGCAACAATATCAAAAACCTACTATAAAGACAGAAGTATCAACGGCTGAGAACTGGGTTGAATTTATAAATGATATTACGTATAGCGAATTCGGCTACATGAGACCCATGAGCAAGAGTGAAGTTAAAAGTACTATTACTGCTGATATAGCAAGTAAAATGGAGCCAATTTTAAAAAACCACAGAAAAGCAATTATTAATCTTGAGCTCATTCGTAAAGATTATTTTGAAACAAAAAGTGAAAATGAATTGGTTGATACATTTAATGCAGCCATGAGTAATAATGAGCTAGAGGAAGCTTCAAAACTTCAAAACTTCAAAACGCATTGTTTAATAGACTAAAATATTTTGAAGTCTCACCTGATATTTTAGATCAACTTGAGGTTCCGGAACAGTTAAATTATACCCGCTTCTTAAATAATAGAAGTGCCTATAGGTTTCAACTTGATAATCGACGCATTTTAATTACTAATGAAGAACTCAAAGCGCTAAAGAAATTGGATGTAAACAACATGAGAATTAATTATAATCTTACTGCTATTAAATTCAAAATGTGGAGATTTAAATTAGTCGAAATTGATGAAGAAGAATTTTTACAGGAAATTAAAGGTCTTAAAAAATTAGGTGTTGCTCAGTATTTAATAGATCGCATGCTAATAAATTTTGACATCATAAAGAGTGAACGTGATATGCAGAAAAAAAACTATGATAGTAAAGATCAATCTGTTGAATATATTTATAATAACTATGATTCAATTTAACTTTCAGACACTGATACATTTAGCCTTGCCCAGTTCTTGGCCTATTATGCAAATATTGAATGGGCAGCGGAACTTTTAGATAAAAAAGTACGTTCGATAACCGTTGATGAAGATTTGCTTTTTTATTATTTAAATCTAACGCTTATTAATTCATCGATAACTAAATCAGATGAGTACCGCACTATTATGCTAAATGCAAGCACATTAAATAAGAAACGTTATTGTAATATGTTTGATTCACCTGAGAAAAACGGAGTTACTTTTCAATTGTTAGAAGATGAATATTTGAAAAAAGGGTATTGCGAGATTTGTAAATGAAATAAAAAGCCTCATAGACCAATTGGTCTATGAGGCTTTGGTTTGAAAAGCTGTAAAAAAGCTTAGTCTCTTCTAGGTTTTCTATCGCGATTGTCTCTACGACGATCATTACCTCTATCATTTCTTGGCGGTCTTTCAACATAACCTTCTGGTTTGGGTAACAATGCTTTACGTGACACTTTTTCTTTACGAGTGCGTTTGTCAAGTCCAAAATACTTAACGTCAAACACATCACCCATATTAACCACATCAGAAACATTTTCGGTACGTTCCCACGCTAATTCAGATACGTGTAATAATACTTCATTGCCCGGGGCATCTTGGTATTCTACAACGGCACCAAAATCTAACATCTTGATGACCTTCACTTCATAAACGCTACCTACTTCAGGTTTGAACATTATAGAATCAATTTTCGCTAGTACTGCATCGATTCCTCCTTGATCTGTTCCTAAAATTTCAACAATACCTTCTTCGGTTACAGGATCTTCATTGATAACAATGGTAGTTCCTGTTTCTTTTTGAAGTTCTTGAATAACTTTTCCACCGGGGCCAATTAATGCGCCAATGAATTCATTAGGAATAATACGCGTAACCATTTTTGGAGAGTGTGGTTTCACATCTGCTTCCGGTGCTGCAATAGTATCTGTCAATTTTGAAAGAATATGTAAACGACCATCTCTCGCTTGGTTCAATGCATTTACAAGAATTTCATACGACAACCCCTTTACTTTAATATCCATTTGGCAGGCAGTAATACCGTCTGCTGTACCCGTTACTTTGAAGTCCATATCACCTAAGTGATCTTCATCCCCTAAGATATCTGAAAGAACGGCATAGTTTCCAGAATCAGCATCTGAGATTAACCCCATTGCGATACCTGAAACTGGCTTTTTCAATTGAACACCTGCATCCATCATGGCCATAGTACCTGAACAAACAGTAGCCATTGAAGAAGAACCGTTAGATTCTAATACTTCAGAAACTACTCGTACAGTATATGGACAATCTTCAGGTACCATTCCTTTTAAAGCACGTTGTGCCAAGTTACCGTGACCAACTTCTCTACGTGATGTTCCACGGATAGGTCTTGCCTCTCCAGTTGAAAAAGGAGGGAAGTTATAGTGCAGGTAAAAACGCTCTTCACCTTCGTATGATGGCATGTCTATTTTGTTTGCGTCTCTAGAAGTTCCTAAAGTAACTGTTGCCAAGGCCTGTGTCTCTCCTCTCGTGAAAATCGCTGAACCGTGTGTTGATGGCAAATAATCAACCTCACACCAAATAGGACGAATATCTGTAGTCTGACGACCATCTAATCGCAAACCTTCATTTAGGGTTAGATCACGAACAGCGGCTTTTTCGGCCTTGTAAAAATATTTTGAAACAAGATCTCCGAAATCTTCCAATTCTTCTTCTGAGAAAGTCGCCTTAACTTCTTCCTTGATTTCAGAAAAAGCCATACTTCTTTCATGTTTTGCTGAACCAGCTTTTGCAATGGCATAAACCTTATCATACGTAAGATCATGAACTTTTTTCTGTAGGTCTTCATCTTCGCGTTCGCCCTCATATTCACGAACTTCTTTTTTGCCAACCGCCTCAGCGAGTTTTACCTGAGCGGCACATTGAACCTTAATGGCTTCATGGGCGAATTTGATGGCTTCAGTCATTTCTTCTTCAGAAATCTCATCCATCTCACCTTCAACCATCATCACTGAATCGGCAGATGCACCAATCATCATATCGATATCAGATTCTGCTAATTGAGCTCTAGTTGGGTTGATGACAAACTTGCCATCTACACGAGCAACTCTTACTTCAGAGATTGGGCATTCGAAGGGAAAGTCTGATAATTGAATAGCAGCTGATGCAGCCAAACCAGCCATTGCATCAGGCATTACATCTTCATCATGTGACATTAATTGAATCATCACTTGAGTTTCAGAGTGATAATCTTTTGGAAATAATGGACGTAAAACACGATCCACTAATCGCATGGTTAAAACTTCGCCATCACTGGGTCTCGCTTCTCTTTTAAAGAAACCCCCTGGATAACGACCTGCCGCCGCAAATTTTTCACGGTAGTCAACAGTTAGTGGAAGAAAATCCACATCTGCTTGTTTGTAATTGGAAACTACAGTACACAATAGCATACATTTTCCTGATTGAACGACAACAGAGCCGTGCGCCTGTTTCGCCAATTTTCCGGTTTCGATAGAAATTTCTCTACCATTACCAAGGTCAATGACCTCTTTAAATGTTTTTGGAATCATAAAATTGATTTTTACCCGAACTTTTTATAATGACGGGATTTTGTTAAACAATGGTCACTCCTCTTAATTTAATTCTCTGGTCGGAGTTGTTGTGTGTTGTGTTGTTGTGCCTATGGCACTGACCAATGAAAAACTGTGTGCAGCTTTTAGTTTGCCTTGCAGAATATCGCTAGGACTTTATAAAAAGAGGGGTTGAAAAAATTCAACCCCTCTGAATATTACTTTCTAATATTCAATTCTTTGATTAATTCACGATATTTTACAATATCCTTCTTTTTCAAATAATCGAGTAAACTTCTTCTTTTACCTACTAATTTTACTAACGATCTCTCTGTATTAAAATCTTTGTGATTTTTTTTCAAGTGACCCGTTAGGTGATTGATACGATGTGTGAACAATGCGATTTGACCTTCGGTTGAACCTGTATTGTTCTCTTTTCCGCCATGTTTCTTAAAGATTTTGGCTTTTACTTCTTTTGTTAAGTACATGCAAATATTTTTGTAAATGATTATTATGTATCTGACTGATTTTACCTTAATCCAACTAAGGTTTCGTCAATTAGGATGCAAAGATAAACATAATTTACAGTTGTATAGGGTTTTTAAGAACAAAAACTGAGGTACTTAACAAATTTTAATAATGAATTAAAAGGCGCAATTGGCTGGCAATGGGTCTGCAGTTTCTAAATCTTTGGCAAATTCAACATCAAGATTTTGTAGCGTAAAACCATTTGCTACATTACCTTTAAAAACTTGACTACCATAACTAGTTGTATTCATGTGCGCACGAATATACACTTCCGTATCATTTTCTATGATTACTGGGCCACCTGAGCGCGCAAAAGGTTGTTCGTCAACATGGCTATGGGCAAGTATTCTACGATACAAAAGATTGCCATCTAGGTCAATAATTTCCCACCAATCAGCATACTGAATGCAGCCTAAATCTGGACTTGAAATAGTTACACTAAAGGTATGACCCGTATCTTGACTTGTTACAGTAACGGCAGTCACAGCGGCAAGGCCATTTGTAGTTTGTGGCATTTCTTCTGATTCTTCTTCTATTTCAGTTGAAGATGGGTTAAGATTATCTAATAGGGTACGCTCTGATGATGAACAACATGTAAACCATAAAGAAAGTAACACTGCGAAGGCTGACAACGAAAGTTTCATGTTTAAGAATTTGATAAACAGATTTCTATCCTATTAATCGTTAAAAGAACAATTTCATTACAATTTCAAGTAACCTCTTGGTCAATATTTACAACTAATTCTCAGTACGAATTGCATTATTTTGAATCAAATCAATGTATAAGTTGATTTTCTTTTTCAAATCCCTACGATGAGAAATAAAATCTAAGAATCCGTTTTCTTTTACAAATTCAGCAGATTGAAAGCCTTCAGGTAAATCTTTACCTGTGGTATCTTTAACCACTCTAGGTCCAGCAAAACCAATTAATGCCCCAGGTTCTGAAATATTAATATCACCTAACATGGCGTACGAAGCTGTGGTGCCACCTGTTGTCGGATCAGTGCACAATGAAATATACGGTAGGCCAGCCTCAGCTAATTGGGCTAATTTTGCAGATGTTTTTGCTAATTGCATTAGTGACAGTGCAGCTTCCATCATTCTAGCACCACCTGATTTAGAAATCATTACAAAAGGGGTTTTCTTTTTGATGGCATGGTCAATGGCACGGGCAATTTTTTCACCTACTACACTTCCCATTGAACCCCCGATAAAATTAAAATCCATACAAGCAACAACTAAATCTTTGCCAATTGATTTACCATGCGCAGTTCTTACCGCATCATTAAGACCTGTCTTTTTTTGAGCAGCTTTTAATCGATCTTTGTATTTTTTGGTATCCTCAAATTTTAGTGGATCCTTAGAAGATAATTTACTGTCTAACTCCTTAAACTTATTATCATCAAAAAGAATTTCAAAATATTCTTTACTGCCAATTCGTACATGATAATCATCTTCAGGGCTTACGTAAAAGTTCTTCGCTAGCTCGTCAGATTCTACTATTTTACCTGTTGGAGATTTATACCAAAGACCCCTTGGGGTGTCTTTCTTTTCTTCGGTGGCAGTTTGAATTCCTTTTTCCGTTCTTTTAAACCAAGCTGTCATACATCAGGATTTTTAAGTTAGGCAATGCTATTAAAATTTTAAAGCGAATTTACATTGTTTAAATCTTCGAAAGCCTTTTTAAGTCTTTCAACAAATGTTTTTTCTCCTTCGCGTAACCACACTCTTGGGTCATAGAACTTTTTGTTTGGTTCATCACTACCCGTTGGGTTGCCAATCTGAGATTGAAGATAGTCTTTTTTCTCTTGAACATAATCTCTTACGCCTGAAAGAAAAGCATATTGAAGATCAGTATCAATGTTCATTTTAATCACACCGTAACTGATACCTTCTCTAATTTCTTCAAGGCTAGATCCTGAACCACCATGAAAAACAAAATCAATATGATTGTTTTCAACACCATATTTTTTAGAAATGTATTCTTGAGAATTCAAGAGAATTTTCGGCGTCAATTTTACATTTCCTGGTTTGTAAACCCCATGCACATTACCAAAAGCGGCAGCTACCGTAAATCTTGGACTCACTTTCGAAAGCTCTTCATATGCATAAGCAACCTCTTCAGGTTGTGTATATAATTTTGAATCGTCAACATCAGAGTTGTCTACGCCATCTTCTTCACCACCTGTGATTCCTAATTCAATTTCTAAAGTCATATTCATTTTTGCCATACGTTCTAAATACGTTTTACAAATCTCAATATTTTCTTCAATGGGTTCTTCTGATAAATCAATCATATGAGAACTAAACAATGAATTACCTGTTTCGGCGAAATGTTTTTCACTGGCTTCAAGTAAGCCATCAATCCAAGGTAATAATTTTTTAGCACAGTGATCGGTATGTAAAATTACGGTTGCACCATAGGCTTCGGCCATTTGATGAACGTGTTTTGCACCTGCAATTGCGCCTTGAATAGCAGCATTTTGATTTTCATTTGAAAGTCCTTTACCAGCATTAAATTGTGCACCACCATTCGAAAATTGAATGATAACAGGGGCATTTAAACTAGCAGCCGTTTCCATTACAGCATTCATGGTATTTGAACCTATGACATTTACAGCGGGTAAGGCAAAGCCCTTTTCTTTCGCATAGTTGAAAATTTCTTGAACTTCATCTCCGGTGGCAACGCCAGGTTTTATGTTATATGCCATAATAAATAGTTATGTTTTTTATGTTGAATACTTCTAAGCAGCGCCAAAAGTACTAAAACGGATAGTTTATACCAATCTGTAAAACAGAATTGCCAAATCCAAAATTATTAAACCATCTTTTTGTTAATTCTTCAGCCGGGTTATAAGTTTTAAAACCGAGGTCGCCACGCAAAACAAAATAAGTGAAATCATAGCGTACGCCAAAGCCTGATCCTAGGGCGATATCTTTTAATGAACTTAGGCCATTAAAGGTTAAATCAGGATCTTCAATATTGTCAAAAACATTCCAAATGTTACCCGCATCAACAAAAAGAGCTCCTTTGAAGTTTCCAGCAATAGGAAAACGATATTCTAGGTTTAAAGCTAATTTTAAGTTTGCTTCATTAAAATCATTAATAGCACTTGTTCTTCCGGGCCCCAATGAATAAGGTCTCCAAGCCCGATTATCATTTGAGCCACCAGCAAAATATGATCTTAAAAACGGAATGTTATCTGAATTACCATAAGGTACCGCTATACCCGCAAAACTATGAAAGGCTATGACATTTGATCGTGAAACATTCCAATATTTAATGTAGTCAAATTCAGTTTTTAAATATTGTGAATAAGCAACATCAAAAATTTCTTTGTTGCCAAATTCGTTTTTATTTAGAGTAATTGCATTTGAGAGTAGTGAAAGAAAATTACCCGCACTTTCAACTTTAAGTCGAAATTGATAAAAGTTATTGTCGGTAGCACCTTGGCGATTGTTTTTATTGAAGGTGTAATTGGTAGTAAAAATGAGGTTGTTTTCGGTTAATCTCTCCTCTCTTTCAGAAATGCTTTTCACTACCTGTATATCATCGGCTGTCAATTCAGTTTCGCTTTCATTTTCTGAACTAATCGGATAAACCCCAGTTAATACATCGTTAATAAAATTAGATGTTCCGATGTTTTCTTCATCCTCGCTAGTTGCGGGTGTTGTTAGATTGCCATTAATAAAATAGAGAGGATTGATAGGAATATTCTCTTTTTGGGCTATTGTATTTAATTGGCTGTAAGCATTATTGTAAACTGTAAAAAAGTTACCTGGATTCAAATTATTTACAAATTGAACATTAAATAATTCAAAGGAGTTTGAAACGGCTTCTGAAGGCGTCCAATTATAGCCTAAAATACCATTAAAGGTTTGTTTGTCAAGCCCTATATTTTTTTGAAATGTAGTACCTAAATTCAAGTTGGTATGGGGCAACATATAATTGGGGATAATTTTATCAGTATTTACTAAAGGCAACCAAATTCTAGGAAAGTCTAAACCAATATCTGCGCCAATTTCGGAGAATGAATTTTCGGTCAATTCTTCCCCACTTAAAAGTCCGAAAGAAGCACTGCCAGAAATACTTAGATTTTCAGCACCACCAAAAATGTTTCTTGATATCAGTGAGGCACCAATACCAACACCAATTTCTCTTTGGTCAGAACGAATAACTTCAAAATTAGGGGCAAACAAATATTTTTTCTTTTCCGTTAGATAAATGTTTGCGGTTAAATTTGTGCTTAAACTATCTTCAACAAAAAGAATTGATGGGTATTTAAAAACATTTAAATTGGTTATTTGACGTAGGGTACGGGTACGGTCGTCATCTTTGTAGATACTATCTTTTTTAAAGAAAATTGCGTTGGTTAAAGTTTTGGGTTTAAAACGTAATTTGTTTTTGTATAAAATTCTGTAATCGCCGTAATCTTGGTATTGAAGACTATCCGTATTATTATCGATGAAATCAGTGTAGATATTAATTTTATCAAATGAATAGACCTGATATTCTTTAGAGGTAATTGAACTTTCATCTCTCTTTTTTAAATTATCGATTGACATTTCGATATCCATTTTTTGGTCATTTCCTTGGCGCGTCGTATCAGCAATTGCATTAAAGCTAATAGCGCTTTCTTGAAAATTCCAGACGCCGCTATTTCTAAAAATAGCGGTCAAACGCTCTCTTTCTTTTAAAAAATTATCTTTATCAAATTGGCCTCCTGATTGTACAAGAGCTTCTTTTTTATGAATCTTAAATAATGAGTCAATAGACTTTGATTTAATTTCATGATAGACGGTATCTAACATAAACGGTTTGCCCAACTCAATATGATAATTTACAGTTGCCCGTTGTTTTCTTTTTAATGTATCAATAGTAAAGCTTGTTTTGTTATTGAAATACCCCTTACCTATATAGTATGCACTTAACCGCTCAAGAGAATTTTTTGTTAAAACGGTATCAAGTAAGGCCGGGGGCTCACCTATTTCTTTTAATGATGTACTAAGCCCTTTTACCAAATAAGACTCACCTAGTCTTTTTGTTTGCTTTTCAGATAAAAATTTATCTAATTTTTCTTTTCTATTTTTTTTTCGATATAGCCATTCATAATATGAAGAATCAGCATTTACTTTAGCTAAATTATAAAGGTTAAGACGTAAAGGATAGCCTGCTAATGTAGTGTTAGGTCTTTGAAGAATCAGGTTTTGAACGGTTTCACCATTAGTTTTAATACTGTCAATGAGTATGTTGTTCTTGACAATTAAAAGTTCATTGGCTTCAACTCTTTTGAGGGCATTGCAAGACGTAATTGCAATAGCTAAAAATATAACTGCTATTTTAGCCTTGTAGTTTGTTACAGATAACACACTCCTCATAGAATTCAAAAATACATTATTTGAATGGTTGTTAAAAGTCAATTGAAACTTATAAAAAGTCTACATCAAAAAAAGTACCGAAGTCAGCATGGGCTTTTTTTTGTTGAGGGAATTAAAGTGGTTACAGAACTTTTGCAGGCGCGATTTAAACCCTATTGTATATTAGCTACTGATGCTTCATTACTAAAAGATAATACCCAAGTAGATTTAATTACCGAAAAAGAATTAAAACAAATTAGTGCACTTAAAACACCAAATAAAGTGCTCGCTGTTTTTAGTATTCCTGAAAGTAAATCGATTGATTTTAGAGAATGGATTTTGGTTTTAGATGATCTTCGAGATCCTGGAAATTTAGGAACCATAATTCGTCTTTGTGATTGGTTTGACATTAAACAATTAGTTTGTTCAAAAAATACGGTTGATTGCTATAACCCTAAGGTACTTCAAGCAAGTATGGGTTCAATTGCACGTGTTAATGTTGTTTATAAAAATCTTGAAACTATTCTAAAGAAATCAGAAGTACCTGTTTATGGGTCTTTTATGGATGGGGCATCCGTGTACTCTCAAAATTTTCTTGAAAAAGGAATTCTTGTAATGGGCAATGAGGCGAATGGTATTTCAAAAGCCGTAAATCAATGGGTATCCCAAAAAATTGCCATTCCCCAATTTGGAAAAAAAACAACCGAAAGTTTGAACGTTGCTACTGCAACAGCAATTTTGTTAAATGAAATAAGGCGTGGTTAAATATATTTATTCAAAGGTAAAATTGATAAAGAGTCCTCTTGTTCTTAGCCCATCTATATTTCCTGTCCACGGACTATTGATATCATTGTCTGGTACAAGCTCATCAGTTATAGCAAAAACTCCACGTATTGATGGCGAAAATTTGAAATAGGGTAGGTAAAAGTCAATACCAAAGCCGAGCTCATAATTGTAAACCGTTTTCTTCATTCTAAAAGTGCCAGATGAATTATCATCGAGAGCTTCTTGATTACTACCTAAGTTCAATGAAACCGAACCACCACCCACTAAAAAAGGTCTGAAATTGCCCAAACGTTTGGTACTGGCTTTCAATAATAATGGAAAATTGATATAGGTTGATTGTACTTCTCGAATAAGTTGTGCAGCGGTAGATAGACGATCATCAGGAAAACCTAATTCTCTAACTGTATACGAAAGTCCCGGTTCAAAACGGACATCAAAAAAATCATTCAGCCGAACTTCAGCCACCACCCCAACATTAAAACCTATGGTTTTAAGTACCAAAATATCATCTACATCTTCTTTGTAATCAAATTTGAAATCATACTGATTAAAGCCTAAATAATAAGCAAAATTCAATATCTTTTTGTCTTTATTTTCAAGATTTATAACTGGTCTTTCATTGAATTGTGCCCAGGTAGCACTGCAAACAAATAATGCACTAATAAAGAGAATAAGATTGTTTCGCATGTTTATTTTGTAGCTACATAAATACTTGCTACCCCAAAGGTTTGAGGTTTGTTTACTACCTCTATAAACCCAATTTTACGTAAAATATTGTTGAAGTCTTCGCCATGCGGAAAAACAGCTGCCGACTCTGATAAATAGTTATAGGCTGTACCATCTTTTGAAAATAGTTTACCCACCAAAGGTAAGATGTATTTGCAGTGAATTCTATAGCCCTGTTTATAGGGTGTTTTTGTTGGTACAGAAGTTTCTAAAACCACAAAAGTACCCTTAGGTTTTAGTACGCGATAAATTTCTGCCAATCCTTTTTCAAGGGTTTCAAAATTTCGAACTCCAAAGGCTACCGTTACAGCATCAAAAGAGGCGTCAGAAAAAGATAATTGCTCACTATCGCCAATAACCATTTCAATAGTGTCATCGAGCTTCTTGGTTTTTACTTTGGTTTTACCTACTTCAAGCATGCCTGATGATAAATCAAGGCCTACTATTTTTTTGGCTCCTGTTTTTACTAAGTTAATGGCTAAATCGCCTGTTCCCGTTGCAATATCTAAAATACTTTCAGGTTTTTTTTTGGTCAATAATTTTACAACACGATTACGCCATTTTACGTCTATTCCGAAGGTAATTACGCGGTTTAAGCCGTCATAATTTCCTGAAATTGAGTCGAACATTTCGGTTACCTGTTCTTTTTTACCCAAATCAGATTCTTTATACGGAATCACTTTTTTAGCCATAGCAAATTTTTGGCAAAGATAAGACTTAATGAGCAGCAGTATCTTACAAAAGACAAACTAGAAAGCAATCACTTGGATATTAAAATCGTAATATTTAGGGCTCCAAATTAAATTTATGTAATTTTGCATTGCATCTGTTATAAATCTTTATTGTAAATGTCTACTATAAAAGTCCTCATGCCCCGATTGGCAATTCTTTCATTGAACAGATTAGTTTATTTATACGTAATACAGATTAATACCAAATAGATGAAAATCATAATTGCTGGTGCCGGCGAAGTAGGCTTTCATTTGGCGAAATTATTGTCATATGAATCTCAAGACATTACCTTAATTGACACCAATAAAGAAAGCTTAGCTTTTGCTGATGCACATTTAGACATTCGTGTATTAAGAGGCGATGCTACCTCTGTTTCCGTTTTGCGAGATGCCCGAGTTGAAAGTTCAAATTTGGTTATTGGGGTAACCTCTTCTGAAACAACAAATATTACTCTTTGTATGCTTGCCAAACAATTAGGTTGCGAGCGTACCATTGCAAGAATATCAAACACCGAATTTATTGATAACAAAGAAACCATCAAGTTTGAAGAGTTGGGTATTGATGAATTAATTTCACCTGAAGAATTAGCAGCGGCTGAAATTCAGCAATTACTTGATAAATCAGCATTCAATGACACTTATGAATTTGATGAGGGCAGACTAATTATGGTTGGGGTGTCTTTACCTAAATCTGCTCCTTTTGTTGGTAAAATGGTCAAAGAGGCTGCCACTGTTTTTTCTGAGCTTCATTTCATGCCCATTGCTTTACAACGTAAAGGAACACGATTTACAGTAATTCCGAGAGGAGATACTGTTTTTAAGGAAGGGGATCAGGTGTATTTTATTACCACCCCTGAAGGCGTCGATGAGTTGTATAAATTAACAGGAAAAAAGAATGTAGATATTCGAAACGTCATGATTTTGGGTGGCAGTAAGGTCGGTTTTAAAACGGCAAGAGATTTATGCAATAAAAAGTATAATGTAAAAATTATAGAAAAAAATAAAGAAAAAGCTTTTGATCTTTCTGAAGTATTGCCCACAGCTTTGGTCATTAATGCTGATGGCAGAAATGTTGAGTTGCTTGAAGAAGAAAGCCTAGAATCAATGGATGCTTTTATTGCGGTAACTGGTAACTCTGAAACGAATATTATGTCTTGTTTGGTTGCCAAATCAAAACATATAAAAAAGACGATTGCTCTTGTTGAGAATACTGATTATTTTCAGCTTTCCCACTCCATAGGTATTGATACTTTAATAAATAAAAAGCTTCTAGCCGCAAATAATATTGTAAGATATATACGAAAAGGAGAAGTTGTTGCCTTAATGCGTTTGAATAACTTGAATGCTGAGATTCTTGAGTTTGTGGTTAACCCAAATTCTGAAGTAACCGGTAGTACCATACGTGACTTAAGTTTTCCTGATAAAGCTACCATTGGTGGGGTTATTCGTGATGGTGAAGGAATTATTGCACTTGGTGGATTTCAAATTCAGCCCGGCGATCGTGTGGTAGTTTGTTGTATGCCTGAAGTTATTTCAAAAATAGAAAGACTCTTCTTGTAATGGGCCTAAATTCTAAAATAATATTTCATATCATGGGGCTGTTGTTCCTCTTTAATGGCGGCTTCATGTTGATTGCAGCATTGGTAAGTTTTATTTATGCTGATGGGGTAACTTTTGATATTTCTTTGGCTGGTATATTGTCGGTTTTTATTGGGGTAGTTTTGATGTATGCTACCAAGGATCATAAAAAAGAGGTAAAAAGAAAAGAAGGGTATATCATCGTTACTTTTGGATGGATTATCATGTCGCTTTCAGGCACGTTACCCTATCTTTTTTCAGATACAATACCAACTGTTACTAATGCTTTTTTTGAAACCGTTTCAGGTTATACTACCACCGGAGCTTCAATATTAGATGATATTGAAAGCCTTCCTAAAGGAATTTTGTTTTGGCGTAGCCTTACGCATTGGATTGGGGGTATGGGTATCATTGTATTGGCTATTGCCATATTACCCTTATTGGGCATTGGTGGCATGCAACTTTTTGCTGCAGAAGCACCTGGGCCCAATGCTGACAAATTACACCCCAGAATTACAGATACTGCAAAAAGATTATGGTATATCTATTTTGGGTACACGGTAGCTGAAACTGTGTTATTGAAACTTGCCGGAATGAGCTTTTTTGATGCGGTAAATCATTCTTTGGCAACCTTATCAACAGGTGGCTTTTCAACCAAAAACGCAAGTCTTGCATTTTGGAATGATAATCCGCTGGTACAATACATCATCATTCTATTTATGTTTTTAGCGGGTACCAACTTTGTACTCAGTTATTTTGCGTTTAAGGGTAAGGTTCAACGTATTTTAAAGGATGAGGAATTCAAAATATATGCAGGCTTTATTCTATTGTTCAGTATTTTGGTAACCTTGGTCATTTATTTTGAAGCGCAAGTGCCGGTTTCAGAATATCATCCAATGCCGTTTGGAGCCATTGAAAGTGCATTTAGGCATGGACTCTTTCAAGTAGTTGCCATAGTAACAACAACTGGTTTTGTAACTTCTGATTTTACAAACTGGGCACCCTTTTTAACCGTTTTCTTTTTCGGTCTTATGTTTTTAGGAGGTTCGGCGGGGTCAACAGCAGGTGGCATCAAAGTGATGCGACATTTATTAATTGTTAAAAACGGATTGTTAGAATTTAAACGCACCCTGCATCCTAACGCCATTATACCCGTTCGATACAATAATAAAACGGTTACAGAACAGATAGTTTATAACATCATTGGCTTTTTCGTACTCTACATGTTACTGTTTATTATTGGCGCTTTAGGGCTTGGGGTTGTTGGTCTTGACTTCGTTTCATCTATTGGTGGTGCAGCCTCATCCTTAGGTAATGTTGGTCCGGCTTTCGGTACCCTACATCCTTTGAGTAATTTTAATAGTTTACCTGATGCAGGTAAATGGTGGTGTGGATTTTTAATGTTGGCTGGTAGGTTAGAATTATTTACAGTTTTAATTTTACTAACCCCATTTTTCTGGCAACGTACTTAGGCTATTTTAACCCGACTACATATCTCATCTTTTTTAGTTCTTATGCTTTTGCAGTAGCTCTATATTTTTAATTTTAAGCAATAAAAGTGGTTTTTATGAAACAGCTTCTTGAATACGAACTACAGCCTCTCTTATTTCATCTTCAGAAGCTGCATATGAAATTCGAATACACTTACCATTTCCAAAAGCATCGCCTGTAACCGTAGCCACGTTAGCCTCTTCAAGAAGATACATGGCAAAATCTGATGCATTATTAATGGTAGTACCTTTTAAGGTTTTGCCAAAAAATGCGGATACATCTGGGAAAACGTAAAATGCTCCTTCGGGTTCATTACATGTAAAACCATCAATAGCATTTAAAAGCTCTAAAATTAACTCACGTCTTCCTTCAAATTCTTTAACCATGTATTGAATACGTTCAGGAGATTCTGTCAATGCTGTTATTACGGCTCTTTGTGCGATACAATTAGCACCGCTAGTCACTTGACCTTGTAATTTGTTACACGCTCTGGCAATATATGCAGGAGCACCAATGTAACCGATTCGCCAACCCGTCATAGCAAATGCTTTTGCCACACCATTTACAGTAACCGTTCGATCATACATATCTTCAAATGCCGCCATTGAGGCATGTGCGGTTACGCCATAATTAATATGCTCATATATTTCATCACTAACAACTATAATTTGTGGATGCTTTTGAAGAACATCGGCCAAAGCTCTTAATTCTTGTTCGCTATATATTGAACCGCTTGGGTTGCATGGCGAACTGTACCAAAGCATTTTTGTTTTAGGCGTAATAGCTGCTTCAAGTTGTGTTGCTGTCATTTTAAAATCAGTATCAATGCTAGTCGCTACTTCAACAGGGACACCTAAGGCTAATTTTACAATGTCACTATAACTAACCCAGTACGGGCAAGGTAGAATAACTTCATCGTCTTCGTTTAAGATTACTTGGGCTACATTGTATAGTGCTTGTTTGGCACCAGTTGAAACTACGATTTGGGAACTCGTATACTCAAGATTATTATCTCTTTTAAATTTTTTAATGATTGCATTTTTCAAATCAACATACCCATCTACAGGGGTATAAGAATTATAATCTTCATTCACAGCTTGAATTGCTGCATCTTTGATATAATCTGGTGTATTAAAATCTGGCTCCCCAAGACTGAGACCAATAATGTCTTTGCCAGCACCTCTTAATTCACGGGCTTTTGCTGCCATTTCTAAAGTGGCCGATGGAGTTACACTATTGATTTTATCTGACAATAAATTTTTCATGATTTGTTTCATTAAAATGCACCACAAATTTAGAACTTTTACCGTTCTTAAAAACTATAAAAATTAGAGAATGTAAATTATTAACTAATGCCTTTGATAAGTACTAAATTGTAACAAAAATAAGAATTGTTTAGAACTGCAATGCAGGTTGTTTGCCCAGTTCTTTTAAATGTTTAAAGTGCGAAATGATGGCTTTTCGCGTGGTCTTATATTCATTATATGGCAAATTGAATTCTTGAGCCGTTTGCTTCACAATTTTTGAAATTTTAGTATAATGGACATGACTTATGTTCGGAAAAATGTGATGCTCAACTTGATGATTTAATCCACCAGTAAACCAATTAACAATACGATTTTTGGTTCCAAAATTAACCGTTGTAAATAATTGGTGTATCGCCCATGTGTTTTTCATAGTTCCACTTTCATCGGGTAGAGGGGTGTCTGCATCATCAACAATGTGGGCTAACTGAAATACCACACTTAAAATTACGCCAGCCACATAATGCATAATAAAGAAACCAATTAGAATCTTCCACCAAGCCATTTCAACAAAAATTAAGGGCAGTACAATCCAAATGGTAATATAAAGTATTTTTGTGATCACTAAAGTACTCCAGTTTACCACAGGACTAGGTAATTTACCATAACTCAATTTTCGTTTTGTATAGCGATACATTTGCATGAAATCTGTGGTAATAGCCCAGTTAAAAGTAAGTAATCCGTATAAAAATACAGAGTAGTAATGTTGAAATTTATGATGTGATTGCCACTTGGTATGTTTTGAAAATCGAAGAATTCGACCTGCTTCCATATCTTCATCATGTTCATGTATATTCGTATAGGTGTGATGCAGAACATTATGCTGAACCTGCCAATTGTATACGTTACCCGCCAAAATGTAGATACTGCTTCCCATTAATTTGTTGACCCATTTTTTGTTGGAATACGAACCATGATTGCCATCATGCATCACATTCATACCTACACCTGCCATGCCTATACCCATGACAACCGTCAAAAGAATGTTAGCCCAAATAGGAAGGTTTAAGGTTAAAATCAAAAAATAGGGTGTCAAAAAAAGAGCAAACATAACCACGGTTTTCAAGTGTAGTTTCCAATTTCCTGTTTTCTTGATTTTATTTTCTTTGAAATAGGTATTAACCCTTTTATTTAGGGTTTTGAAGAATTGAGCTGAGTCTTTTCTTGAAAATCTTATGGTTTCAGATTTCATAGTAAAGTTTAATTTTAAACAAAGATATGGGTTTACCTTCGAGTGAATCTTTATTACATGCTGTTCAACAAAAGTTTAAAGGCGGAATATACTACTTTTGTTTGAAATTTTTGAGGCAATGAATGTTAAGCTAATCTACAACTATTTTCCAGAACTGACTGAAAAACAAAAAAATCAGTTCGCGCAGTTGGCAGATTTATATAAGGATTGGAATACAAAAATAAATGTAGTATCAAGAAAAGACATTGATGAATTATATTTAAGACATGTACTTCATTCGTTAGCGATTGCAAAAGTGCAAAAGTTTAAATCGGGTTCGTCTGTTTTAGATGTTGGTACAGGTGGTGGTTTTCCAGGCGTGCCTTTGGCAATTCTATTTCCAGAAACTTCATTTGTTTTGGTTGATTCAATTGGAAAAAAAATAAAAGTGGTTGATGAGATAGTCCAAAATTTAGGATTATCTAATGTTACTACAATGAATTGCAGGGTTGAAGAAGTCAAACAAAAGTTCGATTTTATTGTTAGTCGTGCGGTGGCAGCTATGCCCACTTTTGTGCGTTGGACAAAAGGAAAAATTAAAAAAGAATCAGAACATGAACTCAAAAACGGAATTTTATATCTGAAAGGAGGTGATCTTGAGGAAGAGCTTAAAGATTACAAAACCATTAAACTATATAATCTGTCTACTTTTTTTACTCAACAATTCTTTGAGACCAAAAAGGTTGTTTACTTACCTCAAAAATTTAAAGTATAAAAAAAGACACCCTTCGGTGTCTTAATTATTTGCTGGTCAGAGTTATTATTATTCGGCCTTAACACTCCATGGCGGAACCACATTGTTTGAACGGGCATAGGCAATTAATTGCCCTTTGTGTTCTCCGTTATGTTCCATAATAGCTAAAAGTCCTCCTAATTTGTTAATTTTCATGAATCCAAAATCTACTTCCTCATTCAAAGCACCGGTTTCAATCATTACTATTTTTTCTAGCACAAAAGCATTTGATTTTTTAACAGCTGCGATGATGTTATCCTTACCAGTTATTTTACCAATAGACATCATATCAACACCTTCTGGAGGAGGAAAACCAAGTTTTGAGGCCAAGAAATAGTTAGCAGTAGCAACGTGAAGCAAGGCTTCACCAACTGAATTCACACCTTCCATTGGGCGCCAATTGTATTGTTCTTCTGAAAAAGCTTCTGCTAGTTGTATAACCTGTATCTGATTACCCTGAAGTACAGCTTGAATAGTACCTTGGGTTAAATTATCTTGAGCATAGTTCATAAAGGTAGCAAGTAGGGCTACAATTAAAATTAATTTTTTCATTTTTAGTATTTTATAAAGTTCGTTAAATATATCTCTTTAGATAGAATTATCCTAAAAACGGATAGCGATAATCTTCGGGGGTAACAAAAGTTTCTTTTATTAATCTAGGTGAAACCCAACGCAATAAGTTTTGAGCTGAACCAGCTTTGTCATTTGTTCCTGAGGCGCGCGCGCCACCAAAGGGTTGTTGACCTACAACAGCACCGGTTGGTTTGTCATTGATATAAAAATTACCAGCACAATTTTGTAATGCCTTAGTTGCTTCATCAATAGCATATCGATCAGTTGATAATACAGCACCAGTTAATGCATAATCTGATGTCTCATCAACTAATTTTAAGGTTTTCGTCCAATTTTTATCATCATAAACATACACGGTCACAACGGGTCCGAATAATTCAGTTTCCATAGTAGTGTATTTAGGGTCTGTAGTAACAATTACGGTTGGCTCAATGAAATATCCTTTTGATTTATCAAAACCTCCACCTACTACTATTTTTGCTTTTTTATCTTTTTTTGCCTTTTTGATGTAGCTAACCAATTTATCAAAAGAGCCTTCATGAATTACAGCGGTAATAAAATTAGTCATGTCTTCAGGGGATCCTGGCGGATTGAATGATTCGACATCCTTTTTAACCAAATCAAGAATTCGTTTCGCTTTTGATTTAGGTAAATAAACTCGTGATGCAGCACTACATTTTTGTCCTTGAAATTCAAATGCACCTCGAACAATAGCCGTGGCTACTTGTTTTGGATTTGCCGAAGAATGTGCTAAAATGAAATCTTTGCCTCCTGTTTCACCTACGATTCGTGGGTAGGTTTTGTAGGTATGAATATTGTTGCCAATTTTTTTCCATAGTTCTTTGAAAACATGGGTAGAACCGGTAAAGTGAATTCCCGAAAAATCAGGACTCGCCAACACAGTGTTCGTAATCATCACAGGGTCGCCATAAATAACATTAATAACACCATCAGGTAAACCTGCTTCTTTGAATATATCAACAATTACTTTTGCAGAAAATATTTGACTATCACTAGGTTTCCATACCACTACATTGCCCATCATTGCTGCACTTGCAGGTAAATTTCCTGCAATTGCCGTAAAATTAAAAGGAGTAATGGCATAAACAAAACCTTCTAATGGTCTGTATTCAACTCTGTTCCAAATTCCTTCAGCAGAATCGGGTTGCTCCTCATAAATCTGAGACATGTATTCTACATTAAAGCGCAAGAAATCAATGAATTCACAGGCAGCATCTATTTCAGCCTGATGAATGGTTTTTGATTGCGCAATCATGGTGGCTGCATTTATTTTTGCTCTGTATGGGCCAGCAATAAGTTCAGCAGCTTTTAGGAAGATAGCCGCGCGTTGCTCCCATGTTAAATTGGCCCAATCATTTCGTGCTTTTAAAGCAGCGTCAATGGCATCAGCAACATGTGATTTGTTGGCTAAATGATATTTACCCACTTTATGTTTATGATCATGTGGGGGAGACATAGGTTTCGTCCGGTTTGTTTTTACTTTTTTCTTTCCTATATACATAGGAACCTCTAAGGTGCCCTCAAAATATTTATTGTATTGTTTTAGAACTTCCTGTCTTTCAATACTTCCAGGTGCATACCCTTTTATTGGTTCATTAAATGCCTGAGGAACTTGAAAAAAACCTTTTCCCATGTCGATAAATTTTAAATTTAAATCGATACAAAGGTACAGAAATGACCTTTCAATTATTCATTATGAAATATTTCTTGTGAAATGGTATTTCACAGGCGTAAATATAGAAAACTGGTAGAAGCAGTAATTAAATATCAATAATTACTTAAAAATAGTTTTCCACTTAATCTCATCTAGTTCAATGCAAAAGGAGCACTAAATTTAAAGGTGGGAATGTATACTCTGAATTGTTCAGTTGAACTAAAGTTTACCATGCTGTAATGACCTTTCATCGCTCCGATAGGAGATCCTAAAAGACAACCAGAATTATATGTATGTGATTCACCTGGTTTGATCACAGGCTTTTTACCTATAACCCCTTCGCCATCTAATTTTTCAATATCATTCAAAGCATCATAGATATCCCAATGACGAGCTGTTAATTGAACGGAATCTTTACTCTGATTTTCAATTGTAATAGTATAACCAAAAGCAAAATGCATTTTGTAATTTTTGAAGAAAGTACCTTCAAAAGTTGTGCTTACAGAAACTTTTATGCCCTTTGTAACTTGTGTAATCATAGTGGTGTTCTCCTTAATAAATAAATGCGCCTCCTATCAAAAAAATCATCAATGTAAAAAGTGCCAACATAAAGAAGGCCAAATTCAAAAATAGAAATTTCAGAAGCGTTTTAAATAAGCCTTGATGATAGAATTTTTTGATTGCTACAAACAGGTAAATTCCAAAAATAATAATGAAAACCAGACTGCTTTCAACGTCAAAAATAGCGTCTATTACAAAGCTAATAATCAGCAAGATAAACAAGAGTGATTGAATATGAAAGCTAAAAATTAAATGATCGGTGTAAGTGTATTTTTTTCTGATATATATCAACCAAATAAACAATGTAAACACTGGAAGGAAGAAAAACACGGCAAACGGCAGCTTCGAAATCATACTACTCGCAAAACTACCAGGTTGTTTCTTTAAGCGTTCTATGCCTTCTGCGCTTCTAAAAGCATACCGATTTGTTCGTGTATCCGGCATTTCAAATTTATTGATAAGGGCTTCATATTCACGAATAGAATCGTTTTCAAATATGAGACTAAAGAATTCTCTTTTTCCGCTAAAATTTTGCCATGAGTTTTTTCTATTAAGTTCAATTAAATGCTTTTTCGGATTGCTCAATATTACCGAATCAGCTTGTGCAATAGCGGCGACAATATCAAGAGAGTCAAGTGCAGCATTTATCTCTGATTCTTCTTTTTTGGTTTTGTTATTATTAAAGGTAATTTTTAGGCCTCCGTCTTTCTTTTTTTGAATCCAACTCCCGTTATTTGAGGCACCGTATTTGTCTAATTTTTGATAATTTCCTGAAAAGTTCAGTGCTAAAAAGTAGATAATCGCTAAACTTAATAAAAACCGAAATGGATTTGTATACGAAACCCTTTTTCCGGCTAAATAATCGGTAGTAATCTTACCAGGAAAAACCAAAAGAGCCGTTAGGGTTTTGAGTAATTTTGAGTCGTAAGAAATCAAAGTAGAAAAGAACTCGTCAATAAAATCTTTAAGCGTTAATTTTTTCGTGCTATTTGCTTGAGAGCAGTTCGGGCAGAACCGATCGCTCATATCTAGCGGATGACCACAATTAGTACATTCTACACCTCGATATTGCAGTTGGTATCTTCCTTTTTGGTATAAGCTTGGTTTTTGATCCATCAGAGAGAATTGATGATCAAATATACATTTTTGCTAGTTGCTAATGTTTCTTGAATTAGCTGAACCAACTCCGATGATACTATCGTAAAGATCTCCGAAATTACGATAGTACACCAAAACTAAATAGGTGTTTTCGGTAAAATGAAAATTTCCAGAAACGGTGTTTAATTCAACAGTGCCGTCTTCTCTTTGAATGACATATTTATAGTTATAAAAACCTTGCTTCATTTTAATAGATGCTTCGAGCATGCCATTGTTTTCATTATATATCATTTTGTTATCATCATTGAGGGCGTAATTGTTGTATTTGCCAAAAACATAAACGTTGTCTAAACCCACTTCCACATCATAAGGTAAGCTAAAATGAAGCTTGGTGTATTCTGCTTCTCTTGATTGATCATCGCCTTGTAAGGTGCGTACTACAAAATCGCCATTGATATCAGGATAATAGTTGTACGGAATGGCCTTTCTAAAGCGATCACTAAAGAGATAATGTTCGTATAAATCGTTTACCTCAATATGAGAAATGACAGAACTTGGTGCTCTAAGGTCTTTGGTGTCAAAATTTAAGAATTCATTGCCTCCAAAAAAACTGGTTTCTTGATCGTATTTGTAGACCAATTGATTACCTAATGTAAATTGCGGTTTGATATTATATAATGTTGTGGGCCAAAAATAGTTTTGAATAATGGCAACCTTTACTTCTTTTTTAGGGTTAACTAACCTAAAGTTTGACGGGTTAATAGTAAACTGAACCACCTGTTTTTCATTCAGATAATCAAAATCTCGGGTTCGTTTAACCACGGCGCCTACAGTAACATTGTCTTGATAGACAACAAAACGCCTTGAAAATTGGAGCTCATCATCAGAATTGTATACTTCTAACATGTGATTACCACTAACTTTTAAGCGTACGGCATCATTGGGTATGGTCAAACGGTAATTGCTGTATGGTTGTAAGGTGGTGTAGCTATTTTCATAATCAATAATACGCTGATTATCTACGCCACTTAAGTATTGTGATTTTAAAAGCTGCGAAGGCGTCCAATCATAATCACAATGAACAATTCTATAGTAATAATCCTGCTCACTTGCGGTTGTGTCATCAAACTCTAAAAAAATGGACTCATTAAGCTGAACCACCGGAAATTGATCACCTGTTGGTCCTTCAAAAATAACTGATCTTATATGGTCTGGCGGATTTACCTCTAGCTGAACCTGTGCAAAAACAACAGGAGCCAACATTAAAATAACAATTTGTTTAACTCTTAGAAGCATTTAATTGCAAATTTTAGAGTAAAGGTAAACAAAAAGCATACCTAAAAAATAAAGCTCGATGTAATGCCGAATTTTTAGGCAATAATTATGAAAACAAACGTTTTAATAGTAAATTTGCACCGAATTTACATAACCTAAGGTCTATAATATATGTCTAAAGACATTCGGATTAAAAAAGGCTTGAATATCAACCTTGTTGGCCAAGCTGAACAAACCACTTCTAAAGCCGTTTTGAGTAATGTATATGCATTAAATCTTGAAGATTTTCACGGAATTACCCCTAAAATGTTAGTAAAGCAAGGCGCTGAGGTTAAAACTGGCGAAGCTTTGTTTTACAACAAAAATTGTGAAGAAATGCTTTTTGTTTCTCCCGTGAGTGGCGAACTTGTTGAAATAGAAAGAGGTGAAAGAAGAAAAATCTTGAACTTGAAAATTTTAGCCGACAAAGAACAGCAGGTGCATGATAATGGATCTATTAGGTATGATTCGGCATCAGCACAAGAAATAAAAAAATATTTATTAAATAGTGGCTGTTGGCCATTTATAAAACAGCGTCCATATGACGTTATTGCTGACCCAGATCAGAATCCAAAAGCAATTTTTATCTCAGGGTATCAAACAGCTCCTTTAGCCGCTAATTATGATTATGTTCTAGAGGGTAAAGAAAATGAGTTGCAAGCAGCAATTACGGCATTGGGTAAATTAACACCGGGTAAAGTGCATGTTTCGGTTGGTAATTCTTCTAAATCGCCTTTGTCTGGTTTACAAGGAGTTGAATTGCATAAAGTGTCAGGTCCGCATCCAGCTGGCTTGGTGGGTACGCAAATCAATAAAATTAATCCGATTAACAAAGGAGAAGTGGTTTGGACTATCAATCCGCAAGATTTGGTGTCGATTGGCGATTTACTGTTAACAGGTAAATTTAATCCTGAAAGAATTGTTGCTCTTGTTGGTTCTGCCGTTAAAACTCCTAAATATTATAAAACGAAAATAGGTGCTGAAGTTTCTACCTTCTTATATGGTAGTGGTGTGAGTTCTGAAAATATAAGAGTTATTAATGGAGATGTTTTAACAGGAAGTCAATGTAGCCCTGATGGTCATTTAGGTTTCTATAACAATACGGTTACTGCAATTCCTGAAGGTGATGATTATGAATTCTTTGGATGGAATAAGCCTATTTTCAATAAAATATCAGCTACTAGAGCCCTGACATTTTCTTGGATGCTTCCTAACAAAAAATTCGATCTAGATACCAATACCAATGGCGAGCACAGAGCCTTTGTTTTAACCGGGCAGTATGAAAAGGTATTTCCGTTAGATATTTTTCCCATGCAGTTGTTAAAAGCCTGTATGTATAAGGATTTAGATGAAATGGAACAACTAGGTTTGTATGAAGTAGCACCTGAAGATTTTGCATTGACTGAATTTGTGTGTGTTTCAAAACAACCTCATCAAAAAATCATTCGCGAAGGACTTGATTTATTACAAAAAGAAATAGGATAATAGATGAGCATAAAAAGTAAATTACATGAGCTGAAGATGAAGTATCAAGGCACAAAAATGGCACCTGCCTTTAATGCCTTTCATACTTTTCTTTATGCGCCAAATGAAACCACGCACAATGGTACCCATGTTAAAGGTGCCGATGATTTAAAGCGTACCATGAATACGGTGATCATGGCTTTGGTTCCGATTTTAATATTTTCAATGTTCAATGCCGGTTATCAGCATTATTCAGCCCTGAATGGGTTTCCTGAGAGTTTCTCTTTAATGGATCATTTTTTGACTTGGGATAATTTTTGGATTGGTATTATAAAAGTTTTACCCCTGGTTGCCATCTCCTATGGTATCGGACTTTTAGTTGAATTTATTTTCGCGGTTATAAAAGGACACGAAGTTGAAGAAGGCTATTTGGTTACCGGGATGCTTGTACCACTAATTGTTCCTGTTGATACGCCCTTATGGATGTTAGCTGTTGCCGTAGTTTTCGGTGTAGTCATTGGTAAAGAAGTTTTTGGAGGTACAGGTATGAATATTTTGAATCCTGCACTTACTATTAGAGCTTTCTTGTTTTTTGCCTATCCAACTTGGATGAGTGGCGATAAGGTTTGGGTTTATGAAGCGCGTGAGCGTTCTGAAGCTATTTTGGCTGGGGCTACTGATGTAGATGCAATTTCTGGGGAAACTGTTTTAGGATTTTTAGCTCAGAATAAAGGTGCAGCTATGGAGGCTACCTATTCTAACTGGGATATGTTCTGGGGCTTTATTCCTGGATCAGTAGGCGAAACATCGGCTTTTTTATGTTTAATAGGCGCCGCATTTTTGATTTTCTCTAAAATTGCGAGTTGGAGAATAATGGTAAGTGCCGTACTAGGTTCATTGGTAATGGGATTGATTTTTAACGGAGTGGTTGACCAAGGATGGATTGGCGAAAGTAGCAAGTTCTACGGCCTGATGAGCTTTGAATACTGGAAACATTTAATCGTGGGCGGACTCGCCTTTGGTATTGTCTACATGGCAACAGATCCAGTAACAGGGGCACAAACTAATCGAGGTAAATGGATCTATGGTTTCCTTATCGGTTTTATGTCGGTAATGATACGTGTGTTTAACCCAGCATACCCTGAAGGGGTGTTCTTGGCTATATTACTCATGAACGTATTTGCACCTACCATTGATCATTATGTGGTTAGAGGTAATGTAAAAAGACGATTAAAAAGATTACAAAATGCAGTGGTACATCCAAAAGATTCAGATGCTGCAGCAAAAGAACTTCAAGCAGAAACAGTTTAGTTATGGGGGTCAATACAGATAAAAATAGTTATACCGTATTTTTTGCGGCAATCATGGTCGTTGTTGTAGGTGTAATTTTAGCGTCTTTGGCGTTTTTTTTAAGACCAAATATTGCAGAGAATGAGCGTTTTGAAAAGCAGCAAAACATTCTTTATGCCATGGGCGTTAATGACAATGGCGATGATAAAGGAGCTGTTAATTTTATACCCACAGATGTTGTTGAAGGTGAATTTAAGAATTTCATCAAAAAACAATATGTTATTGAAAAAGGTGTGGCAACTGAAGATGAGAACGCTTTTTTAATTGATCTTAAAAAGGAATTGGCAGCTAAGAAAAAAGGTATGCCGTATAAGTTACCCTTGTTCATTGGAGAAAAGGATAACAAGAAATTTTATATTATACCAATGTATGGTAAAGGTTTATGGGATGCCATTTGGGGTTTTGTAGCACTTGATGAAACCATGACCGTTCAAGGAGTTTATTTTGATCATAAGGCTGAAACACCAGGTCTAGGAGCCAACATCAAACAACGTTACTTTATGGACGATTTTACCGGAGAAACCATTCTTAAAGGTGGTAGCCTGTCGGGTATTGCAGTTGCAAAAGGAAATAACGATCCTTTGAATAAAACCAAAAATGACAATGAAATTGATGCTTTAGCTGGTGCAACCATTACTGGTAATGGGGTTTCAGCAATGATTAAGGAGAGCGTGAATTTGTACAAAGACTATTTAGAAACGATAAGAGTTAAATAATTATGGGATTACTTTCAAAAAAAGATACCAATCTGATTCTTGATCCGCTTGCGGATAATAACCCTATTACTATTCAAGTACTGGGTATTTGTTCTGCACTAGCAATTACGGCTGAACTTCAAGCATCTATTGTAATGTCGGTTGCTGTATTGTTTGTTCTAGGAGTTGGTAACGTGGTTATTTCATTGATGCGAAATATCATACCTTCTAAAATTAGAATTATTGTGCAACTTATTGTTGTGGCTACTCTGGTAATTATTGTGGATCAAGTATTGAAGGCATTTGCTTATGAATTGAGTAAAACCTTATCAGTATTTGTTGGTTTGATTATAACCAACTGTATCATCATGGGGCGTTTTGAAGCTTTCGCTTTGGCAAACGGACCTTGGAAATCATTTCTTGATGGCATCGGAAATTCTTTAGGATATGCAATTATCCTAATTATTGTAGGTTTCTTTAGAGAACTTCTTGGTTCAGGCACTTTGTTAGGGTATCCTGTTTTAGGAGATCCCATTGCGAAAACAGGTTTATATGCCACGGGTTATGAAAACAACGGTTTTATGATTATACCCCCAGCAGCATTAATTGTGGTAGGTATTATCATATGGGTGCAACGTTCAAAAAACCCAGCCTTAGTAGAAGAGAATTAACCCTTAAAGGGTATTAAAATTAGATAAGTAAAAGTCATTTTTGACAACACAGATATTTAGTATGGAACATTTAGAATTGTTTTTTAAGTCCATTTTCATTGACAACATGGTATTTGCCGTATTCTTAGGCATGTGCTCTTATTTAGCAGTTTCAAAGAAAGTTGCCACTGCTGTTGGTTTGGGTGCTGCTGTAATTTTTGTTTTGGCTGTAACCGTACCTTTAAATTGGTTGTTAGATAAATACTTATTACAAGACGGGGCATTGGCTTGGCTCGGCCCTGAGTATGCTGATTATAATTTAGGGTTTCTATCATTCATCTTGTTTATTGCAACCATTGCAACAATGGTACAATTAGTTGAAATTGTAGTTGAGAAATTTTCGCCTTCTTTATATAATTCGTTAGGTATATTTTTACCCTTAATCGCGGTAAACTGTGCTATTTTAGGAGGTTCTTTATTTATGCAGGCAAGAGAGATTGAAACCTTTACTCTCGCCTTAAATTACGGCGTAAGTTCAGGTATAGGATGGTTTTTAGCGATTTTGGCGATCGCGGCAATTAGAGAAAAAATTAGATATTCTAATGTTCCTGCACCCTTAAGAGGTTTAGGAATAACGTTTATCATTACCGGACTTATGGGTATTGGTTTTCAAAGTTTTGGAGGCATGTTAACAGGCGGTGATGAGGCTCCAGCTGAGGTAGAGAAAAATACTGCTCAAGAGATTATAAAAGAAGAAAAAATAAAAATTGAAAAAGAAACTTCTGAAAAAGAGGTGTCTTACAACGATATTGTAAAAAAATAAGAATGATTTTAGCTACAACTGCGGGTGGAACCATATTGATAACAGTAGTATCATTTTTGATATTACTTATGGCTTTAGTTGCCCTATTATTATTTACAAAACAAAAATTATCTCCTTCTGGTCCGGTTACACTTACCATCAACGGAGAGAAAAAGATTGAGGTTGCTTCGGGTAGTTCGTTGTTGACTACTTTGGGTAATCAAAAGGTATTCTTGCCATCAGCCTGTGGTGGTGGTGGAACCTGCATTCAGTGTGAGTGTCATGTTTTATCTGGTGGAGGTGAAGCCTTACCAACTGAAACGCCACATTTTTCTAAAAAAGAATTAAATCACGGGGCCCGTTTGGCGTGCCAGGTAAAAGTGAAGCAGGATATGGAAATTACCATTCCTGAGGAGGTATTCGGAATTAAAAAATGGCCAGCGAAAGTAGTTCGTAACTATAATGTGGCTTCTTTTATTAAGGAATTTGTTGTTGAAATTCCTGAAGATATGGGATATAAGGCTGGTGGATATATTCAAATTGAAATTCCGAAGTGTGAGGTAAAGTTCGCAGATATGGATATTACTGCGCATCCTGAAGAACATGAAACGCCAGATAAATTCCAAACAGAGTGGGATAAGTTTAATCTATGGCCATTGGTCATGAAAAACCCTGAAACAGTAGAAAGAGCGTATTCAATGGCTTCTTTTCCGGCAGAGGGGCGTGAGATTATGCTGAATGTACGTATCGCTACGCCACCTTGGGATAGAGCCAAAAATGGCTGGATGGATGTTAACCCTGGGGTAGCATCTTCTTATATATTCGGACTAAAGCCAGGCGATGATGTAATTATTTCAGGTCCTTATGGTGAATTCTTCATCAATGAATCTGAATCTGAAATGTTATACGTTGGTGGTGGCGCAGGTATGGCGCCAATGCGTTCACATTTATACCACTTATTCAAAACTTTAAAAACGAATAGAAAAGTGACTTACTGGTATGGTGGCCGTTCTAAACGAGAGTTATTTTACTTGGATCATTTTTATCAATTAGAAAAAGACTTTCCAAACTTCAAATTCTATTTAGCCCTTTCTGAGCCTATGGATGAAGATAATTGGAAGGTTAAAGAAAATATAGACGCTCCAGGAGACGGTTTCGTAGGTTTCATTCACAATTGTGTAATTGACAACTATTTAAATCATCATGAATCGCCAGAAGATATTGAATTGTATTTCTGCGGGCCTCCTTTGATGAACCAGGCGGTTCAGAAAATGGGAGAAGATTTCGGTATACCCGATGAGCATATCAGATTCGATGATTTTGGAGGATAATTTTACATTATCATTCTAACGAAGAAGGAATCTTTAAAAATTCAAACCGATAGCTTGCTATCGGTTTTTTTGAATAGGAATTTCCCTATTTTGAATAAGAGATAAAAGCAGGTTTTAAAATGCAACCACTAACAGAACAAGAACTTCATAATTTAGCCATGAATATTGTTGGTAAGCAATTAGAGGCAGATGGTTATGAATTTTTGGCGATTAACAGTGAACTAAAAAAGAATCCGCAATTTGTTTGTACAAAGAATAAAAAGATGAGCTTTATTGTGGTAAAAGCCATTGAATATCCTGGTGATCCAAAAGACATTGAGTTCTTTCGAGCTGATTTGAACAAGATGCGTGATCATGCCTTAAACTTTGAAGCAGAAACCTTTTACGCAGGGGTGGGTTTGGTAAATGCTTCAGATTATAATTTACCTGTTTATTTGAATGAAGAATATATTGTTGATTATGACGGATTGGTTAAAATATAGATGTCACACACGGCTAGGCGTGAATATCTTGAATCTTTTCATAGCTTTTCTAGTGGTTGCTTGTATTCCACAAGAATCAGAAATCTATAAAAATCAGAATGTAGGACCTGCTTTAGGTACTTCTTATAGCATCATCTATTTGTCAAATCAAAAATTAGACTACCAGCAAGAAATTGATTCCGTTTTTGCCGTTGTTAACCAATCAATGTCGACCTATATACCGGACTCAGATATTTCGAAAATTAATAATGGAGATTCAACTTTAATTGTTGATCATATGTTTCAAGAGGTATTTCAACTTTCTAAAAAAGTATACGAGGAAACGAATGGTCATTTTGACCCTACCGTTGGGGTTTTAGTTGACGCCTGGGGTTTTGGACCCGGAGAGCAGCTTAAAATGGATAGTACGCGCGTAGACAGTCTGATACAGTATGTTGGTTTTGATAAAGTCACGCTCAATGAATCAAATACCATTTCAAAAACCCATTCGTCAATACGTTTTGATTTTAACGCTATTGCTAAAGGATATGCCATTGACCGTTTGGCTGTTCTGATGGATGAAAAAGATATTCAGCATTATTTGATAGAAGTAGGGGGTGAGGTTGTAGCCAAAGGAAAAAATATACATAGCAATCGCGCATGGGGAATTCAAATTCAGGATCCTGAAGCTGAGCGTGCTAAAAATGCTATTCATTTAAATGATAAAGCCTTGGCTTCTTCGGGCAATTATAGAAAATTTAGAATAGATGCTGAAACGGGTAAGAAGTATGTACATACTATTGACCCGCTGACAGGTTATACTAAAAATTCGCAAACTTTATCAGCAAATGTAATTGCGAATACTTGTGCTGAAGCTGATGGCTACGCAACGGCGTTTATGGTCATGAATCTAGACAATGTGATTGAATTTGTCAATTCTAAAAACCAGATTGAAGCCTATATCATTTATCTAGATGCTGAGAATAAAACACAAGAATTTATAAGTGAGGGGTTTAAAAAACTTGTTTTGAAATAAATTAGTATTTCCTAACCAAAGGAATAATTTCGCCCTTAGCTAAGCGGTATTTTTCAATTTCTTCAGAATTTAATTGAGAAGTATAATCAACTTCATCAACTTCAAAGCCAATTGATCTTAATTTGTCAAAGTAATCACGACCATAAATGCGTACGTGATCGTATTGTCCAAATACCTTAGTGCGTTCTTTTTTGTCGGTAATGGAATCGTCTTCAAAAGTGGTAGCTCGATCTAACTCTTGAGGAATTTGAAATATACCCCAACCGCCCGGTCTGAGAATGCGATACAATTCTAGCATCGCCTTGGTGTCATCTTTTATATGCTCTAGTA
This sequence comes from uncultured Maribacter sp., assembly GCA_964554895.1. Lineage (GTDB taxonomy): Bacteria > Bacteroidota > Bacteroidia > Flavobacteriales > Flavobacteriaceae > Maribacter_C. The sequence continues at coordinate 1,807 of CAZKQM010000007.1, read as the reverse complement.
CATGATTACATAATATCACGTCAAAAGAATTATCTTCAAAAGGAAGGTCACAAATATCTGCCTTGACATCAGCTAGTGGAGAATTGTAATCAGTGGTTGTATACTCTAGATTCTTGAGATTTCGAAATCGCTTGTAAAATGCCTGTTCAGGTGCAAAATGCAATACTTTAAGTTGAGCAGAAAAAAAATCAGTTTCATTTTTTAGATAGAGCCATAATAGCCTATGTCGTTCTAAAGATAGGGTAGAAGGGGCGAGTACATTTTCTCTAGGGTTTTCATACCCATAGGGTAAAAAGCTTTTGAATTTTTTACCGTCAATAGGGTCGGTGTGGGTATTGCCGCGCATTGAAAAGGCTAAGATTGGCCTGACCAGATAACTTAGCCTAATTAACAGGGGTCTAGGTATGGAGTTGAGTATGAACTTAAATATTTTGGACACGAATTACACGAATTAGCACGAATACTTATTTCTTGATATTAATTATAAAACGATTCTTTTATAGATTAAGCTATCTTCTCCAAAATTAACTAAAAGCCCAAGACCTAATTTGGAAGCTGCTAAATAATTTAGAGTTTGTTTTATATGAGAGCTCTTAAGTTTTTCTATGGCTTTGAGTTCCAAAATAATTTTGTCCTCATTAACGAAATCAGCCAAATAATAATGACGCAAAAATTTTCCTTTATACTCGATTGTATACTTCACTTCTCTTTCATAGGGCACACCATTAGATTTTAACTCTATTTCAAGTGCATCGCCATAAACGGCTTCACTGAATCCTTTTGCTAAGCCATTATGAACATCCATGCAAAGACCTATATTCAAATAGGATTCATCTTTGTACTTAGGGTCAGCCATATTAATTCGTGAAAATTAGTGCAATTAGTGTCTTATTACAGCATCTATTTTTTTTGTCTAAATTCTTCTTCCTCATCACTCACAATTCCCAAGGCTTCATAAATATATTTGAAAGTGGAAAGTAATTCAGGTTTGCCATTTAAGAGTGCAACATTATGTTCAAAATGAGCACTTGGTTTTCCGTCAGCCGTTAGAATCGTCCAACCATCTTTTAGTTGTTTAATCCGTCTAGTGCCTAAATTTATCATTGGTTCGATGGCGACTACCATTCCTTCTACAAATTTTTTACCTCTTCCTCTTTTTCCATAGTTAGGCATTTCTGGGTCCTCATGCATTTTACGACCTAATCCATGACCAACTAATTCTCTCACAACCCCGTATCCATGGGCTTCAGTGTATTTTTGAATGGCATAACCGACATCCCCAACACGGTTTCCTTTTTTGAACGCTCGAATACCTTTATACAATGATTCTTTTGTAACCTGTAGCAGCTTTTTGGTTTCTGGTTCTATTTCTCCTACTTCAAAAGTATAGGCGTGATCGCCATAAAATTCGTTTTTCAAGGCACCACAATCTATCGAAATAATATCGCCTTCTACTAATGGAGTTTTATTAGGAATACCATGCACCACTTGAGCATTCGGACTCATGCATAACGAATTAGGAAAATCATACAAGCCTAAGAATCCAGGTATGGCCCCGTGATCACGAATAAAAGTCTCAGCGAGTGCATCAAGCTTCAAGGTAGTAACACCGGGTTTAACCTCTTTTGCAAGCATACCTAAAGTTTTAGATACAATCAATGCACTTTCGCGCATTAATTCAATTTCTTCAACTGTTTTAACGATAATCATAGGGTACAAATGTAATTCAATTGCTAAAACCTTATATCAGAGATTTCTGTGTCATAGCTTCTGGTTGTGCTATACCCATTAACTTAAGGATGGTTGG
>CAZKQM010000006.1:48200-57218 GCA_964554895.1 uncultured Maribacter sp. | reverse complement strand
ATATTTAACATCATGCCACTAATTTTCAAACTTGTATTTTTGACAAAATTTTAAATGTACCATGAAAAATACAGCACTCAGTAAAACACATGAATCACTAGGCGCAAAAATTGTACCGTTTGCTGGTTATAATATGCCTGTATCCTATGAAGGAGTAAATATTGAACATGAAACGGTTAGAAAAGGGGTTGGTGTGTTTGATGTTTCTCATATGGGTGAATTCTTAATTGGTGGCCCCAATGCATTGGCACTTATTCAGAAAATCACTTCAAATGATGCTTCAAAACTAACTATTGGCAAGGCTCAATATAGTTGTCTACCCAATGAGACAGGTGGTATTGTAGATGATTTAATTGTTTATAGAATTAAAGAAGAGCAGTATTTATTAGTTGTAAATGCCTCAAATATTGAGAAAGACTGGAATCATATTTCAAAATACAATTCTGAATTCAATGCAGATATGCGTGACATTTCAGAAAACTATTCCTTACTCGCAATTCAGGGTCCTAAGGCGGTTGAGGCAATGCAAAATTTAACTTCAGAAGATTTAGCAGCCATAAAATTCTACAATTTTGTAGTGGGCGATTTTGCAGGAATTGAACATGTCATAATTTCTGCTACAGGCTATACTGGTTCTGGTGGATTTGAAATTTACTGCAAGAATGAGGAAGTACAGCAAATTTGGGATAAGGTTTTAGAGGCAGGAGCCAATTTCGGAATCAAGCCCATTGGTTTAGCCGCTCGTGATACCTTACGTTTAGAAATGGGATATTGTCTCTACGGAAATGATATCAATGATGAAACCTCTCCTTTTGAAGCAGGTCTAGGATGGATTACCAAATTCACGAAAGATTTTGTCAATAGTGAAGCTCTTGCCAAAGAAAAAGCACACGGGCCAGAACGCAAATTGGTTGCTTTTGAATTAGATGAAAGAGGCATTCCAAGACATGATTACGATATAGTTGATACACAAGGAAAAAAGATTGGTGTTGTCACTTCAGGTACAATGTCTCCTTCAATGGGTAGAGGCATCGGATTGGGTTATGTTCCAAAAATATTTTCAGAAATAGGAAGTAAAATTCATATTCAAGTACGTAAAAAGGCGATTCCGGCTACCATTGTGAAACTACCATTCTACAGGAGTTAATGATAGATTATCAGCACATATTAGATACGATTGCTACAAACTGTTCGTCATCAACGCAGCGCGGTACTATTGCCACATATATACCAGAACTGGCAAAAGTGACAGCTTCTAAATTCGGAATACATTTAGTTGATGCTGAAAAAAATAATTTTCAAGCTGGCGACGCTAATGAGTTATTTTCAATACAAAGTATTTCAAAAGTGCTATCATTGACTAAAGCAATTAGTTTAATTGGAGAAGATGTTTGGAAACGGGTTGATGTAGAGCCCTCAGGCGATCCTTTTAACCATTTATCACTTCTAGAAATGGAGAACGGCATTCCTAGAAATCCGTTGATAAATGCAGGAGCTATTGTGATAGCTGATATACTTGTCTCAAATTTAGAAAATCCGAAAACAGATTTCCTTGATTTTATTCGAAAATTGGCTGATGATTCTAGTATTGATTTTAATTTAAAGGTTGCACAGTCTGAAAAAAGAACCGGGTTTAGAAATTATGCTGCAGCAAATCTCTTAAAGTCTTACGGAAATCTAAAGAATGACGTTGAACTAGTTTTAGATTTTTATTTTCATCAATGTTCGCTTGAAATGAGTTGCGCACAATTGACCAAAGTTTTTTTCTTTTTAATGAATCGTGGTAAATGTCTACAAAATCAATCATATTTGAACCGTAGCCAAGTAAAAAGAATTAACGCCCTTATGCTAACATGCGGATTTTATGATGAAGCTGGCGAATTTGCTTTTGAAGTAGGTTTACCAGGAAAGAGTGGTGTTGGTGGAGGTATTGTTGCTTTACTACCTGGAAAATTTTGCGTGGCAACTTGGTCTCCAGGTTTAAATAAAAAGGGGAACTCCAAACTAGGCATGGAGGCTTTAGAAAAATTAACTACAGCAACAGAACAATCCATTTTTTAAATTTTGGATACTAAAAAAATACTAATTCTCGGTGGCAGTGGGTTTATAGGAAATGCTATTTACAAAGAACTCTGTAACTATTTTGATACCTACGGCACCTATAATTCTGCCCGACGTGCATTTGAGAACAATAAGCAATTCTTCAAGTATGATATGCAAGAAGATGATATTTTTGAGCTTCTGAAAAAATTGAAGCCTGATATAATAATTTCTGCTGTTCGAGGAAAATTTGCTGCCCAAATTCAAGCGCATGAGCATATTGTATCATATATTTCAATGCACAATTGCCAACTATTTTTTATTTCTTCAGCCAATGTTTTTGATGCTTATAGTAAATATCCATCCTATGAAAATGATAAAACGCTTTCTGAAAGTGTATATGGTAGACTAAAAATAAAAATTGAAAATATGCTATTACGCCTACCAAAAAACAAGATGGCAATTTTACGTGTACCTATGGTTTTTGGAAACGCATCTCCCCGAATAAAAAATATTAAGAAAAGTATCTTTGAGAATGAAGCCGTTGAGGTTTTTCCGAATCTCATTTTGAACGTTACCAATGATGATAAATTAACACAACAAATTCATTATCTTATTAATAGAAACAAAAAGGGTATTTTTCATTTAGGTAGTAATGACCTTATACATCATGAAGATTTCATACAAGAAATTGTTGAACGTATTGGTAAATTCAATCCAATCTACAAACGAGTATACACAACAAATAATGATCGTTATTTAGCGGTTTTACCAAAGGATAATAAATTACCTAAAAACCTACAATTCAGTCATCAAGAAATTATAAACCATCATATGATGACCTAATAATTATGATTAATTATGGAAAAATTATCAGAACAACAAATATTTGAATATCTAAGCAAATTAGATGGCTGGGAATATATTGAAGGTGCTATTGAAACCTCTTTTGAATTTGCCAACTTTAAAGAAGCGTTTACTAGTATGACTCGCATAGCCTTTGAATGCGAAAAACAAGAACATCACCCAGATTGGAGTAATGTGTATAACAATTTACATATCAGACTCAATACTCATGATGCACAAGGGGTAACCGAAAAAGATTTCAAACTTGCACATACTATAGAAGATATAGTTGAAGGGCAATAGGGCAGTTGGAAAAATTAATTTTTTTAATCTGATTTATTACATTTGTAATTATTCAAAACTTAAAGGAAATGGGAAGAGCTTTTGAATTTCGAAAAGCACGAAAAATGAAACGTTGGTCGGCTATGTCAAAAGCCTTCACACGTATTGGAAAAGATATCGTAATTGCCGTCAAAGAAGGAGGGCCAGATCCTGATTCTAATTCACGTCTTCGTGCCGTTATTCAAAATGCGAAGTCTGTAAACATGCCCAAAGACAATGTCGAACGCGCGATTAAACGTGCAAGTGATAAAAGCCTTGGTGATTATAAAGAAGTATTATTTGAAGGCTATGCACCTCACGGCATAGCGATTCTTATTGAAACAGCAACCGATAACAATACGCGAACCGTAGCCAATGTACGTAGCTATTTCAATAAATGCAACGGAAATTTAGGCACTTCAGGTTCAGTAGAATTTATGTTTGACCATACTTGTAATTTTAGAATTCCCGCTGAAGGCATCGACCCTGAAGAGTTGGAATTAGAAATGATAGACTATGGTGCTGAAGAAGTTTTTGTTGATGATGACGGAATACTCATTTATGCGCCATTCGAAAGTTTTGGAGCTATTCAAAAAGAATTAGAGAAACGAGAAGTTGAAATTTTATCATCGGGTTTTGAGCGGATACCTCAGGTTACTAAAGAACTTAATGAGGAGCAAATCGCCGATGTGGAAAAACTATTGGAAAAAATTGAAGAAGATGATGACGTACAGAACGTGTATCATACCATGAAGGAGTAGGGACTATTACTACATAAAACTTAAAAGTCCACCCAATTCTCGTTGAGTGGACTTTTTTGATTGTATTATATTCTTTACTTTTCAATTATCAACTGCTTTTGATATTCATTACCTTGGCTATCATGGGTTTTGATGTAATAATTACCAGCAGGAATTGAGCTAATATCTAGTACATAATTACCATCTTTTTTAACTATTCTGCCTTCGTAAGTGTCAACGATTCGACCCAAGACATCATAGAGATAAATAGTAAGAAGTTCAACAGGGTTTTCAAAACTTAGTGTCGTCTCAACTTTTGCTGGGTTAGGATACAAGTTTGCATGATTGAATATTCTAGCTGCCGTATCAAGATCTGACAGTTCAAAATTAATGGTTAAACTAGTACCCAACTTACCACCTAATCTATTTTCAGAGTAAGGATCTGCGGTAATTGTATAAAATCCTGATGCAAATGGCTTTCCAAAATAGTGGTTAGCCGGAAAGTCTCCAAATAGAGCATAAGGTGCCACATTTTCAATTCTTGATCCTAATATAGCTCCGGTAATTTCTAAAAATACACTTTGAACATCATCAGTAGTGTTGGCACGTATATTTAGGTTTAGGGTGGGTAGGCTACTCATCGCTATTTGAAGGCCTTCGGTTAATTCAACAATATCTTCGTTGGTTTCAGCATTGACTAAAGTGAAACTTAGCACACTCAAAACAGTTTCAACTACCTCAAGTGTTTTGACAACACTCGCAGTACATCCTATTACTTCATCAGTAAATGAATAGGTAATTTCATAGGTTCCAGCACCAATAGAGGGGTCAAATATGCCTTCGCTTACTCCTTGTCCGCTATAGCTTCCTCCCATAGGTAAACCACCTTCTAAAATCAGTACTTCATCAGATACATTCAAGACTTCGAAAGCAGTTAAACTTACGATAGGTAAATCAGGATCTTTTATTTCAAAAGTAATGTCGGCTGAACAATTGTTAGCATCAGTGGCAGTGACCGTATATTCACCAGCTACTAAATCAAAAGCAATAGCCTCAGAAAATTGTGGGTCATGACTCCAAGAATACGTGATTGGTGCTACCCCACCACTGACCTCTAATAAAGCAAATCCATCTGTACCTCCACAATTACTTACATCTAAAACATCAACAATGTTTAATTCAAATTGATCACAAATAGTAATAATTGAAAAATTGACAGTTAAGGTCTCACTTGCTGTACCTTGAGTTCGGCTTTCAGAAAAAGCAGTTGCTGAGATCGTATGCATTCCTAATCCAAAATCTCTACCAAAATAATTCCCCTGTGGAAAGTCGCCAAAAAGAGCATAAGGTGCAACATTTTCAATTTTTGAAGCCTCTAGTTCGCCCGTTAGATTTAAACGTACACTTCTTGCAATATCATTAGTTGTAGCCCTAATATTTAAATTTAAAGTTGCTAAAGTAGCAATGTCAATTTGCATACCATCTGTCAATTCAAAAATATCAACATTAGTATCGGCATTTACTAGCGTAAAATTAGTAATCTCGGGATTCGCGTTTCGAACAAAAACAGTTTCAGTAATGGTTGTAGTATTGATACCATCAGTTACTTGATAGGTCACTATAAATGGACCACCAGACTGAGAAGTGTCTACTGTTTCTGTCCCGCTTATTAAAAAAGTTGTAATTCCGTCGTCAACAATATTTTGGATGGTTCCAGCAACATAAGGTTCACCTACTTGCAATTCTGTTGTAAAATCTTCAAGATTACCATCTACATCGAAAGTAGGGGGAACTATATCTTCTTCAATCATAACCGTAACTGATTGGGCACACTGTTCAATATTACCTGATGCATCAACCGCTTCCCAAATTATAGTTGTGACCCCAACCGGAAAAGGATCAAAAAGAGCAACCGCATCGCTTCTACTACTAGTCAACACCGGTGCCAAATCACAATTATCAGTGATTTCAGGTGGACTAATTTCTTCTATGATAATTGAATTTCCGCTTGTAATAGTAACCACAATATCTTCAGAACAGTTCATTGATGGTTTCATAAAATCAACAACGGTTACCAAAACATCAGTTTGGGTACTTGTATTTCCGTTGGCATCTAAAACTGAAAATTCAACCCTTACCGGTGCATCTAAATCAGTACAATCAAATTCAGTTCTACTCGCCAAATATTGTGCTATTCCACAATTGTCAAAAGAAGGAGTCTCTGGATTGTCTAAATCTTGGGGATCTAAAATTGCAATACCATTTTCATTTAATTCAATGCTAATGTTTTGAGCAATTGCAGTAGGAAGTTCTGTTTCAATAACAATAACAATTTGTTCACATGGCAATGACATGTTACCTGCTTCATCGATAACCGTCCAAGTTATTATAGTCGTACCCACCGGAAAAGAATCAAATAGTTCTAAACCATCACTTCGTTCTCCCATTACCTCAAAATTGGTTGAAACATTATCAACTGCAGAAGGTTCTAAAAGCGGGATTTCAGTTGCACACTCACCTTCATTATGATCTATTTCTACAGTTTCTGGACATTCAATTTGAGGTGGTGTTGTATCTTCAAATTCGCCAGAACCTGGCGAACCTATGTCCTGGCCAGAATTTCCATGCAATTCCATGCCTACGAAGGCTGCATTTAGAGGAGTTTCTGCACCGTCTACACTTAGCGCCCAATTACCACCAATGGTATTATCAGCACTCAAATCAACTAAATAAATAGAAGCACTTCCATTATCATTGGGCCATCCTTCTTCGTCGTTTTTATAGATTACTTGTTCTACCGTGTTTGCTTGTACTTGATTATCATCATCATAACTTTCAAAACTGCTCCAAATTCCTATTGAATCGCCAGCACCATTTCCTAAAGCAGACCAATTTGTTACGGCTATAAGATTGACATTACCCCAAACATCTTTAAACTGTTCTGCTGTAACACCATCTGCATCAAAAAGTATGGCAGACTCCTGTGGTGGTAAAACTCCTGAAGCTATATTCGCTTCTGACAATTGAACTCCACTAGCATCATCAAGTACATACCCACTCAAATCAATACTAGCAGTACTTGAATTGTATATTTCAATCCATTCCCAATCGGTATCTGAACCTGCAGGGTTGTACATGATTTCGGTTATAATGATCTCTGAATTCATCATTTGAGATGAATCTGAGTTTTTCTCTATTGAAAAAGCAATGGATAATGGATTTGAAAAGAAAAATATAAAAAAACTTGAAATGAAGAGTGTAAAGTTCTGCATGAGTGGTATTTTGGACGGTTATAAAAATGTAGGTATTATCTTTTATTACAAATAATATTTTTCCTACCTATAAACGTTCCAATACTAAGAATATTGTTTTAGATATTCGATAAAATGTTCATTTTTAACGATTAAAAGCAATTTTTATCGATGAAATGCTATCATTGCTATTGATAAATACTCCTTCAAAAATTTCTAACAACAAGAAAAGCGACCCAATTATGATTGCATCGCTTTTTCTAAAAAGTATTGATATTTATTTTTTGATGACCATCTGTTTTTGATGTACATGCCCCTTACTATCTACAGTCTTTACAAAATAAATGCCGCTTTCAAGACTACGAACATTTAATCTAAAAGACCCATCTAATTCTGCCTCTGTGGTTGAAATTACTTGGACCAATCTTCCAATGGTGTCAAAAATTAATATGTCATTCATTAGTTTCTTACCTTCTGGAGATGTAAAAGTCACATCTACCTCACTTATAGCTGGATTAGGCGATAAGCTTAATAGATTAGGTCTTTTTAAAAGTAGAAGTGGTCCTTCTTCTTCAGAAGTCGTTATAAATAAACGTGGTGCCTGGGCTGTTTCATCTGAGGCAAAAGCAACATCATTACCACTACTATGCTTGACAATAAGGGTTAGTAAGCCTCCTGAGGTCAATTGACTAACATCTAAATTCCAAATCTTAGTTTGACCTAAAGCATGTGTTCCACTTATAGAAGCCAAAGCCGACCCGACAGCAGTTGGACTGTTGGTACCTGTTAATGTAGTTTCCGTCCAATTTGAATCGCTGCCCAAGAATACTTCAAGGGTACCAAAGCCTGGATCGCTAGATACAAACATTTCTAATCGTGCCTCACTTATAGTACCTGTGAATGAGGCTAGGTCAAATTTGATGTATGTTTCTCGTATGCCTTCTTCTACTCGTAGAATTGGACCTAACGGTTCGGGGTTACTAGAACCCTGTAAATAGGTCGCGTCAATTAAATTGGCAACATCTATTTCATCACAAATATTAGAATCTTCAATAATAAACTCATAATTAGCACTAGCATCACTTACATTTTCAACAATATTGAAGTAGTAAATTCCAGGATCTAAGTTTGACGCTTTATAGGTAAATGTTTCAGGATCATAAGAGTCGAATTCATAACGCTCTCCATTTTGAGCAATAAAAATATCGCTGGGTGCAATTAGAGATAATTCTAAAGTTCCACCTACGTTATTACAGGCAGGAGTTGTAATTATGTTAAACACATTAACAAGTCTTTCATAATCTGAATCAGCGGTTTCGAATGTTATGCTATGGGGTATACCTGATGTTCCTCCTAAATCCTTTTCACCATACGGTGTTGCTATTATAGTAAATGAAGAACTTTCAGATTTGGGATTAAAAAACGGTAGTCCATTCTCTGCTTCATACATACTAAAAGGAGTTCCATTTGATTGGGTTTGAAAATTAGCTGGACCAGACGGCGGGCCAAAGACTTCATATTTAATGCTTTTTACTGCATCATTAGTATTTGCAGCTATATTATTTAAAACATTAATAATTCCAATATCTAGACCCCAATCCAACCTTGCTCCATCTTCAAGTATAAAATCAAAATTCCCATTTGCAGTAACAAATAAGTTGTTTATGACAATCCTATCATCGTCTGGTAAATCCTCAGAACATGTATTTATTGCTATTTCTAAATCTAAGCAGTTACCCGTATTTCTAAAAATTTGAATACTTCCTTTAACTACAGTTTCATCACAAATTAATGCAATTTCACAATTTGAAAGAGAGGTA
>CAZKQM010000006.1:0-48100 GCA_964554895.1 uncultured Maribacter sp. | reverse complement strand
GTTTAAATTGGTAATATCATTACCTGATATTACAATGCCTTGGTCAAATGTGCAATTGGCAATATTTTGAACAGTTCCTAAGTCATCAACTTCTTGTTGCGAACTGAGTATCAGTTGGGTCGTTGGACAGCTTACATCTGGTTCAGGATCCTCAGGTTCTCCAGGTCCTTCAGAACACGCTACTTCTGCTACTACTACATCTAAGCAGTTACCCGTATTTCTAAAAATTTGAGTACTTCTTTTAACTACAGTTTCATCACAAATTAATGCAATTTCACAATTTGAAAGAGAGGTATTTCGAGATAGGTTTAAACTACCGCCAACATTTATCAAATTAGCAATACCACTGATATTAGAAAGTAAATCATTTCTACTAAGCAACATATTTACCCCAACAGAGGTTAAGGCATTAAGTCCATCTAAATTTTGTAGTGAAGGATTACTATAAAGGTTCAGGTTACTGTTAATTGAGTTCAGTGAAGAAAGACCACTAATATCAGTCAATACAGGATTTTCAAAAATCTCTAAACTACCTTGTATTGTTGTTATGCCTGCTAATCCGTTTAAATTGGTAATATCATTACCTGATATTACAATGCCTTGGTCAAATGTGCAACTGGCAATATTAATAATAGCTTCTAAATCATCTACTTGTTGTTGTGAATTTAGAACAACTTGGCCTGTAGGACAAATTAAAGGAGCATCAACACAATCTGCAGCTTGGCCGCCATCTGTAATTGTCCAACCAAAATCGTCAATAAGTTTTTGTCGGGCGGCTGCGCCTTCACAGAATTGGCTATTACCTCCGTCAAAAGTTACACCCGTTTGGAGTTGTTGGTTACTCCAGCCTATTAAAATTTCATCATAATTAGTTTGAGAAAGTGATACCTGATTAAACATGCGATCCATATTCTCTACATTTTCAACATTCCATGCTGCAAGGTTTTGATCAAATGCAGAATTTTCGAACATTCCACTCATGTCTTGTACACTACTAACGTTCCAAACTGAAATATCTTTGTTAAAAGGGGTATACCAGAACATTTGGTTCATCTCAGTAACTTTCGATACATCCCAACCCGAAATATCTTGATTAAAAGGGGTTTCTATAAAAGTTGCCAACATAGATTCCACATTTGAAACATCCCAAGATCCAATATCTTGATTGAAGCTTGAGAAAGCGAAAAGACTATTCATATTTTTTACATTCGAAGTATCCCAATTATTAAAAGACTCATTGCCAACTAATGATGAACAAAAAACGAACATACTAGCCATACTCTCTACATTACTGAGATTGGGAGTATCTATTGCGACGACATCTAGACTAGCATGAAAAAAAGCACTTTCAAAAGAAGACCAACTAATATCGCCCCATTGGTTAATACTTATGAGCTTGCCGCTTGAAACCTCAGAAGAATTAAAAACAATTCGGGGAAATTCCCCAGTAATAGAAACCTGGTAAATACCTGGTATACTATATGTGTGCGTTATATTACCAGTGACACCTGAATCTGAAGTTCCATCGCCCCACTGCACAGTATAATTATAAGTTTCTCCTGCAAAAGTTGGTATAGTAATCTGATTATCATTTGAGTCACCAAAATTATCTGTTTTCCAGGTAGTAATGAATGGTCTCAATGTTGAAGTAACAGTCACATCAAAATCACAAATATATTGGCCTTGAGAACCTGCTACTTCAAACGTATTGGTTGTAGTACCTATGGGGTACAGCGCACCACTTGGCAAACCCGCTATTTGATTTAAAGTAGTTGTTGACGCCGCATTGCTACCCGTAATTTCTAGGCTTATGTCGTCTACATTAGTATTGAAAAAGAATAAATTGTCTTCTTGTTCAAATTTTATACAAACTTGCTCTCCAACATGATTTTTTAAAATATTGGTAATATCAAAAAGCCTATTATTAGGTCCTAACTGAAACAAAGGATCTCCCGGGTTTGTTGAAAAAATATGGGCTATCAGATTCAAATCTGAATCTAATAATTCAACTCTAAACTCCTGATTAGAGTCAGAAAATCCACTTGCATGATTTCGTATACGATCTTTCCAAGATAATTGTGCATTATTAACAATACTCGGCACTACAAATGGCTTACTAATCAATTGTATTGAAGGACCAGTTTGCGTAAACATTACATCATAGTTATTTGAAATGGCATCAATGGTTTCACTGTTGCCTGGTGGGTCAATAGTGCCATCATTCACAATTACGGTTGCGTTATTTGTTTGATTTACAATCCAACCAAAAAGGTCACCTGTCTCAAAACTTCCGTTTACAATATACTCAGCAGTAGAAATTTCAGCTACATCACTGCAATTATCTGAAACTTCAGGAAGTTCAAAATTTACGACAACAGCATCCTCAGACCCTTCGGCTGTAACTTCAATATCTTCAGGACATATAATTACTGGAGGTGTTTGATCTTCCACGGTTATGGTTTGAATACAATGGTCAGATTCATTACCAGCTTCATCAATTGCCAGCCATTCAATATAAGTATCTCCAACAGGGAAAGGATCCGTTAATTCCTTTCCATCATTTCTAATGCCTATAAAATTAAAAATATTGGAAGCATTATCTGTTGCATTCGGTTCTTCTATTGTAATAAGACTACTACACTGGGCATTATCAAGTACCATACTAATATCATTAGAACAGATAATATTTGGTCGCACTAAATCTATATTTACAATGGTAAAGTTGACTGTAAAACTATCGCCTTGTTCGCCTTGTAGATTATCTTCTTTGTATGGGATTACTGTCAAAGTATAAGAACCTGTTGGCAAATTGTTTCCTGTATAATCTCCGATAGGATCGTCGCCAAAAAGCGCATAGGGTTCCGTATTTTCATTTCTGGTTGAACTTTGTGGTCCAGAAAGTACAAAACGAACACTCTCAACTTCTTGACTTACATTGGCACGAACATCTAAAAGTTGAGAATTTAAATTCGCTAAATTTATCTCCATGCCATTATTTAGTTCAAACAAATCTTCATTTGAATCAGCATCAACTAAAATTAGATTTACAATAGAATTTGGTTCAACAAAACGTTCGCCAACACCAACTGCATGCCATGCGTTTGTTACAGCTTTTACTTCAACACTACTTGCACCGTACAGATCAATTGCTGATTGAATTGCACCTAATCTTGCATCAACAAATGTTGAGGTTCTAGAAAGATAAACGGTCAAATTTCGATAAGCAATTGCCTCAGCCTTATCAATACCAATGGCATCAACTGTAAAACCATTTCCAATATCATTTACTCCCGCTCCACCAACACTCAAAAGATAAAACCAATAATTTTGTACACCTGAATTTGTATGGACACCGCAAAAATCATTAGACGACGATGGTAAACATTCAGGGTTAATCCAAAAAGCTCCACCATAAGTATCAGGGTCGCCAAATTGATTGGGATTACTAAGAGATCGAAAAGCACCATTACGTCCATCAATACCTATTTCATTGCCTGTAAGCCAATCATTTGTTCCAGAAGCAAAATTTTCAATTGCCTCCCCAAATATATCAGAGAAAGACTCGTTCAACGCACCAGATTCTTTTTGATAGATAAGATTAGCAGAATTTTCCGTTACACCATGACTTATCTCATGACCCACAATATCTAATGGCACCAAAGGACCAAAATTTACACCATCTCCATCACCGTATGTCATTCTTGAACCATCCCAGAATGCATTTACATAGTTGAACCCATAACTTACAAACGAATTCAAGGGTGATCCTTCATTATCATATGAATCTCTACCGTGTTTTTGTTGAAAATAATCATAAGTGTTTTCAGCTCCCCAGTGTGCTTGAACCCCAGTAGCCGTTTCTGTTGAAAAAACAATGGAGTCACTAACAATATCAGTAGCATTCGCGTAATTAGTACTGTTATTCATATCAAATGTATTGACTCCGGCATCATTCAAAATCTGGCGTAAACGAAAACTACCAAGTTCATCATCACCAGTAAAACTAACAACTCCGTTATACAGGCTTTCTCCAGTTAATGGCACATTTGCTTCATGCATTGTTTGATTTTCTAAAAGAATATTTCCTGTATTTGCATCCACATATACGTCAGCTCTATACAAGGGTTCAACTGCATAAATATCAAATTTATATGCAACCAAAGCGGCCGATTCTGGCCTATTTAAATTCGGTAAAATCACGAGTTCGCCTTGGGGTTTTGAATAAAATTCAACCATAGCAGCCTGTGCTTGATCTTCCCACAAATATTTTGTAGCGCCCACATGAACTATTGCTCTTTCAAGAGCTTGCACATGGCTTAAAATTGAACTAAGATTAAGATTAGATAAGTCATAAACATTGAATGACATCGCGTTTAAACCACCACTCAATTTATGAAGGGTTGCTTGTCCAAATTCTACTTTTAAATTATTATAATACTGTTGATAGAGTTCATGAGTAAAACCAGAATTATCGATTGAATTCTTTTCAAAACGAAATTCATTTTCTGCGGTCAATTCAAATTCTTGGTTAAAAATCACATTAGGACTTACAATGGATCTCGTTCTAGTTTGAGGGAATGTTTTGATACCCTTTTTTGCTTCAGATGTATTTTCTTGGGCAAAACTTGATAAAAAAGAAAAAGAAAATAGAAAAGTTAAAAAAGTAATTTTATTCATAATTGTTTGGTTGTGGGTGGTTAACCCCATTAAATAGTTAATAAATTAAAGATGGGTAAAATGTATATTTTTCTTTCAAAAAATAAAAATTTATTAGGTAAATAAATGTAGGTAATATTGCATCCTAAATCTTGTTTACTACATTTTTAAATACATTAAATTCTTACAAAAAGATGTGAAGAACTCACAAAAATATAGAATATGAGATGCTTAACGATTAAACGCTATTTTAATCGATGAAATGCATTTACTCTAATTTAAAATAAGAGCACGTTAAAAAGTAATATTTACTTATATCTGCACATCTACTGCCGTTCAAGCCTGCATAGCGTTATACGCTTAACTTTAAGGGTACTTGGAAGGTTTTTATAAATCATTCTTAATTCATTAGATTAGCACATTGGTCGTGTAAGAGAATTTGTAAACATGCCTCTTTCATGACGACTCATTTTAAAAACAAAATATGCGCAACTTAATAATCCTCTTAATTTTATCGACCTTATTTAATTTAAATTACACTCAGGCTCAAGAAATGAATCCTGATAAACTTGAAGAGTTAATTAGAAAGCAAGCCGATACCGTAGTTACAAATGGTAACTCTATTCAATTTTTATATCAAGAGACTCCCTTGTTTTGCATTTACGATGTAAATGCTAATCGTATGAGAATTATCTCTCCAATTGTAGAAACAACTGAAATAAAGGAAGAACAATTATTGAATATGTTAGTTGCGAATTTTCATTCTGCTCTAGATGTGAAATATGCACTGAGTGATGAGATTATTTGGTCTGTATTCATACACCCTTTAAAAGAACTGTCAGACCGTCAAGTGGAAGATGCCATTAGTCAAGTGTATACTGCCAGTTTAACTTTTGGTTCTACGTATTCAAGTACTGACTTAATTTTTCCGGGAAATACTAAAAAGAAGGATTCTAAGGATGACGAAAAACGTATCAATCGATTTTAAGATACCTACAAAAACAAAAACCCCTAATTAAAGGGGTTTTTGTTTTTTTTGCTATTGTGGTATTTCTTCGCCCTGTGTATTGAAATTTGATGATTGCAGTGAAAAATCTAACAAGGTTACAAAACCATCTCCGTTAAAATCTGCTCGTGCATCATACCCTGTACTACCAGTTTGCAGATTAAAAGTTCCGGCTAAAATTGAGAAGTCTTGTAAGGTCACAAAATTATCATTGTTTGCATCACCTGCTTTGAGTTCATCAATTGTAGTAGAATTTGTGCCTGATACAACAGTTAAACTTATGACCCGCTGTAAAAAATTGGAAGCCTTTACTGTTATTTCATAGGTGCCAACATCTAGTCCTTCAAGCGTAAATTGCCCGTTTGTCGTGCCTGTTGGTGTGAATTGGTATGCAGGTACATTAGAACCTTGGCTGTAGACATCTACAGTTAACGCAGTAGCATGGCTAGTACGCCCTTGCAGGGTGTAAGCTAAAGTAACATCACCTGTATCAACCGCATTTGGGTCATATAATAAGCTTATCACATTTGACGTATTACTAACCGGTTTATCGGGTGCATAAGCTCCTATCGTGGTTACGGCAACTAATTGATTCAAGCCACCATCTGGGGTGCCGTTATTAAATTGAGTAACCAAAAGTTCAATAGGAATATCTACGGAACCTCCTGATCCAATTAATCCGGTAAATAAGCTTTTATCCATTGCTTCGTTCGCATAATAGGTTGGGTCTGGCACATTAAAAGGCGGATTGCCCTGAGCAATAAATAATCTAGAATCCATAAGCATTAAGGAAACCACATCTCCTGGGGTACCGGTTACTGTGACCGTTTGATTTAAATCATTTACGGTTGCTTCGCTACCACTTACTCCAGCAATCGAAATTGTAGGTGCAACAATAACTTCTGAAGTTGCAATAGCTTGACTACCACCTAATGACCCATCTTCATACATACTCGTAGTTAATATGCTATTATCGCTAAAAGTAATCGTTATTGTAGCACCAGTTAGTTCAAAACCTGATACTGAACCTGCCGCTCCTGCACCAGGTACCGCTTGAATACTATTGGGGTCAATATCAGTAGCAAAAGTAAATACTTCGCCTGGATCAAACTCTGTAAAATCAATGCTCATAACATCAAATCCGCCATTTCTTGGTTGTGAAAAAGGCTGGGTGCATGGATCTGTTGGCGTTACTAAACCAACCAACGTAGCGTCGGTGGTGGGAACAAAACATTTTGCCGTAGCATCACCACCGTTTCCAACCGGATCAAAAATCATATCTGGTAATACCGCAGTACTTAGATCGATAGTTACATTTGTAATTTGCAATGCTCCTGAAGAGTTATTCGAAATTTGTAAACTTCCTGCCGTGAATGTGCTGGTGTCTAAATCGCCGTCTGGTGTCATTTCAATTAAAACATTTGGCCCAATAATCGCACTTGGATCAAATTCTAAAACAATTGTATTTGATGCGATACTATTTTCTCCGTTTAGGCCGTTCGTTACGGCTATAAAATGATTCAATCCTCCGTCAGGCGTATCGTTGGCACCAGGGGTTTGAGTCAAGATTACAGGAATTAGTGCCCTACCTGATGCATCTAATTGCACTGTATATAACTGTTTATCTAGTGCTTGATTTGCCTCAAATAAATCTATATCGAAACCAACACTTGGATTACCGGGATCAATAAACAACCTACCATCAACCCTTAAAAGAGTTATGCTCGAATTGGGTTGACCATTTACCTCAATTAATTGATTAGCATCGGTAACCAGCCTAGAATGAGCCCCACCATCAACCACAATTGAGGGCGCAATTAAGGCATTACTTTCGCCGTTTATGATAACATCAGAACCACCTAATGATCCTTCATCAAATAAACTTGAGGTGTAAACAACTCCACTGGCAAATTCTACACTAATGGTGGCACCTGACAATTCAAAACCAGAAATTGATCCTGCGTCTCCCGCAGTTAAATCACCTTTAATTGTAGTTGGATCCATATCGATTCCGAAACTTAGGGCTTCACCAGGATTGAAATCAGTAAAATCTAGACTCATAATATCATACCCTTCTTCAGCATTAATTCCGTTATGAAATTGCGTAAAAATGTCAACGCAATCATCTTGACCATTTCCATTTGCTCCAACGGTCAGACCCACAGGGCCACCAGGGCTAGAACCGGCTGTCAAACATTTTGCAGTCGAATCTCCAGCTGTGCCAATTGGGTCAAATACGACATCTTGCATAAACCCAGTTGTCATATTTATGGTAAAGTTTACAATGTCATCATCACCATTATTACTAATTACGAAGGAGTTGTTGCCAAAAGTAGAAGACCCCAAACCAGTACCAGCAGTTACTTGCACCATTGCAGAAGGGTTACCAATTTCTGTTGCAGTTACATTCCATATGAAAGCAACATCGTTGGTTGTAGGAGGATCACAGGCGTCAGTAACACTGACAACAACCTCATACGGGCTATCTTCTGAAGCTCCTATTTCTTGACCAACGGCACGATCAGATTCTGGAATTGCCAAACTCTGCTCATTACCATTAAAATCATCATGTACCAAAACCATCCGATCAATTGCATGACTACTGGATCTCGCCGAAATCAAAATGTTATAAGTGCCAGGTGTATCAAAGCGAGCAAAAATTTCATGTCCGTCATTATCATTTGTCAAGGTCGACCATGTCCAATTAGTAGCACCGCTAGAATACACCTTAAACCAGCCATTACCACCCGAACCTTGAGGAGCACTGCCCACGCAATCATTAGTACTACTGTTAGATCCTTTCGGACATACTATGTTTCCTGTAGCAACTTTTTGCCCGTAAAAAGCATCACCCTCTATTTTTAACCAAGTATCGTTATGATCTGTTGAACTGGTACCATTACCAACTTGGGTACGCCATTTGAATTGATAGATACCGGTTGTTGATATTTCTATTGGATAGCTAATTAATCCGTTTCCTTGGGCATTTAATGATTGTGCTCCTTCCCAAATGATAAAGTCATCGCCACTAGCATCTCCTGGGTTCGAAATATTCGGGGAAGTTGAATTGTCTGAATCTACCCAACTGCCGGGTAAATTATCAGTTGTCTCCATTTCTATTACTACCAGCCCATTTTCTTCAATAAACGCTCCCGCTGTACCGCTTCCCGTTCCTGCTAGTAAAGTTCCCGAAATAAGGCCTGTAGTCTCATCAATCGTTAAATTATCTGGAAGATTTTCTGCCGAATAGACCAATGAGCCACAAGAGGGACTCATTCCATCAACCGCCACAATTTGCAAATTGACCAGATCTCCTTCTACTCCAACTTGAGCGCCCGGGTTGGATACAATTGGGCCTTCAAAATTAGCTGGAGCAACATTCAAGATTTCAATACCTTTCACCGAAGGGTTTTGGTTGCCCTTTATAAAATTAATATTTAAAATTCCGTCATCAACGGCAACCTGAAATGTTTCAACCTTTGCAATATTTACTTCGGTACCATCTACAGATGGTCTGTAATCATCGAGAACTATCAAGTCTTCTATTTCCACATCAAAAATTCGATTATTAGCCGGCACCGTATTTTCATTGGCAAAATTCTCATTAAATAGAAGATTTACTTCAAACAAGCCATCTCCAGTCGGAAAACTCCATTGCATATTATCAGGGTTGGCTGCATCACTCCAACGTTCCGTTTGAAAAACAGCATCAGGATACGAAGTGTTATTTTGTACTGGTGTAGTTGCACCACTTGCCTTGTCGACCGCCGGTGGATTTAGATTAATATAGGGCGATGGTGTACCTAAATTTGATGATCCGCCCGCTTGAACTGCGCTTTGGTCTTCTTCAAAATCTCCATTCGAATCGGTCACTAAGGCACCCCCTGCATTGACTCGAAAAAGTACTTCAGGAACTGCCTCACCTGAAACTACGGCTGAAGAAATTATAGACCCATCATCATACACTACGATTAAATTAGCCATATCTCCTTCACCAAGACCAATATGATTAATCGGAATATCAACTGTTTCACCTGGGTTCAATAAACTAAATCCAGAATTTCCGGCAATAGAAAAATTACCAGCATTTGAACCACCTAATTGAATACTCGTAATTAAAATACCCGTATTACCTGAAGCATGCGAAAGTGTTACTGTTTCTGTTCCTCCTGCCGGCACAGAAACTGATGCATCAACAGTGAGAACACCGGCCACTAAGCCTGTACCCGTTGGGTTATCAGATCCATAAAATTCCATATTTTTCGTGGTTCCGCCACCACCTTTAGAACTTGAACCTGCTGCCAGATGAATACCATTGCCTGATGAAATTGCTTGAGTACCATGACGCTCCAAAATAAGATCAGCCTTTGACGTCCAATTTCCTGTAATTGGGTTGAACGCTTCAGTAGTTTTAACAGCATCATTGATTGTATTTCCTTGAAGATCATCTTCAATTTCGCCTCCAATTACGTATAACTCATTTTCTAAAACAGCTACCGATGCTGCTGCTCTAGGCGTTGGTATATTTTGAGCTGAAGGTAAGGTTGACCATGTTCCTTCAGTAAAATCATACACATCAACTTCTGCTATTAAGGGATTAAAAGTACCCCCTGGGCCGCCTGAAAGTCGACCACCAGCAACATACAATTTATCATCAATAACACCGGCATGAAAGTGATCTCTTGCCCGAGGTGCATCTGTTAATGTTGTCCATAGTCCCGTTACAGGATCAAACTCATCAAACCAAGGAATATACCCCCCATTATGCCCAATGGTATTACCACCTACTACATAAAATTTATTATTGTAAACTACAAGCCCTGCCGATCCTCGTTTACGATTTGTGGGCACTGCGGGGCCTTGTGTCCAACTATTGGTAGCCGGATTGTACGCCCACACGAAATCAGTTGGCATTTCATTTGGAAACCCATTGTCTTTAAAAGCACCTATTACCCAGATAAGCCCTTGGTGTTCAACCGCCTGAAAATGATTAAAATCAGCAGGCGCTGAACCTCCAATGGTGCTCCATGTCTTAGAATCATAATCATAAACGTCTAAATCAGCAGAGTTTTCGCGTCCGCCAAATAAGTAAAACTTATCTCCGGCTTGCACAAAAGAACATTCATGACGGGCGGTATAATTTTCATCATCAGTTTGAGCAGTCCACTCATCAGAAATGGGAGACTGAACACTTAAGATTTCAATTCCCTTTATAGCAGGGTTTTGGTTAATTTTTATAAAATCAATATTCAAAACACCATCTAATACTGTAGTTTGAAATGATTCTTGCTTAGCTATATTAACTTCGGTTCCATCTAAAGAGGGGCGATAATTATCTAAAACTAATTGCTCTTCAATCTCAACATCAAAAATTCTATTGTTAGCGGGAACAGTATTCTCTTGGTTCCAAATTTCATTAAAAAGTAGATTAACCTGAAAATCGCCATTGCCCGTAGGGAAACTCCATTGCATATTATTAGGAATAGGATTAAGGTTCCATCGTTCTGTAGCAAATAATATATCAGGATAGCCGGTATTATTTACAAACGTGTTGGGTAATGTTACTCCAAAAGTATTGTCTTGAGTTGCAGAATTTACATAAGGCGAAGGCGTACCATTGACTGCATTACCTCCAGCATTACCAGCCAATTTTTGATCTTCTTCCCAAGCAACTGGAGAACTATCAATAGATGGTGTCAGCGCACCTCCTGTATTGACCCGAAATACGACAGCATTGGTAGCATTTGAGTCTGTAATATTCCAGACAAAACTCGTGGTAACTGGAATTGAAGATGGTTTACTTACCGTAACGGCTACTGGATAACTGCCAACTACACTTGCATCTGATGATATAACCCCCAAAATTGACCCGTTGGTATTTTCAATAGTAAGACCTGGAGGAAGGCCTGTCGCCGAAAAGTCAAATGTTTCGTTCGCACTGCCGCCTGTAGCTACAATACTTAATACTGGTTCTTCCCCTAAAGTATTGGTTTGATTTTGAACTGTTTCAACAGCTAAGGGTACTCCAGAACTTGAGCTACTCAAAATAGCAATCGCAGAAATTTTGGCATTGTTGGTAACATTAGTAAAAACAATACTTAAACTACCATCTGAAACCGAAGTTTCAAAAGTTTTAACCACCGCATTTGCAGAACCGACTTCAGCGAAAATGTCATAATTTGAAAGTTCTTCTGATCCACCTTCAATATTAACGTTGAAAACACGACTTCCAACTCCACCACTGGCTCCTCCTCCAGGCTGACCAAAAAATATTTCGGCAAAATGTAGCTCAACAATATAATCACCGTCAGATACTGGAAATTCGTAACTAAAATTTCCAAAACGTTCTTCTTCATAGAGTTCATCATCAGTAGTATTACCAATAGCTTGACCTACTTTAGCAAAGGTGTTGCCGCCAATAAAGAAATTATCAGCTTGCCAATTTTCTCCATTGCCATCCGTATATGCTTGTCCGTTTGAGTTTACCCTATAAAGTGCTACCGGTTCATCGATGACAACGATATCAAAACTTTGGTCTATAAAAAAACCGTCAGTATCTGTTGCCCGTATTATAATAGTTGTAGCTGCTGGTGCAGAAGGATAAGTTACCTCCAAATTATTTCCTGATATTAAAACACCAATTAAAGGGTCTGAATTGCCGACCACAGCATACGTTAAGTTTTCGAGGCCTTCATCATCATTAAAATACGTATCAAGACCAATTACCTCAGTACTTGCATTGATTAGCCGATCCAAATCAGGTAACTCTTGAGTAACAAAAGGTACTTGACCAAAGGCACTAAGAAAATCCCAACTTGCTGAAAAATTATCATCAGAGTCAGCCGTACCAATGATACCAACTGCTAAGGGTTCTGAGTTTTGCAAACTTAACAAGGTACCGCCTTGAATAGTAAAAGGCAAACCTAAATCTAGTATAGCACCGTCATTAATTTGATATCTTGCTTGGGCATTGCCCGTGGCTGAATCAATGTCTAAAAATAAATCGAAACTGGTCGTGATTGCCGGGTCGAAACCAATTCCTAAAGGCGCTAAATAAGTTACCTGACTTCCATTATTTTCACCTAAAATACTAAGTTCAAAATTACTTCCTAAGACTATTTTTACATAATTGTCTTGAAATCCATCGCCTATAAACATTCCTTGAGATTCAGTCGGAGAAAAATTATGAAAAGGTGGAAACATGCGCCCATGGATAGTAAATTGACCTGAATTATTATCTACGTTAATACCATATTGATAAGCCTTTTCTTGATTATTTGTGATCGCATCACCCGTAGTTTGGAACATGGTAACCGCCCCAATGGCACCCCCTAAAATATCATCAATATCAGAAGTTGAGACTAAAGGATCATCTTGCCAATTTAAGTAATTAGGGTTTGCATCTCCATTATTCATTAGACCTGTGAAACCCAAACCTAGATATCCACCCAAGTCGGTTCCTAAGAAAAGTTCATTCTCTACAGGTAAATCAAATGATTCGCCCAATTGAAATGGATCTAAGTTGTCATTGATTCCGTCGCCATCATCATCTAAGTCTAACAAATCTGAAACTAGATCGCCATCAAAATCGGTAGGCTGTGAAGAACCTGAACAAAGATCTGTTCCATTCAATAGTTCATCATTATTGGTATAGCCATCAGAATCATTATCTCCATTAGCATCATACCCTGGTTCACCAGGTAAAATACATATTACAAAATCATTTGGTTCTAAGATGACAATATCATCTCCGCTATAATTTGCTACCCAGATGGTTCCTGGAAAAATATCTGCATCACCTTGACAATCTACACCTAAAGCATTACCAGAAATACCAGTAAATTCACTTTCTTGAAAGCCAATAATATTTCCCGAAGCATCACGATCAACTCTATGAAGCGCATTACCTTTGCCAGCCACTAAATCGCCTTTCATAACGCCTCCAAAATTTGAAGCCGTATACTCAGCAACTGCGTTTGTATTGTTACTCCAATTGACTACAATAATATCATCAATACCTTCAGGGTTTACGCCCGGGGTTTGAGTGGGTTGTCTAAAATCTGCATTTTCAGCATTTATTAGACTTGGGTCAACTGGTGGCCAATTGGCTGGTAAAGCTTTAGTTGGATCAGTTTCTGAATTGGGTGTTGAACCATCAGGGTCATAAACTTGAGTTCTAAAATAAGAATCGGAAAATGCTTGACCTGTGCCCCCTGCTGAATGCGTGCCTCTAGTAAATAAACCGGCATTTACATTAGCTCTTACAGGACATGGATGACCCCCATAAACGGATCCAAAAACGTATGAATCTACATTAGTCGTCACTAGATTCAAATGATCGCTATTATTAACTTGAGGATCAAAGGGTGTTGAATTTGGAGCTTGATCAGGACCTGTGCTACCTGGTTCACCTGAGCGATAATTATTGGTTATCATAGCTGCATCACCCTCAAATTCAGGAAAACCTCCCCAACCGCCATTTGCACCATTGTCGGTTACATAGACATGTCCATCTTCCGTAATAATAGTGTCATAAGTGTTTCGAAAGCCAGGAGAGAACATTTTAACGGGACTACCAGGCACCAGCATTGCCATATTTAAACCGTCATTTCCACCCCATGGATCATTAATATCGACGCCTGTGTATCCAGGGTCGTCAGGATCTTCTGGGCCAACATTTGCCCTTGTTGGATCATCTAAAGTTGGTAAATCATACACATAATTTCTTGCACCATCATTTAAAATGGGTAATGCTTCGATGGCGGCTATATCAATTGCTAAAACAGCACCAGATAAGGCATATTCAGTAATGAATGCAAAATTATTAGATGGAGCTCCAGCATTTGTAAAACCTCCACTGCTTACAATAAGCCAATCTTTACCAGCAATAGTTACATACTGCATGCCGTTAGTGGCATGATTTTCTTCTGATCTTGGAAGGCCACGTACGATATCTACTGCTTCCCAAACCCCGGATCCGTTCTTTGTCAAACGAGTAATTACCCCTGAGTTGGTATCTAAATCGACATCGCCACCTGAGCCACCAGCACCACGTCTTCTATCACTAGATGAAACGTATACTTCAGGGTTAGCAGCAGTACCAGTAACTGTTATACCCGTTACTTGACGGTTAGTTGGCCCACCT
Organism: uncultured Maribacter sp.; assembly: GCA_964554895.1. Classification (GTDB taxonomy): domain Bacteria; phylum Bacteroidota; class Bacteroidia; order Flavobacteriales; family Flavobacteriaceae; genus Maribacter_C. The sequence goes on along the minus strand of CAZKQM010000006.1, from coordinate 33,293 downwards.
AAACTACCGTCATCATCATCATGATTCGGAATTGACTGTACCAAGGTTAAAACTTGGGCATCAGTAACGGAATAGTCTTTTTCACCATTTCTCTGAATGGTATAAATCTTTACCAGTCCGTTTTCTTCTGTTACATAGAGATTGCCATCAGGCCCAAACTCCAATGAAGTGCCATTATTAACACCTGAAAAACCATTAAAATCTAAATTACTGCTATCAAAAGATTGTGCATTTATAATTTGTAAACCAATTGCCAACAATCCAATTAGCAACCATTTTAAGCAATTAACAGTAAACATTTTAATCAATTGAATACCATTGAATTGTACAATATAGACCTTACTAAATTTTCTAGAATTTATATTCTTCATCTTTTCTCCCTTTTCTTTTATTCCTTAATACTATCTTTTTATTGCCATTTGCTGTTGAAATTCACGACCTTCAAAATCTACGGTCTTGACGTAATAAATACCGGATTGCAAATCTTGTACGGGTACCTTTTCTAATAGTACTTCTTCATCAGGGTTACCCTTAAAGACCTTAACCAAGCGCCCACTACCATCATACATATATATGGTTTGTACCCTTTTTGGTGTCTCAAAAAGAATCGTCGCAATTCTATCAACCGGATTTGGAGAAATAACCATTTCTTTCGGCGCTGATTTTAAATTCTGTAAAATGCCAGCACTAAACCTAAAGTCAATACTTAATGAATTTCCAGCGATGCCACCTGCTCCTCCTAGAGAATACGGTGTTCCGGATATTACGTAATCACCGGCAATAAATTGTGCAGCAAAATAATCTCCAACCGGAAAATCTCCGAACAATGAATAAGGGGCTACAGATTCTGTCAGGGCATGCGATTGAGCACCGGTAAGTACCATTCTAACACTGCCGACATTACCAATTGTATTTGCACGAATATTAAGATTAGTTGTCGGTAAATCTGTAAATAAAATAACACTACCATTGGTCAGCGTCATAATATCTAAATTGGAATCTGCATCGACCAAAGTGAAACTTTCAATCTCTATTGCTGGAGGATTGTCAGCATTTACCTGAATAGTTGCCGTGGCACTGCCATCACAACCCGTAACAGGATCTGTATAATCATACGTTATTACATAACTACCTTGACCAATGGCAGGGTTAAATGTACCGCCTGATACGCCCTGACCACTATACGTACCACCAAGTGGTATGCCCCCTGTTAAACTAAATGATGCATCTGATTCTAATACAGCAGGGAAAGAACCTAAGGTCACATTCGGACTAGCAGGATCACTCAAAGTTGTTGAAACAGTATCTGAACATCCGTTAGCATCAGTGACAGTAACCGAATAGCTTCCTGCTGAAAGCCCTGTTGCCGTATCACTTTGAAGCGAATTATCATGACTCCAATCATACATTAAAGGAATACTAGCGCCTGTTACAGAAATTGATAGTTCTCCTTCAGTGCCACCACAAGTTTGCGGCGAAACACTAGAACTCAATTGAGCATTGATACCTGTTGGTTCAGTTAAGGTGGTTGTAACCGTATCAGAACATCCGTTAGCATCGGTAACTGTCACTGAATAGTTTCCTGAAGAAAGACCTATTGCGGTATCACTTTGAAGTGAATTATCATGGCTCCAATTATAAGTTAATGGCAAACTGGCACCCGTTACAGAAATTGATATTTCGCCATCTGCTCCATTACAGGTCTGCGGTGATACGCTAGCACTTAATGCTACGTCGTAATCTTCACAAGGATCTGGCCCGTCTGCAACTTCAAAATTAATCGTAAGTGTTGGCCCGACTACAGGATTAGCTATTAATGTATAATTACCTACAGGAAATGGCTTGCCTTGAATATCAACACCTATATCTCCAAAAACAGAGTGCGGGGTTGGACCTTCATTTCTAGTTTCGGTTAGAGGGCCCGTTAAGATGAAAAAGACACCCCCAGGATTAAAGCTTGAATCATAAATTATACCTAACGGAATTTCTCCGATAGCACTTTTTTGAATAACCATGCCATCTAAAAGAGGAAATAAGACACTGTCATCTCTTGAATCTAAAACTAATAATGCAGAATTTACCACTTCAGAAGTAACCATTATGGTACTTGAAGCACTGCCATCACAACCCGTAACAGGATCTGTATAATCATACGTTATTACATAACTACCTTGACCAATGGCAGGGTTAAATGTACCGCCTGATACGCCCTGACCACTATACGTACCACCAAGTGGTATGCCCCCTGTTAAACTAAATGATGCATCTGATTCTAATACAGCAGGGAAAGAACCTAAGGTCACATTCGGACTAGCAGGATCACTCAAAGTTGTTGAAACAGTATCTGAACATCCGTTAGCATCAGTGACAGTAACCGAATAGCTTCCTGCTGAAAGCCCTGTTGCCGTATCACTTTGAAGCGAATTATCATGACTCCAATCATACATTAAAGGAATACTAGCGCCTGTTACAGAAATTGATAGTTCTCCTTCAGTGCCACCACAAGTTTGCGGCGAAACACTAGAACTCAATTGAGCATTGATACCTGTTGGTTCAGTTAAGGTGGTTGTAACCGTATCAGAACATCCGTTAGCATCGGTAACTGTCACTGAATAGTTTCCTGAAGAAAGACCTATTGCGGTATCACTTTGAAGTGAATTATCATGGCTCCAATTATAAGTTAATGGCAAACTGGCACCCGTTACAGAAATTGATATTTCGCCATCTGCTCCATTACAGGTCTGCGGTGATACGCTAGCACTTAATGCTACGTCGTAATCTTCACAAGGATCTGGCCCGTCTGCAACTTCAAAATTAATCGTAAGTGTTGGCCCGACTACAGGATTAGCTATTAATGTATAATTACCTACAGGAAATGGCTTGCCTTGAATATCAACACCTATATCTCCAAAAACAGAGTGCGGGGTTGGACCTTCATTTCTAGTTTCGGTTAGAGGGCCCGTTAAGATGAAAAAGACACCCCCAGGATTAAAGCTTGAATCATAAATTATACCTAACGGAATTTCTCCGATAGCACTTTTTTGAATAACCATGCCATCTACTAAATCAAACAAAGGCGTATCAGTTCTTGAATCTAGAACAGTTAGTTCTGAAGTACCAACTGTGACCCCTTCAACTGTTACCACCGAGGTACAGGTACTTGAATTTCCAGCCAAATCAGTAACCGTAAGGGTAATCGTATTTGATCCTAAATCAGCTTGAGTGAATACCGTTTTATCAGCAACTATAGTTGCAATTCCGCAAGCGTCTGTTGAGCCGCTTCCTAGCACAATTGGATCTATACTAGCAGTACCTGAACCATTCAAAACTATAGTTGCATCACTACATACAGCCATAGGCGCTTCAGTATCATTAACTGTTACATTAAATGTACATTCAGCTTCATTACCCGCAGCATCAGTTGCTGTGATGGTAACCTGCGTTGTTCCTACTTCGAACAGTGTTCCACTTGCAATTGATGCTGAAGTGCTTACACCGGGTTGGTCATCTGTGGCACTGGCCATAAAATCAACTATGGCTCCACATTCCCCAGTATCAGTATCGACAACAATATCTTCAGGGCAAGTGACCTCTGGGTCAGTGGTATCTTCTTCAACCGTTACCGTTACTGTATAGGTCTGCGTACTATTATCTTGTGCCGTAACCGTATACATCACAGGACTACTAAAGTCTTGCGTATCTCCTACAGCAGGACTGATAGTTGCGCCGGCCGAGAATACCAAACTAGCAGGTGCCAAATTCGTAACATCACTACCTACTGGCAGAGTCACTGAAATGTCAGTACCACTAATCGCTGTTGGTCCGGTTTGACCTGGCAAGGTAAATGCGGTTATGTCATTTTCAGAGGATGGTGTGAAGGTAACCGTAATACTCTGATTACAGAAAGCTGTGTTGCCCGCAGAATCAGTTGTGGCCCATTGAACTAGGGTTGTACCGACAGGGTAAGCAAATGGAATAGGCCTACTCGACCCTACTAAGGTAGCAGAAAAAAGTAAAGATTGATCGCAATTATCAGTTACAACAGGGAATCCTATGTTATTGATAGTGACATCACTGCCATCTAAGCTAACTACACTTACGTCTGGTGGACAAACTATTTCTGGCGCCTCAGTATCATTAACTGTTACATTAAATGTACATTCAGCTTCATTACCCGCAGCATCAGTTGCTGTGATGGTAACCTGCGTTGTTCCTACTTCGAACAGTGTTCCACTTGCAATTGATGCTGAAGTGCTTACACCGGGTTGGTCATCTGTGGCACTGGCCATAAAATCAACTATGGCTCCACATTCCCCAGTATCAGTATCGACAACAATATCTTCAGGGCAAGTGACCTCTGGGTCAGTGGTATCTTCTTCAACCGTTACCGTTACTGTATAGGTCTGCGTACTATTATCTTGTGCCGTAACCGTATACATCACAGGACTACTAAAGTCTTGCGTATCTCCTACAGCAGGACTGATAGTTGCGCCGGCCGAGAATACCAAACTAGCAGGTGCCAAATTCGTAACATCACTACCTACTGGCAGAGTCACTGAAATGTCAGTACCACTAATCGCTGTTGGTCCGGTTTGACCTGGCAAGGTAAATGCGGTTATGTCATTTTCAGAGGATGGTGTGAAGGTAACCGTGATACTCTGATTACAGAAAGTTGGGTTGCCAGCTTCATCTATCGTTGACCACTGTATAACTGTCATACCCACAGGGAAGAATGCTGGAATAGGATCGGTAGACCCCAATACCACACTCGATATGGTCAAATCGCCTGAGCAATTGTCACTGGCGGTAGCCATTCCGATATCTGCAATACTAATAGGACTGCCATCTAAACTAACTACACTTATATTTGGAGGACAAACCATTTCCGGTGCCTCTGTATCATTTACAGTAACCGTAAAACTACATTGACTACTATTGCCAGCAGCATCAACTACTTCATACGTAACTGTAGTCTCTCCTAAAGGAAAAATATCACCACTTGATAGACTTGAAATAAGAGACGTTACCGCTCCCGGCTGATCATCAGTACCCACTGGCTCTGTAAAACTTACAATAGCACCACAATCGCCTTCATCATTATCAACTACTATATCTTCCGGACATTCAATTTCGGGATTGGTCGTGTCAGGAAGTTCGACCGTGAATGAGACGACATCTCTTGCTTCACTATTGGTAAAATTATCATGACCACTTTCGGCGGCGATAATTACTAAAGTATTTTGACCTTCAACAATTCCGTCTGCACTACCAATATTCCAGTACAATTGTTCAGGCACACTAGCTGTTGAAATTCGATCATCTTCTACCAAATTATTTACATTAGCAGGATTTACCCAAATATGAAAATGTTCATTGTTCGGACCTTCTAAAAACATATTTAAAGCTGTCCAAGTAACCATTAGTTCCGTATCATTAACTACATCTCCATCCGCGGGAAAAACAAAATCTACGTCTGGGCCTTCAACGGTTAGTTCAATTTCATCTGTTATTTCATTGTTGTCACTGTCTGTAACAGATGCTGTAATAGTATAGGTACCAGGAATGAAAAGCTCTTCAGCAAAGGAACCGCCTGAACCTCCAAAACTAGGCTCGAAAGGATCGATGCTCCAACTAATTGAATTTGTTAAGCTCGTATTATCATCTTCTACATCTGTTGCAGTTGCCTCAAAATTAAATGTTGTTCCGCGCACCACTGACGTTGGGGTGCCATTTACAGTAGGCGTATTAATTACTAAGGTAGGTTGAGTATCTGTTGGTAAATCTGAGATATAACAAATATCAAAACCTTTTACAGATGGGTTTTGCGTTCCTTTAATAAAATTCACATTCAACGTTCCATCTTCTACTGCAACTTCAAACGTTTCAACTTTAGCAATATTAATTTCAGTACCATCTACCGATGGTCTATAGTCATCAAAAGCAAGGTTTCCTTCAATTACTACGTCAAAAACGCGCGGATTTGCTGGTTCTCCTTCCCAATTTTCATTGAAAAGAATTTTTACCTCAAAAATTCCGTCGCCAGTCGGAAAAGACCAATTCATGTTATTAGGATTTCCTTGAGTACTGAATCTCTCAGTTTGAAATAAATATTCAGGATAGCCTGTATTATTTTCAACTAAAGGTGTAAGCGATCCAAATGTTTTATCAATAGCAGGAGCTGTTAAATCAACATAAGACGAAGGCGTACCTGGGCTTGCTGAAGATCCTGCATCATTGGCTGCAACAGCTTGATCTTCTTCGAAATTTCCAGAATTTGCTAATAATGTGGGGCCTCCTGCATTGACGCGAAAACGAACATCACAAGCAGGATCGGTTTCAGTGACCGTCAAGGTTAATATTGCCGTTCCAGTCTGAGGAATTGTAGGATCACCGTCAGTGACCGAAGCTGTTATTGTATGAACACCTATTGAGCTTAAGGTTGCAGATAATGTATTACCTGTACCTAAATTACCATCAAGGTCAGAGCTCCATTCTATAGTTGAAGATAAATCGCCATCTTCTGTGTCAATTGCTGTTGCAGAAAAATCAAGTGAGATACCCGTTGTAAGAGCAATATTGTTTGAGGGTGTTAAAATAGTTACTACTGGTGTATCATTAGTACTAGAAGGTAAAAATTCAAATTCTGTAATGTTCATGCCACCAGCAAAATCAAATCTTAGTCTTTGGATACCGGCATTCGTAAAATTAACTGTTGCTTCATGCTCATTGAAATTGTTCCAACCGTTATTCGCGACTGAAAATGTTGCAATTGCTGAGAACCCACCATTATCTTCAGAAACTGTTAAAGTGGTAGGATTACCGCCTGAATTATTTCCTTTGGATGCATAAACCGTCAAATCATAGGCCCCTGCTGTTGGAACGTTTATTAAGTATTCTACAAATTCTCCAGGATCTACCCATCCAATGTTGTTATTACTTGTCTCTACTGAAACAGAATAACCAACCGTTGGATTACTACCATAAAACGGAATGGGTTCATTAAAAGTAGTTGCTTTTATTTTTCCAGATAGAATGTCATGAGCCACGTCAATTGTAAACGTTTCTGTTACCACTGGGTTCACACCATCATCTGCTGAAACAGTGGCAGAGTAAGATCGTGAATCTGTATCATCAGTTACCCATGTGAGTGTGTAATTACCACTACCGTCATCTACAAAAGAATAATCGGAAGCTGGTACCACCAAACCTGAAGTTAGAGGGTCTGTATTTGTTCCTGCCCCAACACTTTTATCATAGATTACAATTGATACCGTAGGATTTCCTGAATCTATAACTGTCACATCAACTGTTACCGTATCTTCTTGATTTACGTCAACATCAGCGATAGGTTCAATAACAGGAGCAAAGTCATCAGCTGCCGTAAATTCTAGTTCTCTTAAATTCACTTGACCATTAAAATCAAGTCTAATTATTTGAACTCCACTATTTGAAAAATTGACGGTGGTATTTTGATCTATATAATTTTGCCATCTATTTGGTAATGGACTTTGAGGAACGGTAAATGAACCAATCTCATTAAAACCACCATTATCTTCTGATATTGAAAATGTCATTGATCCTGCATTGCCTTTAGCAGCGCTTATTCTAAGGTCATAGCTTCCAGCTACTGGAACATTTACCAGATACTCAATGAAATCATTGGCATTTATGAAACCTACATTTCTTGCAGCAGAAGTTTCAATTGTGATAGAAAAATCTTCACCTGCTGCACCAGAGGGTGCTGCATTACCGTAAGCCGGTAATGGATTATTAAAGGTTCTAGCTAAAATGATACTTTCTACTTGCTGCGCAATATCAATTTTAAATTCTTCCATAACGGCTGAATTGACTCCGTCATTTGCACTGACTCTTGCTAAATAAGAGCGACCAGTGCCAGCGGCCGGTGTCCAATCAAAGGTGTAATTACCATTAGATCCATTTAAGGACCCTATATTTACAAGTGTTGTAGGGTTGAAAGGATTATTTGTTCCTCCATCACTTATGTCATAGATTTCAATGGTAGCGGAAGGGTCAGTGTCATCAGTTACTATTATTGGTATTGACAGTGCATCGCCTTCGTTGGCAGAAACATCAGCAATTGAACTAATTGTTGGCGGATTATCAACGGCTCCCATAAATGTGATGTCGAAATAATCAATGTTGAAATAAAAACCAGATGCACCAGACCAATCAAAACGTAAAGTTTGTGGACCTTGAGGTAAATCAATAGTTGTAGTTTGCATGTTACTGAAATCTTGCCAGTTTCCGTTGTTAGGTACTACTATTGTGGCGGTTGGATCGCCATTGATGGTCATTGTATGTACGGCATTACTTGATCTAGCGACTGCTAAACTAATTTGATACGTGCCCGCTGATTCAACATCAATTAAATATTCTGCAAAATCACCATTGTTTGTAAATCCGATATTTGTCAAAGTCGGGTTTACTTCTACCCCAATACCACTTGTACCACTACCCGAATTTGGCGGACCCTGATTATCAAAAGATTCTGCCTCAATACGTGTGGCACTCGTTAAACTTTCTGGTATAAATTGAGCGACATCATTGACAGTTAAGATCAAAGTTTCATCAATTGTATTTCCGTCTTCATCTTCAACACTTACAATAATTTCATACATTCCATTACCATCACCATCAGAACCACCATCACCAAATACCGGGTTAAATTCTAACGAAGAATTATACGAACCATTCGAACTTACGACCCCTGTTTCACTTAAAAATCCGGAAGCATCAAAAGGAAATGGATCTCTTTGAGTACCCATAGGAGCTTGATTTGAATGAAGATTTGCAGGTTCTTGAGAAAAAGAAGTGATAGCTATGTTTAAATTATCTCCGTCATCATCAGTAATGGAAAGTGGCACGCTAACTGATCCATTTTCATCAACCGTAGCAGTTGCTGCCAATGAAATTATGGGAACTGTATTTATCAAACTGAAAGAAGCACTAATTGTACCAGCTGAATTGACATTTTCAAATTCATAGGATGTTACTGCTCCAACTGAATTACCATTTACCAAAACATCAGCAATCTCATAACCTGTGTCGGGTATAATATTAAAAAGTTGATTTCCGCCTGCAACAACCGATGTTGCAACATCTGGTGTTATCGAACCATTAGCTCCAGCAGTTGGTGTGATTACATACGTATTTACCGTAGGTACATTTACCACTACTTGCTTACTTTCACTAGCGATACCACCATTGCCGTCGTTAACCGTTAGTGTAACATTATAGGTATTGGCCGCAGTATATGTATAATCAATAGTTTGTCCTGATCCTGTATTTCCATCACCAAAATTCCAATCATATGTCAGCGTATCACCCAAATCTGGATCTGAAGAAGTTGCACCATTAAAAGAAATCAATTCATTAGTTTCTGCAGGATTTGGTGTAATCGTAAAATCGGCAATAGGATCATTATTGTCCGCGCCAATTGCTAACTCAAAAGGGTCTGGAGTATTCAAGACATTGACACCCACCGAAAAGGCCACCGTTAAAGCAAATGGTGGATTTGGATCGATATAATTTAAAGTTGTAGGTCCTGTTTGTGAAGCAACAAATTCGATAACAATCAAATCAAAGTTAGCATCTACAGGTGCTCCAGGACTGGTCAATGGCACCTGAATTCCACCAGCAAAATCAATGGTTCCAGCAGTATTATCAAATGATGCTGGTACAAACACCGTAGTCAGCGGATTATTGCTGCCGGTTGTTATACTTGAAATTTGTAGAATTGTCGGGTCAAAAGTTAAGTGCACCTCAGCAGCTTCAATTAACTGAGCAGTTGATTCTAAGCCAACAGTAACCGTAAATGGTGTACCAACAACGGGACTTGAATTTACTTCTTCAACAATATCAACTTGAGCAATGACTAACTGTGCAAAGCCCAATAAGAATGTTAAAAGGAAAACTAATTTTGTAAATACTTGTGGAGTTTTGATTTTCATGGCGTTAAATATTGAATGATTTGATTATTTAGATTTTATTTAAGAATTAGAATGTTTAATCGTATGGTTGAGCGTTAGTTCTATATTTCTCAATAGAGCACGACTTACTTTTATACGATAATTGAGGAAAGGTAAAATCAAGGCAGAAGTGCTTACTTCTGCTGAAACATTTGAAATAGCAAAAAAAGTTTTAATGTATTTTAATTTCATTCAGAATCCCTTATTTCATAATTACCTTTTCATTTATTGGGCGCATAATAAAACAACAATTGCCTTATTAAACTTTCTATTACCTCGCTCATGTATTATAATAAGCGATGCATGAGCGGGTAACGAAAATCGCCACGCTCTTATAAATTAATAAAGGGGGATAGTGAATTTGACAACATCAAAAACACAGTAAATAAATACTAAAGGGAACAGGAATTAAACACTACCAATAGTGCAGAATACTTAATATTACAGGGGAAATGAATTTGAAACTCTTACTTTCAAAGCTTATTAATGATCTGGGAGAATTGAATTTGAATGTCTCAAATTAATGTCATTAATAAAAAATGAGTGGGGGGTAAAACTGATGAATATCAATTTTCTAAGATTGCTTTAACCTCAAGGCAATTTTAACATTTTAAAACTTTTAAATAGTGTCTTTGCTAAAATTTATCGATGAATAACAATTTTAATCGATTAAATGCGCTTTTTTTAGGGCAGAGTAAAAACAATTTTGTTTTTAAAAGATATGATTAAAACTATTTTCGGGTATCTTTCCTTGCACTCCTTCGAAGAACTTATAGTATACTCTAAAATCTGCTTCCTTATTTTCCGTAGTATAAATGGCCGGAGAAATTTTTATTTGTTGCTTACCGTAGTCAAAGGCAACCATTACAATAGGCACTTTTGCAGCCTTCGCAATATAATAAAAGCCCGTTTTTAAGCGATCAACCTTTTTACGCGTGCCTTCAGGTGCTAGGGTCAACCTGAAAATTTCTCGTTTTGAAAAAATATCAGCTGTGGCTTTTACCATATCGTTCTTTTTGCTTCGATCCACGGGTGCTCCACCTAATGCTTTAAAAAGCCATGAAAACGGAAACCTGAATAAACTCTTCTTTCCAACCCAATTAATCTGTGCATTAAAAACCCGACGTACCAGCAGACCCATAAAAAAATCAACATTACTTGTATGTGGAATTACAATAATGACACATTTTTTTACATCAGATGGAAATGACCCAATCATTTGCCATTTCATCAATTTAAAGAAAATAAATTTTGCTATCGTATGCATCATATTTGGCTAAATCTAACCAAAAGGAAAAGTGCCGATTGACTTTGATTTATGATCTTAAAAAGTCTTAGATTTTCTGGTAAATTAATCTCAATTTTTCTGGTGTTATGATTTTTTTCCAATCAGTGCCAATTGCATTTTCCCAAAGAGGAGTCATACCCATGGCTACTTTAATCATGGTATTGAATTCTTCATCGCTCAAATCTGCACAGATATTTTGGGGTAAAACAATATGATGTTTGGCTTTCATTTCTTGAAAAAGTGCTACCCCTTCAGGATAAAATTCTTCGAGATGATCGAATACCAAACAGTTACCTATTCCATGTTTGACGCCTAAAGTATATGAGAGTCCATAACTCAATGCATGTGCAACACCAACTTGAGAATACGCAATACTCATACCACCATGCCATGAGGCCATCATTAATTTTTCTCTAGATTCTGAAGGCGACAAATTTTCTAAAAATACTTCCTTACAAAGATCTAATGCTTTTTCGCCATAACTCTGACTAAAGGTATTTAAAAAGGTTCCGTTTAAAGATTCAATACAATGTATAAAGCAATCCATTCCTGTAAAAAACCATTGATCGTTTACCACACCTTTTGTCAAATCAGGATCCAGAACAACTTGATTAAAGGTAGTATGGTCAGAATTGATTCCTAATTTCATTTTTGGACCGAGTAATACTGCAGTTCTTGAGACCTCAGCACCGGTACCGCTTATGGTAGGAATACCAACATGATAAATAGAAGATTTTTTAACCAAATCCCATCCTTGATAATCAGCGGCACTACCCTTATTATTTAATAAAATAGACACTGCTTTTGATAAATCTAGAACCGTACCACCACCAATACCCACAATACCTGAAGGCATTTCAGAAAAAGTGCTTTTGATTTGTTTAACTAGCGCATCAACTTGCTCGGTCTTAGGTTCTTGATTGGCTGAAATTAAAATAATTTGATCGTTAAAAATTAAAGGAATCTCATTCATTAAGGTAGATCCTTCAAATACATCATCAACCAAAAAAATAAAAGGAGCTTCGGCATGTTTACGTTGCGGTAACAGTATGCCATCTAACTGACTAAAACTGCCTGAACCAAATACAACCTTCGGCACCATAGGAAAATTTCTAAAACTTGTTTTCTTCTTAGGTTCTTGCACTTCTTGTCTTATATTTTTACTTGAATGCATATTTAGGTTTCAAATAGTCTAACACTTCAGTCAATTTATTCAATTTCAAGTATTCAATTGTCTTATTTTCAATTGCAACTTGTTCATGTTGCCAGGTCGTATGAAAAGGAATATGAATTGCTTTAGCACCTATATTAATTAATGGCAAAACATCTGATTTTAACGAATTTCCAATCATTAAAAACTCTTTTACATCAATCTCTAAATTTTCTAATAAATTTAAATAATTGCTTTCTTTCTTATCACTTAACACTTCAATATGTTGAAAATATTTTGATAAACCAGACTCTTTAATTTTTCGTTCTTGATCTAATAAATCGCCCTTGGTTAAAATTAGCAATCGGTAATTATTCTGCAGGCTTTCAAGTACTTCAGTTACACCTTCTAATAATTCTACAGGTTTCGAAATCATTGCTTTACCTTGATTAATAATTTCAATCAAGGTTTTTTGTGATATGGTATGATTAGAAAGTGTTAAAGCCGTTTCAATCATTGACAACATGAATCCTTTTATACCATATCCATACAGTTGCAAATTATCCATTTCTGTTTTGAATAATTCATGGTCAATTTTATTTTTGGTTTCAAACCCCTCTAATAGTACTGCAAATTTTTCTTCGGTTTCTCTGAAGTAAGTTTCATTTACCCAAAGGGTATCATCAGCATCAAACCCTATAACTTTTATGCTACTGAAATTTACTTCCATTCAGCCTGAGCTCTTTTTAAGTCTTCAGGAGTATCTATTTCAATACCACTAACCGAAGTTTCTACCATTTTAATTTTTTTACCATATTCTAAATAGCGTATGGCCTCTATTTTTTCTGCAGCCTCAAGTTTTAACATGGGCAAGCTTTGAAAATCAGTCAAAGCACTTTTTCTAAAGGCATAGATACCTTTATGTTTATAAAAGGAGGTTTTTACTTTACCGTCTCTTTGAAAAGGAATTGGAGAACGTGAAAAATATAAAGCGAAATTACGATTATCAACAATAACTTTTACTGTATTTGGATTCTCAATTTCAGCTACATCAGTTATTTTAACCATTAAAGAAGCTAAATCAATTTCTTTATCAATATCGCCTTCAAAAACGTTTAAAACACTTGCTAAACTTGTACGGTCAGTAAAGGGTTCATCGCCTTGAACATTGACAATTATATCTACATCAAGGTCAGCAACGGCTTCGGCAATTCGATCACTACCGCAGTTATGCTCTTTTTTACTCATGATAGCGCGACCTCCAATAGCCGAAATAGTATCAAAAATAATCTGACTATCAGTGACTACGTAGACTTCATCAAATAACTTTGTATTGACCGTAGCTTCATAGGTTCTCACAATTACAGGTTTACCAGATAAGTCTTGCATTAATTTTGCCGGAAATCTCGAAGCTGCATATCGAGCAGGTATCATGGCGATTACTTTCATAACTACAATTTCAGGCTTTGAAACGAGATTTAAATTTTCGGTAAATCATAAAAATGATAACCAAAATAATAATGACTAAAATTGAGGCGAGAACGGGTGCAAAAATTGAAGCCGTTGTCACGACTGCTGCTGTACCCGTCTCAACAGTAGCTACCAAAGGGTTTGCAACACCACCGGTTGTCGCTGTTGATGCTAGTCTACCCGATGCCCCTGCACCTTTAATAGCCGTTGCTGTACCGCCCCCAGCAATAATGGCAAGAGACCAAGTCACAACAGGATCTAAACCCGCAACCGTAGAAACCATTACAGCGGTTCCTGCAATAGCAGCTAAAGGCACGGCCATACTATCTAATAAATTATCAATCCAGGGTATAAAATAAGCGAAGATTTCAACAACAGTTGCAACACCTAAAGTGATTACGGCCGCTAAACTTCCAATCCACATCCAACTTTCATTGAGTTCCCATTTTCCGAAAAAAGCTGCTAAACTTAATGCGAAAAGTGGTAAAAAGACTCTAAACCCTACTGAGGCTGCCAAACCAACTCCTAAAAAAATACTATAAATTGTTTCTGAGGTCATTTTTTAATGATTAAAACATCCTATTGACACGAATGTAACTCATTCTGAATCAACAAAAAAATCGTTCTTAAATCCTATTAAATATAGCCTTTTTTTTGCTCTTGTAACCGCAGTGTACAACCATCTAAGGTGCTCTTTATCTACACCAGTTGGTAAATAAGGCTGTTCAACAAATACGGTATTCCATTGTCCCCCTTGCGATTTGTGACACGTAATTGCATATGAAAATTTGACTTGGAGCGCATTAAAGTATTTGTTGTTTTTAACCCCTAAAAACTTCTTGTATTTTGATTTTTCTAAGGCATAATCTTCCATGACCATTTGATACAATCTATTACCATCTTCGTAAGAAAGCGATGGTGTTTGCGCCTTAATAGTATCTAATAACAAAACCGTTTCAAAAGGCCTTTGATTGGGGTAATCAACCATTTGAACCTTAACTTCAGCAAATTTAAACGAGTACAATTCTTTGATGGCGAAAATCTCTAAAATTTCAATGATATCTCCATTGGCAATAAAGCCTGCCTCTGATTTTGGGTCAATCCAAAAGTAATTATTCTTCACTACCATCATATAATCACCCACGGCAATTTCATTTTCTAAGAAAAGAATTCGACTTCTTATATTTTCATTATACAAATTTGCCCTTTTGTTTGAACGCACAATAAAAGCGGTTTCTTCTTTGCCATTTTCACGGTATGAACTATCTATAATTTCTTGAATTTCATGACCATCAATCAAACGAACAATATCATTAAAAGGCGCAACATTAAATTGAAAACTCTCGTAAAAACCACTCTGTAATTTTTCACGTAACAAAGTTGCATTTACCAAAATACCTGAATCTTCAGCTTGACGCACAACTTCATCAAGTTCAAGCATGACCACATCTTTATTATAATTTAATTCAAGTTTATTGGCATCAAGAGCAGGACTCAAATTTAATTTTACGGGCGGTAATTGAGCTGTATCACCTATTAAGATAAGTTGACAGTTGTGCCCTGAATAAATGAACATTAATAAATCATCAAGCAAAGACCCATTTTCAAATAACTTAGAATCTGCCGGCGTATCCGGTATCATTGAGGCCTCATCAACAATAAATACAGTATTACGATGCTTATTGGGTGCTAGAACAAACTGTACACCACCTCCACTTTGTTTTTTAGGAAAATATATTTTTCTATGGATGGTAAATGCCTGGGTTTTCGAATAATTAGACATAACTTTAGCTGCCCTACCGGTCGGAGCCATTAGAACAGCTTTCATTGAAGTTTTCCATAAATTATTGACAAGAGTACCTACTAAAGTAGTTTTTCCTGTACCTGCGAATCCTTTTAAAAGAAAAATGGTATTGTTTTTGCGCGATAATAAATAGGATGACAATTTCTGTAAAGCAAGCGATTGTTTCAAGGTAGGTTCATGAGGAAACTTATCCTTTAAAACTATATAAAATTCACTTTCAGAAAGACCAGTCATACGAGTTCAAATATAAACAGGATTTTTAGGGTAAAAACTTTTGGCATTCAAAAAAAAATGTAAATTTGTCGACACGCCAAACAAAAAAATAGAATGTAATGATTAAACTAATTTTAATTATAATAGGAATAATTGCGCTCATCGTTGCTTTGGTAATGTTGATGGATAGATTTCTACCTCAAAAAATGAGACCTGTGGTCACTATACTTTTAGGTTTATTATCTATAGTCTTTGCCTATTTAATATATCAATCGGTTACGGGTCCTATTCGATTCGCTGAAGTGAAAAAAGAGCGTTTCGGAAAAGTAATTTCTAACCTCAAAGATATTAGAAACTCGCAAGAAGCGTACAAAACCGTAAATGGTAAATATGCCAAAAATTTTAAATCACTAGTGAGCTTTGTAGATACAGGCAAGTACATCATTACTTCTAAAAAAGATTCATCTTTTATGAGGTATAATAAAGATTTTGGTATTGACATGCCTGTTGATACTGTAGTTGTAAAGATTTTAGATTCTGTACCTGTTAGAGATTCAATCTTCAAAAACAGTATGCGCTACAAAACCATGATGAATGTGCCTGGTGCTGAAGGTGTGAAGGTTAAAATGGAATCTAAAACAATAAATAAAGGTGGTTATAATGTTTCAGTATTTGAAGCAACGGTACCTAAAAGTGCTGTTCTTAGCGATCAGCCAAAAGATTTACAGGCTCGTGAAAATAGCCACAATAGCGTTGAAGAAGTTAACGGAACTCACATTACAGTAGGTTCATTAACTCAGGTAAGTACTAGTGGTAATTGGCCACCTATATATGACCGAAAAGGAAACTAATATTACAAATTCATCAGAATTTAAAAAACTGTCCATTCAAGTTAGCTTGAATGGACTTTCTTTTTGTGTTCTTGATACCGTTGATCACAAAATAGTACTTTCAGATGCTATTAGCTTTGAAAAAGAGCGCACGCCTTATGGCCTACAAAAAGGTCTTGTTGCCCTAATAGAAAGAAACTCATTACAGAAAAAGACCTTCTCAGAAGTCTTAGTTATTCAAAGAAATAGTCTTTTTAGTTTAGTGCCTAAATCACTTTTTAATAAAGATAATCTTGCGAATTATTTAAAATTTAATTCCAAAATTTTAGCTGCGGATCATATTTCATTTGATGAATTAGATAATCTTGATATTGTGAATGTTTACATTGCTTATATGAATGTCAACAATTACATTTATGAATTATTTGGAGCGTTTACCTATAAACATAATGGTTCAGTACTATTAGAAACGCTTTTAAAAAATAATACCACTGAAAAAAAGCCCGTTTGTTATGTAAATAGTTTACATGGTCAGATGGATATTGCGGTTATCTCTCAAAAAAAACTATTGTTTTACAACAGTTTTAAATATCATTCAAAGGAGGATTTTATCTATTACCTATTATTTACCTTCGAACAATTAAAACTCAATACTGAAAAAACAGCATTGAAACTTTTCGGAAGCATTCAAAAAAACGATGAACTGTATGCTTTATGTTATCAATACATTAAAAATGTAAGTATTTATACTTCAAATTTACCTTTTACTGAAAATCATGACACCATAGATTTTGAAGTACTAAATTCTCTGTAATGCGTATTATTTCAGGTAAATTCAAAGGACGACGCATACAAGCGCCAAAAAAATTACCAGTGAGACCCACCACTGATATGGCAAAAGAGGGTTTATTCAATATTCTTAATAATAGGTTTTATTTTGATGAGATTTCGGTCTTAGATTTATTCTCCGGTACGGGTAATATTTGTTATGAATTCGCTTCTAGAGGAGTGACCCAAATAACTGCAGTAGATCAAAATCAGGGCTGTATTCGATTTATTGAAAACACCGCTAAACAATTTGAAATGCCTATACATACTGTTTTAAATGATGTTGATTCATTTCTTCAAAAAACCAATCTAAAAGCAGATATCATTTTTGCTGACCCACCTTATAACATGACGGCAGAAGAATTAGAAAAGATAATAGTTTTTGTTTTTGAAAGAAATTTACTTTTACCAGATGGGGAGCTCATTATTGAACATGAAAAAAAAATGGATTTATCAATGGCTCCTCAATTTTTAAGTAAAAGAAAGTATGGCGGAAGTGCTTTTAGTTTTTTTGCGAAAGGCTAAAACAAGCTATTCAATTTTAGCCCTTATAATAAAAAAGCAGGTCATAAGCCGGATTCTGTTTAACCTGAATAAATTCAGACTCTATCATTTATCTAGACCTTTAGTTACCCAAAGGCTCAAACCGCCTACCCTTTGGCTCGAGCGTGCAGCTCTCAAACACCAATATACGTGACGTTTCACCACATAGAGTTTACCTGATTTCACTACAGCATTACCTGTACATTCTTTCTGTTGCACTTGTCCGTCTGTATGTCATTGACGCACAGAGACGGGTGTTACCCGCTATGTTGCACTATGGTGTCCGGACTTTCCTCTTCATCTCGAACTTTATTCGAGACCTCTCATACTTTACTAGAAAATAGCAAAAGTGCTGAAACAAGTTCAGCATGAAGCGATAGAGTGACCTGCTGCGCAAAAATAGGTCAATTGTTGATAAAAAAAGGTTATATGGTGGTCAAAAAAGATGGTCAAACCATTGCTATTTTTATATTTGTAAGAGTCCTTAATTTAAGGGCATCGATAGTACTAATTAATTGCTCTTCAATTGGAACCTTTTATTGTATCGGCACGTAAATACAGACCCCAAACATTTAAAGATGTTGTTGGGCAACAAACAATTACCAATACTTTACTGAATGCAATTGAAAACAATCATTTAGCCCAAGCTTTACTTTTTTGCGGACCTAGAGGTGTTGGTAAAACGACCTGTGCGCGCATTCTTGCAAAACAAATTAATCAAGATGGTACCCTAAGTGAAGATGAAGATTTTGCATTCAATATTTTCGAACTTGATGCAGCATCAAACAACTCAGTTGATGATATCAGAAGCTTAATAGATCAGGTGCGTATACCACCTCAAGTGGGTAATTATAAGGTGTACATAATTGATGAGGTTCATATGCTTTCACAGGCTGCCTTTAATGCTTTTTTAAAGACCTTAGAAGAACCCCCTAAGCATGCTATTTTTATACTAGCAACCACTGAAAAACACAAGATTATACCCACCATTTTATCGCGTTGTCAAATCTTTGATTTTAAACGAATTACCGTTAATGACGCGAAAGAATATTTGAAATATATTGCTGAAAATCAAGGTGTTAACGCTGAAGATGCAGCGCTACATATTATTGCTCAAAAGGCAGATGGTGCCATGAGAGATGCCCTTTCTATCTTTGATCGTGTGGTTAGTTTTTCAGGCAAGCAATTGACCAGAAAATCAGTTACCGAAAATTTAAATGTTCTTGACTATGAAACCTTTTTTGATTCAACAGAATTAATTTTAAATCACAATGTTCCGGAGCTGTTATTGCTTTTAAATAAAACACTTTCTTTAGGCTTTGATGGGCATCACTATATTAATGGCCTCGCCTCTCATTTCAGAGATTTAATGGTTTGTCAACATACTTCAACCATGCATTTAATTGAAGTTGGTAATGATGTGAAAGAAAAATATGTAGAACAAGCCAAGAAAACGTCTTCTGCTTTTTTGCTAAAGGCACTTGATTTGGCTAATGACTGCGACCTAAAATATAAGACCAGTAAAAATCAACGCCTTCTCGTTGAACTTACCCTATTGAAACTTGCCTCTATCAATTTTGACGGAGAAAAAAAAAAGATTGAATTCATAAAAGAACAAAGGCAAAAAGCGGACTTTGTTGCCCCCGCTGCTTTTTTTCAAAGTCTTAAACCAGAAGATAAAATTGTAGTAAGTGATTCAGCATCAACTGAAATCACGCCACCAATTGTTGATGAGCCCGTAATTCAAGTAGAAAAAGCAGAAGCAGCGACCGTTGTTGAATCTATTTCTATAGATGTATTTGCCTCTCAAAATTCATCCGAAGTACAAGAAATCACTTCAACTAATAATGATAATATCCAAGCTGAAGTAACGCTAGAGTCATTAGAAGGAATTAAAGTTCCTGATGAAATTATTCCGGCTATTGAAGAAGATAAAGCAGCTTCAACAACTAGTCAGAAAATCGAATTACAAGAACCTATAGTACAAACTGCACCGTTTAAAATTGACCCCCCCGTTCGTAAAAAGATTGATATCAAAAGACCTGTTGAACGCGTTTCAGGATTATCAATTTCTAGTCTAAAAGCTAAAAAAGAACATGAGCTGAATAAAATTGATGTTGTCATTGATAAAAATGATTTACCAAATGAGGCTATCGATGAAACTGAAATGCAGCGTCACTGGGCTGATTTTGTTCAAAAATTAGATGATAGCGGGAGAAAAATATTAGCTTCAAACTTGCATTCAGATACTCCTAAATTGATTAATGATACTATAATCACAATTTGCTTGCCCAATAATACCATGAAAAAGGAGATTGAGCGTGAGCAATTTGATTTGATGGAGTATTTAAAATTGAAACTGAACAATCACTTTATCACTTTAAAAATAACAGTGAGTGAAGAAGTCGCCAAAAAATTTGCTTTTACTCCTGAAGAAAAATATCAAAAATTAAGAGAAAAGAACCCGACCATTGATTTACTCAGAAAAGAATTTGATCTAGATCTATGATTTACTGCTAAAGCGCAGTCTGATGGCGTAGAAAAACATAATTATTGCTATAATTACTAGTCCCCCGGCTTCACGCGCCTCCTCAATATTTTTAATATCTCCGGCTCCAATTTTAAATCCTTCAAATTTATCTGGCAAAATGAAATAGGTGCCAATTATAGCCATAAGGCCAAAAAATAATGGTACCAAATAACTTATCCTTTTTAGGGCAAACAATGCAGAAATCACAGCAGCAATGAAATAAATAATAATCCAAATTAAAGGGTCAGGATCATTGTATTGTAAAATAGCCGATGCTAAAAAAAGTGCCCCCATGAGCCAACCAACAAATTTTATTACTTTGTTCATGCTGTAAATATAGTTTGATATTTTGATTAGGAGTAAGAACCCGTTAATTTTGAAAAAATTAAAAATATGCTTGGTTTAAAACTTCCAACTGATCCGCGTTGGGTAAATATTGTTGAAAAAAATATTGACGAAATTTTAACGGATCACGCATATTGTGAACAAAAAGCAGCCAGTACAGCTATTTCGCTAATTGTTAGTTTTCCGGAGTATACTGAATTAATTGAAGAAATGATTGCCTTATCAAGAGAAGAAATGGGCCATTTTAAAATGGTTCATGACCGTATTATCGCTAGAGGTAAAAAGTTAGGAAGAGATCGAAAAGATGAATATGTACTTCAATTGCTGAAATTTTTTCCAAAAGGAGGTAGTAGAACTACACAATTAGTACATCGGCTTTTATATGCAGCTTTAATCGAAGCCAGAAGTTGTGAACGTTTTAGACTACTTTCTGAAGAATTAAACGATAAAGAACTCGCTGAATTCTATCATAAATTAATGGTTAGTGAGGCTACTCATTATACCATGTTCTTAAAATTTGCCCGCAAATATGGCGATCGCGAGGAGGTTGATAAAAAATGGAATGCACTTTTAAAATTTGAAGCAGAAATTATGAAAGACCTTTCTAAAAATCAATCAATTCATGGTTGACCTTATCATTCAATTCAGTTACTATTCAAATAGTTGAATATTTCGATTAAGTCTTTTTCTTTGTGAAATTTCTTTGTTTTAAAATCTGCCCAGTTTTCAAGAAGGTTTTTATCTTTAGACGATAACCAATTTAAAATCTTTTTCTTTTTTGGTTCTAACTCTACAATTTCTCCATTTTCTTTTTGAAAATAGTATGCAACAAATTTTCTAAATTTCGCAGGAATGTCTTTACTGAAAGAGGATGGCGCTTTTGATGGCTCAGTATATTTTACGTTTTCTCGTTTATATAACGAATATCTGTTTTGCACTAAAGAAAATAGATACCCTTTTAATTTTTTGCCATTTTTATTTAAAAAGTCTTGAAATTTCAAAGGAATTCCATTGGTTATTATGTACACTTCTTTATCACGTTTAAGTGCTGAAAATTCCTTTTTATATACACTATTCTTTATCTGAATTTCTTCATTGTACGCATTATATTTATAATAAATTTTTCCGTAGCTCTTATCACCATAAAAAATTTCGCAAGCTAAATATTCTTCATTAATAAATGGACTACCTGTGAAATCTAACTCACTTAATGGCGTTAAGCCCGATCCAGAAACGGGTCCTAATGTTGACACTGGCACATATAATATAGGGCTTCGATTTGCAACATTGCTTGACTGACAAAATGAATTTGTTGTCACTGCAAAAAACATCATAAAAAGCGCTAAACGATATTGATTTTTCATTGATTAATTTTTATAATTACTCATCCTTTTTTTACATAATAATCATAAACTGCAAATTGAGAACGTACTTCAGGTTTTTCAGTTTGGCGATATGAATTGTCTTGCGCCTCATTGAATAAACGAGCTTTCACATTATCATGCCATGATATGTCAAAAGTTTCTAAAATCTCTTTTTTGACTTCTTCATCATAAATAGGGCAACCTACTTCAACGCGATAGTCTAGGTTACGTGACATCCAATCTGCTGAAGAAATATACACTTTGGGTGTACCATCGTTTCCAAAAATAAATACCCTTGGGTGCTCTAAAAATTTATCTACTATACTAATGGCCTCAATATTCTCACTCATACCTGGTACTCCCGGAATCAAACAACAAATACCTCTAACAATCAACTGAATTTTAACACCCGCCCTACTCGCCTCATAAAGCTTATCAACCATTTTATAAGAGGTAAAACTATTCATCTTTAATTTAATGAATGCATCTTTACCCATTTTAGCCGCCTCAATCTCATTATTAATCAGTTTAATAAAAATTCTTTTGGTATAATGTGGCGAAACAATAAGATGCTTGTATTTATTAATCTTATAGGTAGTTTCAAAGAATTTAAATACTTTATTCAGCTCTTTTAGAATAGCTTCATGCGCAGTAAATAAGGTGTAATCAGTATAAATATTCGCCGTAGCTTCACTAAAATTACCAGTACTAATAAAACCGTAGCGTTTCATTTTATCTTCTTCTTCACGCTCAATGACACAAATTTTACTGTGTACCTTAAGCCCCGGAACTCCAAAAATGAGTTTTACGCCTTCGGCTTGTAATTGTTCAGCATACTCAATATTCGCTTGTTCATCAAAACGCGCCTGTAATTCAATTTGCACGGTAACTTGTTTTCCGTTTTTAACTGCATTAATTAAAGATGCAGCCACTTGCGAATTACTTGCCAAACGATAGACCGTAATTTTTATAGTTTTTACTTTTGGGTCTAAAGCCGCTTCACGTAAAAATTTGATGACATAGGCAAACGTATGGTAAGGTGCATATTGAACAAAATCTTTTTGTGCGATTTGCTCCAGAAGACTTCCTTCTAAACTAAGTCCTTTAACTCTTAGGGGCTTTATTTTATCATAAAGCAAGTCTTGTCTTCCTAAACTAGGAAACCCCATGTAATCTCGTCTATTGTGATATCTGCCGCCAGGTATAACACTATCTGTATCTTCAACATTCATTTTCTCTTTCAGATAATTCAAGGTATCTGCACCTATCTTCTTATCGTAAACAAAACGCACAGGGTCACTTATTTTTCTGTGCTCAACACTAGAAGATATCTTTTCAATAAAACTTTTGCTCAAATCATTATCAATATCGAGTTCTGCATCTCGTGTAATTTTAATCATGTGTGCTGAAATAGTTTCAAATTCAAACATGTTAAAAATACTACGAAGGCAATATCGAATGACATCGTCAAGAATAATAATGTAATTCTTCTTACCCTCTTTTGGCAACACTACAAAGCGGTCAATGCCCTTTGGTATCTCAATTAGTGCAAATCGATTTTCTTTATTTTTTGTTTTAATATCACTATTTAGAATAACCATTTTAACCGCTAAATACGCAGCGGTATCTTTTAAATTAGGAAACTCAGTAAGATCATTGAGAATGATTGTCATTAACTGAGGACTCACTTTTTGCATAAAATAGTTCTTCACAAAAGTGCGTTGACTTTCGTTCAACTGAGTTTCTTTAATGATGAAAATATCTTGCCCTTCTAATTCTTCTTGAATACTTTTTAAGATTTGAACACTTCTTGATTGTTGTGCAATAACAATTTTGGTTATTTCTTCAAGAAGATCTTTTGCTTTTTCGCCACCTAATACACTTTTACCTTCTCTACCGGCTTCAACAATTCTTTTTACGGTAGCATAACGTACTTTGAAAAACTCATCTAAATTATTTGAGAAAATACCTAAAAACCTAAGACGCTCAATTAAGGGTACATTAATATCTGCACTTTCTTGAAGTACTCTTGCATTAAATCTTAACCAACTTATTTCACGGTTAACATATTTGTTTTTAGCCTTCATTATAATCTCAGTTCTTTAGGAAATATAGTTTTTTCTGTTGTACCTCTTTCTATAGATGCCCAGTTTTCGACATCAAATTGTAATTGCACTAGTCCGCTAGTGGGTACGTTTTCAATATAGGTATTTCCTAATGAATTGGCAATATGGGTAAAGGCATGATTATGACCAAAAATAATTACTGTTTTTAATTCATTATCTAATTCTTTAATAAATTGTAATATATCATTTCCTGAAAAATCATATAGTCTTTCTACAACTTTAAATTCATTCAAAGGAAAATATAATTGCCGACAAAAAATTATGGCGGTATGTAAGGATCTATTCGCAGGACTTGAGAAAATAGCATCAATCTTAATAGCTTTTTCTTGTAATTTATTAGCGACTAAAAGGGCATCAGAAATACCTCTTTCTAAAAGTGGACGGTCTTTATCTCCTACAGAATATTCCCAAGAGGATTTACCATGGCGGACAAGAATTAAATTTTTCATTTTATTTAGGGCGCTAAACGTTCAATTTTCCATTGTGACATTCCGTTTTGCGAATACCTGATTCGATCATGTAATCGATTTGGGCGACCCTGCCAAAATTCATACGAAATTGGTTTTACAATATAACCACCCCAAAATTCAGGTCTCTCGACCTCTTTATCTTTGTACTCATTTTTCAACTTCTCTAAGGCATCATCAAGAACTTTTCTAGAGGCAATAACCTCACTTTGATCAGAGACCAAAGCTCCTATTTGACTGCCTTTAGGTCTTGATTTAAAATAAGTATCTGAAACCTCTTTTGAGGTTTTTTCAGCCTTCCCTTTTATAATGATTTGACGTTCAATACTTGGCCAAAAAAAAGAAAGACAAACTGAAGAATTTGCGGCGATTGCTTTCGCTTTTTCACTATTGTAATTGGTATAAAATAAAAAGCCTTCAGAAGTAATTTGTTTTAATAAAACTACCCGATTTTTAGGATGTCCATCAAGACCAATGGTTGAAATAGTCATCGCATTGGGCTCTTCAATGCGCTGCGATGCCTCTGTTTCATCAAACCATTGTTGAAAAAGCTGCATTGGATCTTGAGCAATTGAAGTCTCAGTCAACTCACTTTTTTCATACGATTTACGATAATTACTTAAGTCTTTTTGCATACGTCAATCTATAGTCATGAAGTTATGCAAAATTCAACAAAAGTTATGGATTAGCGAAGTCAGAATACTTAAAACTCAAAAACGGCACCATCTTCAGCCAGCAGTACATTTTCAAAAACCGTTTGAGCTTCTTCTTTAAAAAGCGCTATAGATTTGTAACGCGTAGAATAATGCCCTAATATCAAGGTATTGACTTTCGCCTGTTTTGCCAACATGGCGGCTTGTTTTGCTGTTGTGTGCTTTGTTTTGATAGCTAAATGTTCCTCTTTATTTAAAAAAGTAGATTCGTGATATAAAACAGAAACATTTTTTAGTTGTTCTGATAATGCAGGAGTATATACTGTATCACTGCAAAAAGCATAGGATAGCGGCTTAGGCGGATCAAATGTCAACTCATTATTTGCTACAATTGTACCATCATCTAAAGTTATGTCTTTGCCTTTTTTAATATTGTGAAAATAAGCCTTATCAATCTTAAGTTTTGCTACGGCTTCAATATTCAATTTACGCGCTGCTAATTTTTCTTTAAATAAAAATCCGTTGGTATATATTCTATGATCTAAGGGAATAGTGGTTACAGAAACTTTTTCATCTTCAAAAATCAACTGTTTTTCTTTTGATGATAATTCATGAAATTTCAGAGGAAAGTTCGTCCATGAATCGCCTAATTTCAAGAAAAGTGTAATCGCTTCTTTTATTCCTTTAGGTCCGTGAACATGCAATTCTTTGTCACGACCTAGTAAACGAAACGTACTGATTAGTCCGGGCAAACCAAAAAAATGATCGCCATGTAAATGCGAAATAAAAATATGATTGATTCTAGAGAATTTTATTTTATGCTTGCGTAATTGCACTTGAGTACCTTCACCGCAGTCAATCAAAAAAAGATGATTTTTAATTTCAAGAACTTGTGCCGTGGGGTTGGTCATAGTTCTTGGTGTAGCGGCATAGCAGCCTAAAATAGTTAGTTTCATTAAAATTGAAAATAAAATTTACAACACTAAAGTTGGCTCAAAAAAACCTTAAAGAATTGTGGCAAACCCGGGGCATAGCTATTCTTCTAATATATTTTCAAGAAGATTAATAATAAATGGGTTACCAATTTCTTTAAATGGAGATAACTTATCCTTTGGTTTGTACTGTTGAGCAAAACAAAATCCTTTTGGGTAATTTCTTTCGTATCCGTTTACCATAAAAGCATCATGCTTGGTTCCTTGAATTGTTAATAGGCCATCATATACAATAATTGCTAAATCTGGACTTTCTTCCAATTCTATCAAATATTGTTTTGCTTGCTCTAAACCTTCTTCTAAGGTATCCTCTAAAAATCTAGTTAATTTTATTTGTCCGTTTTTTTGTTCCATTACAAAAGGAATTAAAGGGCCATCTCCATCCTTTATTGACAATACTCCATGATCTAATCCCTTAAGAACTAAACTTTTCAATTTTTTACTAGGAATTGTTTTAGACATAAGTTCTGATTTTAATTCAGCATTTAATTTTGAATACGAACTATCTTTTTTATTTTCTAGTTTACAAGATAAACTCATCACAATTAGAATGTAAAGTGATATATATTTCATTGTTTCAACCGTTAATTATACAAGTCCTAAGTCCCTTTCTATTTCTTCCATTTCAATGATATCATGCGCTTCTTGAATTGTAGGCACTACGCAAAATTCTTCTGGTACATCATCATACGAAACCTGAGGTGTAACCACAACAAACGATTTTTTTAATTCACGATGCACTTTTGATAGCTGAGAAAACTTCAGCACATCTTTAGCGGTTATCTCAGAAATAGAAAGCAAGTTGATTATGACATGTACATCTTGACATTTCTCATATGCGTTCTGAAAATTCTCAAGAAAAGTATCAAAAGAAATAGACTCTTGAGATACCGTAGTAGTGGTTCCGTTGTTATCAAAAATCATGAGTCTTATTTTATTTTTGATGCCAGAAGATACAGTACTGCCATACGTATGGCGACTCCGTTTTCAACTTGATTCAAAATGATAGACTGTTTAGAATCAGCCACATCACTGGTTATCTCAACCCCTCTATTTATAGGCCCTGGGTGCATGATAACAATTTCTTTATCAAGACTATCGAGTAATTTTTTATTGACTCCGTATTGCTGGGTATATTCTCTAGTTGACGGAAAATAACTAATATCTAAGCGTTCATTTTGAATGCGTAACATATTTGCCACATCACACCAGTTTAGTGCTTTTTTGAGATCAGTTTCAACTGCAACACCTAATGATTCAATGTGTTTGGGCATCAACGTCTTTGGTCCACATACTTTTACATTAGCGCCTTGCAATTTTAATGCGAATATATTTGACAGGGCTACTCGTGAATGTAAGATATCGCCGACTATGACCACATTTTTACCCGCCACATCGCCCAAGCGTTCACGAATAGAATAGGAATCAAGTAAGGCTTGTGTAGGATGCTCATGCGCCCCATCACCTGCATTAACTATTGCGGCATTTACATGTTTTGATAAAAATATACCTGCCCCCGGATTTGGGTGGCGCATTACCACCATATCTACCTTCATTGATAAAATGTTATTTACCGTATCAATTAAGGTTTCTCCTTTTTTGACTGATGATTGGCTCGCAGAAAAATTAATGACATCAGCTGAAAGTCTTTTTTCAGCCAATTCAAATGATAGTTTGGTGCGTGTACTATTTTCAAAGAAGATGTTAGCAATAGTTATATCACGAAGTGAAGGCACCTTTTTGATTGATCGATTAATGACCTCTTTAAAATGGTCTGCCGTTTCAAAAATGAGTTGAATATCTTTTTCGTTCAGATATTTAATTCCCAATAAGTGTTTTACACTTAACTCTGACATCTTATTTATTTATCAAATAAATTACATCTTTACCGTCATTTTCTTGCCACATCACTTGAACTTTTTCATCATTAATGGCATCAACCTGACGCCCTCTATAATTAGGCTGAATGGGTAAATGCCTGCTAAACCTTCGATCAATTAAAGTTAGTAATTCAATTTCTGAAGGTCGCCCAAAAGATTGAATAGCCGTTAAGGCCGCACGAATACTTCTTCCGGTATACAATACATCATCAATTAAGACTACCTTCTTATCCTCTACCAAAAAGTCAATGCTCGTTTTAGTGGCTTCGAGAGTTTTATCGCCTCTGCGAAAGTCATCCCTATAAAAGGTAATATCTAAAAATCCTAAATTAATTTCAGAAACGCCGTATTCATCCTTCAAAATCTTAGCCAATCTTTCTGCTACAAAGGTACCTCTAGGTTGAATACCAATGAGTACGGTATTTTTAAAATCTAAATGATTTTCAAGAAGTTGACAGGCCAATCGATGAAGAATGATGTTTATTTCTTTAGAGGAAAGCAATACTTTTTGACCCATATGAAGCCTCGAAACTTTTGTACTGCAAAAATATGAATTTCCCATGAATAACCCGTAAGAAACTGAAAAAGCCTCAACACTAGGTTGAGGCTTCATTTAATTCTAAGATTTCAGGTAGTTTACTTTTTACCTTCCATTTTATCTTTCAATGCTTGTAACTGATCGTTAGCATCACCTAAGGTTGGTTTTGACTCATCAGCTTTAGCAGCTTGTCTTTTAACAGCTGCTTTCACATTGCGTTGCTCTTCTTCTCTAAAGATTGCCGTATGACTTGCTACTACACGTTTGAAATCTTTATTGAACTCGATGATTTTAAATTCAGCTTCTTCTCCTTTGCCTAATTTTTTACCATCTTCTTTTTCTAAGTGACGTTGCGGAACAAAGGCCGTAATATCTTCATTGAATTCAATGATAGCACCCTTATCAACCATTTCTGTAATGGCAGCTTTGTGCACTGAATTAAGACCAAATTCTTTTTCGTACTTATCCCACGGGTTGTCAGTAGTTTGTTTATGACCCAAGCTTAACTTACGCCCTTCAACATCTAATTCTAATACTTCAATTTCTAAAGTATCACCCACGTTAACAAACTCAGAAGGATGCTTAATTTTCTTAGTCCAAGAAAGGTCAGAAATATAAATTAAGCCATCAATACCTTCTTCTAGTTCAACAAAAACACCAAAGTTGGTAAAGTTTCTAACAATACCTTTATGGCGTGAACCAACAGGGTATTTGGTGGTAATATCTGTCCATGGATCCGGAGTCATTTGCTTGATGCCTAATGACATCTTACGATCTTCTCTATCTAAAGTTAAAACAACCGCTTCAACTTCATCACCAACTTTTACGAAATCTTGTGCAGAACGTAAGTGTGTAGACCATGACATTTCAGATACGTGAATTAAACCTTCAACACCTTCAACCACTTCAATAAAGGCACCGTAATCAGCAATAACTACAACCTTACCTTTTACTTTGTCTCCAATTTTGATTTCATCGCTTAGTGCCTCCCAAGGGTGCTTCTCTAATTGTTTCAATCCTAATTGAATTCTAGATTTGTTTTCATCAAAATCAAGAATTACAACATTCAATTTTTGATCTAATTCAACAACCTCATTTGGGTGGTTAATACGGCTCCAAGAAAGATCCGTGATATGTACTAAACCATCAACACCACCTAAGTCAATAAAGACACCATAAGAAGTAATGTTCTTCACGACACCTTCAAGTACTTGACCTTTTTCAAGTTGGCTAATGATTTCTTTCTTCTGTTCTTCAATATCAGCTTCAATAAGCGCTTTGTGCGATACTACAACGTTTTTGAATTCGTGATTAATTTTAACCACTTTGAATTCCATAGTCTTATTGACATACTGATCGTAATCACGAATAGGTTTTACATCAATTTGAGAACCTGGTAAGAATGCTTCGATACCAAAAACATCAACAATCATACCCCCTTTAGTTCTACATTTTACAAAACCACTAACTACCTCTTCATTTGCATGAGCCGCATTTACACGATCCCAAGCCATGATAGTTCTTGCTTTTCTGTGTGATAATACTAACTGACCGCTTTTGTCTTCACGAATATCAATTAATACCTCAACTTTATCGCCAACCTTTAAATCAGGATTGTAACGAAATTCGTTTAACGAAATTACCCCTTCAGACTTTGCATTGATATCAATGATTGCCTCACGCTCGGTTAAATACACAACCGTACCAGTAACCACTTCTTCATCAGCAGTATCTACAAAATTTTCAGATACTAGCTTTTCAAACTCTTCTAATTTAGAGTCTTCTACCTTTTCAATACCTTGTTCGTATTTTTCCCAATTGAAGTTATCCAAAAATTCTTTTGGATCTTGGACGGGAATTTCCTTTTTTACTTCTTCAACCACTTCAGTGGTTTCTTCTACTTGTACTTCAGCAGTTTCTTCAACCTTTACTTCTGGTGCTTCTTCTGCCTTCGCTGTTGCTTTTTCTTTAGCCATTTTACAGCTTTGATTTGTATTCTACGATTTTACAAGAGTAAACAGTAATCGTAAAAGAAATTAATACTATTTTGTTATCCCTTTTTCACTCTTGTTCATTCTGCCAAAAAAGGGCAGCAAAAATACATCTTTTATTTAAGTAAACCAATACTTTTAAAATTTAGCCAAAACTTGTTCTTTGTTTCAGATGATTTTGGTGGAAAATTCACGCAATAGTAGTATCTTGGTAGTATATTATTAACGAACAAATACATTAACTTATGAGTGTTAAAGCAAAATACCAAGGCGTATTGACTCTTGGTGAGCAATTAGGAATCAAAGACGGAAAAATCACTGAAGAAAACGGTGTGCTAAAAATAAAAGGGGTAGCAGGTACTCCATTCGAAAAGAACCTTATATGGGATGCCATCAAACAAGCTGGTGGCGAAGGTGCATCTGACATTCAAGCGAACATATCTGTAGCTGACGATTCAGTTTATCACAGACATACGGTAGCAAGCGGAGAATCTTTAAGCTTGATTGCCAAAAAATATTACGGTAATGCGATGGAGTACAAGAAAATATTCTCAGCGAATACCAATATTTTGAAAAACCCTGATGTGATTCATCCAGATCAGGTATTGGTAATTCCAAATCCGTAAGACGTTATACGTTTGACAAAACTAAAAAAACCGTTGCTTCTGGCAGCGGTTTTTTTTTGCCCTTTTGAACTTTCGTTTTGAAATGGAAAGGTTAATTTTTTACCTTAGTTCTTATAAGTAGGATAGCATCAATGATGTTATCCAATTGTTGGCAATAATTATAAATCACCAAATTTTTCAGAAAAAGTCTTTCTATCCATACTTAAATGTCTAAGGACTTGTTTGACTATAAATTCTGGAACAGGGTCAACATGAGTTTGAATAGTAATTGGTCTATCCATGCCAAGGCGAGACCACTTTTCGTGTCCACCTCTACCTTTGGTATTCTTTATAATATTAAGCCCTTCACTTTTAAGAAATTTCCTAAAATCCTTTAATGGAATGTTAGACAACTTCTTAATTGACATAGAATATCTGAATTAAGCGTATGCAGGGATTCCAACTTCCTGATGATAAGTGCTTACTGGGTATTTATCAAAAATCTCAGAAACATAATCATTGTTGCTGATTACGGATGTAATACTCGGTGCAAGAATATTTTTAGGCCTTTTTAATGTACCTTTTAACGCCCAACCAAGATTTTTTAAAACCTTACCAATGGTCTTCTTTTTTAGGGTGTAGTCAACGAAATCTTCAAAGACAATACCAAAAGATTCTTTTGCCTCCTCAATAGAATTACCGTATCCAGTTAAATCCAAGTGGGGAGAGTAAACGAAGTGTATGTTTTCCTCATCTTGAAAATGGACTAACAGTAATTTAACTTTTACGTTTCCTACTTTATTGCTGTAATCTCCTTCAAAAAGATATTTGGACATAGAAGTTTAAATAAGAGTTCAAATATAGGGTAAATAACCATTGCCAACAATGTATATAAAAAATAGCTATTAATATCCCAAAATCGGGTTAAATACACTTTTAAAACGTTATTTTAGTCAGTAAAGTATATACTTACTTACACGCTACTTTTCATAATACTTACCGTTGTTCAACATATTGACCATGAGAAAGGTTCTGATTATTTCACTTATCGTTTTATTTCACGGTTGTCGAGAAAAATCGACAAAGAATTTTGAAGATTATAATGAAGAGGACTTTGTTGAAGTGCAAGGACTCATAATAAAAGTCGAAAAAGAATTTGCCTATCAAAACAGAAAAGTAGACGTAACATACATTTACAATTTAGAAAAGGATAACCCAAACATTGGCCATGAACAAGATTCTCCATTTATTCCTATGGTTGGAGAACCTAGAGTTATTATGGTACATAAATATGAGGAAAATGTTTCCTTTTTAGGTATAAACACTTATGTAGAAAATGAAAACGATTTAATAAAAAAATACTTGGAAAAGAGCGACCGATTTGAAACTGATTATTATGGAGTTGACCAAAACGCATTTGATTAATAAGACCGAGAGAAGTAAGGAAAAAATAAAATACGTTGCACAACAAAAAAGAAAAAGCAAAACCCGCCCGTACCGAACGGCACGTTCGGGCGGGCCAAAAGATTTGGCTATGTGCGTGACGGAAAGCGGCCAGCGCTGCAACTCGCCCGCTGCTATCGCAGACAGCGTGCCCCGTACTGAACTTAGCCCAACCGTTGGGTACAAGCATGACCCGTCCTGAAATATGTATACACAATTCAAATGTATATGTATAAAAATGACA
>CAZKQM010000005.1:0-60824 GCA_964554895.1 uncultured Maribacter sp. | reverse complement strand
CTTTTTCTTATCTAATTTGCTCAGTGTTTTTTGATAGGTTGTAGCTGCATTTTTGCTTTCTACCAATTGTTTTACAGCATCGGCAGCAGTTTGCGTCATTTGAGCAATTTTTCCTGAAGCCTCATAAACTTCATTAACCGAGTTTAAATCAACCTTTATTCTTGGATCAGTCTTCACTTCAATGCTTGTTTCATCAATCACATTACCAAAGGTCATTCGCACTGTATACATGCCTGGTTTTACGCTACGGCCACTGCGCTCATTCTTTCTTTTACTAATTTTTCGTGATGGACGATCCGGACCCTTCTCATTCATACCCCAATAAATTCTATGGAAACCAGCCTTTTCAGGAGTTTTAAATTTTAGGGTACGAATGACTTTATCGCCATCTAAAAATTCAAATTGAATAGAATCTTTTTTCTGAACCCCAGTCATTTTTTCTTTACCATTTTCTTTATGGGGCATCTCAGAATCTTCATCTTTTTTCTTTGGTTTCTCTGTCTTTTTCTTTCCTTCTTTGATGAAATAGGTAAGCATAGCACCGCGCTTTCTATTTTCAGCATTGTATAAGGCATCGCCACCAAATCTACTTCCGGTGGGTTGTTGATAGGCTGCTTGATAGGCGGTGGGAGGTGTAAACAATTTGGCATCCGCATTAAGAATTGCTGTATTGGATGCGATTTCGCGAAGCGGACGAATATCATCAATAACCCATGCGGCGCGACCAAAAGTGCCAATCACTAAATCATGTTCTCTTGGGTGAATCACTAAATCTTTAGTAGAAACTGTTGGGTAACCTTCCGTCCATTTTTGCCATCTTACTCCGGCATTGAAGGAAATGTAGAGTCCGTCATCTGTTCCTAAAAACAAAAGATTGGCATTCTCAGGGTCTTCAACAATTGATAAGGTGTAACTTTCTACATCTGATGCATCTACAATACGCTCCCATGTTTTGCCATAATTGGTAGTGCGATAGGCATAAGGCGTATAGTTGAACCTACGGTAATCATTAGCTATTAATAAGGCTTCGCCTTTATTTTTGTTTGAGGCCTTTATTTGTGGAATCCAACTTCCTGCGGGTAAGCCTTTAATATTTTTTGTGACATCAATCCAATTGGCACCTCCGTTTTGTGTGTAATGCACCCTTCCGTCATCAGAACCAGCCCAAAGCATATCTTTTTCTAGGGGAGAAGGTTCAATGACTAAAATAGTGGTGTGATTTTCAGCTCCGGTAGCATCCATCGAAAGTCCGCCACTTTCACTTTGCTTTTGCTTTTCAGGGTCATTAGTCGTCAAATCAGGAGAAATTATTTCCCAAGTCAAACCCTTATCAGTGCTCTTGTGTACAAACTGACTGCCAAAATATACGGTGCTATCATCAAATGGATCTTGACCAATGGCGGCATTCCAATTGAAACGTAATTTAGTATCAGCATCTGGTGGGGTAGGGCGTACCATATAATTATTACCAGTTTCATGGTCATAGCGCTGCACGAAACCTTGTTGACTCATGGTATAGCCGTATCGCGAATCATTCACATCAGGAACCACGTCAAAACCATCGCCAAAACTTATTTCTTGCCAGTAACTATTGCGAATACCTTGATCGCGCCAAACATAGGCGGGACCTCGCCATGAACCATTGTCTTGCATACCGCCATACACGTTGTAGGGGTATTCATTGTCAATGGCAATATGGTAAAATTGCGCCACGGGAATATTGCCTACAAAGCGCCAAGTCTTGCCACCATCTTTGGTAATATTCATACCGCCGTCATTACCATCCATCATGAATTGCCCATTTTCAGGATGTATCCACCAGGCATGATGATCAGGGTGTACGCCATTATTAGCTCGATAGGCGGGCATCAATTGCTTGAAATTTTTACCTCCATCTTCTGAAACATTCACATAGGTAAATACTGAAAATACCCGATTTTCATTTTGAGGGTCTACATAAATTTCAGAGTAGTAAAACGGACGATTTCCGATGTCAGATTTATCGTTAATTTTTTTCCATTTAAAACCCCCATCTTCAGATTTGTAAAGGGCATTTTTTTTGGCCTCTACTAAGGCATATACCACATTTGGTTTGCCAGGTGCGATGGCAATACCAATTCTTCCTAAATCGCCTTTAGGCAGGCCATCTTCATTAGAAATTTTCTTCCAAGTCTTTCCTCCGTCATGAGTCATATGAAGTCCGCTGCCTTTTCCACCGGACTTAAAAAACCAAGGGTCACGTTTGTGTTCCCACATGGCGACAATTAGTTTGTTGGGGTTGGTGGGGTCCATAACCATATCAGCTACCCCTGTTTTGTTGTTTACAAATAGAATCTTGTCCCAGCTAGCACCGCCATCGGTAGTTTTATAAACACCACGTTCTGCATGCTCGCCCCACGGTGATCCAATGGCACCGACATATATAGTGTTTGGATCGGTAGGGTCAATTTTGATACGGTGTATGTGTCTTGTTTTTTCAAGCCCCATGGCTTTCCAATTTTTACCACCATCAAGTGAGCGGTATACGCCAAAACCTCCATTGAGGCTATTACGTGGGTTTCCTTCGCCCGTACCCACCCAGATAACAGAAGGGTTTGATTGTTGAATCGCCACGGCACCAATTGAGGCCGTTAGTTCATTGTCAAAAATAGGATCCCACTTGATACCGCCTGAAGTTGATTTCCAGAGTCCGCCAGAGGCAGTGCCCACATACATAATATCAGGATTTGAATGTACAGCATCAATTGCCGTGACTCGACCGCTCATACCCCCTGGACCAATGTTTCTTGGTTTCAGGTCTTGTATAAGCTTCATGTCAAAATCTTGCGCTATTAAAGGAAGTGTCGCGATTAGTGCGAGTGCAGCGAGGCGTAGTTTTTTAATCATTTTCTAGTTTATTTATTGGTACCTATAAAAATAGGAAAAAGATTTAGTTCAAACGATAAATGTAAGGTAAAGAGCGAATTCATCAATTCGGTTCAGAGGCGATGGAACCTATTGGGGTAATATGAGCGATATTTAATAGATGATATTTTAGAAACAAGTCCTGATAGCGGAGTAATAGACCCAAATTTTGCGACCATAGACATGGATGGTGATAGTTTTCCAGATTCTTCTGAGGTTGATAGCGATGGAGATGGTTGCCTTGATGTAATCGAAGCTGGTTATACAGAAAGTTCAACAGAACCAGGCACGCTTGAAGGAACTGGTTTTTCAAGTAATGGTACCGTTACAGGTTTTAGTGCTGGTTACACCACACCAGATGATAATGATAGTAATAGTGTTTTTGATTTTCAAGAAGCAATAACCACAAGCATTAGTGTACAGCCTACAGACCAAACTGTATTTTTCAATACCAATGCTATATTCAGTGTAAGTGCAACAGCCATAAACTATCAGTGGCAAGTTGATAGAAATGATGGTAATGGATTTGTAGTTATTTCTAATGGTTCAGAATATTCGGGAGTATCTACCAGTACACTTACCATATTAACACCAGCACCCGATAAAAGTGGATTTAGATTTAGGGCAGAAGTGTCGCACCCTGCTAATGTATGTGTGGGAGAATTAAATTCATCAAGTGCTCTTCTTCAAGTACAGCTAAGTTCAGTAATTACCAATAGAAGAATTACCTATCGTGTCAATAAAGAGTAGCTTAATTTTAGAATAATAACTTCTCGGTCTTTATGTTTTATGCAAAAACATGAAAACTAAGGTACACTTTATCGAAAGCGATGTCAGATTTACAATAATTTAAAGAGTTGTAAGTGTAAAAATAACCTTCAATCTAATTCATTTTAATCATGTCGCAGATTAAAAAAGTATTTACTATCGTTTTTACAATACTCCTAATTTTCAACGGTTGTTCAGATGAGACTACTATTTTTGACCAACAAGTAAATGGTAAAGCACTAGTTCTAGAAGAAAGTAACATTGTACTTTCCGAAGGAATTAATAAGAACAACAACGGTGTTTTAGATATATATTTTGAACATCGTATATCTAGAAATAGGATATACGGAAATAGTATATCTGGAACAGGTGCGATAAATACTGATGTCGTTAGTGATTTTCATCTAAATTTAGTAGGTCAGGTTTCAAGTCCTGTTTTTGAAGGCGGCTCTAACCTTACGGCAACTCATGTAGACCATCAAGGTCAATATGCATATGTTTCATATAACACTGTTGGCGAAACTTTTGCCGGAGCTGTTGATGTTATTGATTTAAGTAATCCTACAGCACCTGTTTTAGTATCAAGAATGTATATGTATAATAGAGATGCCAATGTAATTTTATATGATAACGGCTATATATATGTATTAGGAAGTGTTGATACTGAAAAGGTTTTAGATGCTACTGAAAGGTCTTTTATAGCCAAAATAGCAGTCCAAGATGGTATTATTGTTTTAGACAATGTGAACTATTTTTATCAAAAAGGGAATACGGCTACAGGAATCACAAAAATAGATAACTCGTTCTATGTAACTAGTGGCTCAGAAGGTTCTATAGTAAAATATGATGCAGACACCTTTTCTAGATCTAAAGAGATTGCATTCAATGATTTGAGATTTGTAGCCTCTGAAAATGGGAGTCTAGCCATTTTAGATGGCAGTACTGGAATTTCGATAATGGATACAGAATTAAATGTATTATCGCGAATTAGAACCAGCTCAAGTTTTGTTGAAGATGCCAAACGAACCATGGAGATAACCAGCAATCGATTGATTGTAGCAGAAGGAGCACAAGGAGCAGGCATATACAATTTAAATTCAGGAGCCTTACTAGAGCATTTACCTATTCTTATAAATCCAGAAAATAGTATTGAGGCTGATAGGGTTACCAATGCCGTATCGGTAAATGGTGATGCAACCTTGTTGGCAAATGGTGGTGCAGGTTTAGCACTTAGTGTGCGAAATGATTTAATAGATTTAACGGGTGTAGTAGAACTGCAAGGTTCTATCAATTACGTGGTTACAGATAATGAATTCATATTTGCAGCTTCGGGAACATCAGGTTTACAAATTATAAGTAAGATTAGAACAGATGAAAGTCTTGATATACCTGCCGGCACCTATAATGTTAGAGCTAGACATAGTGGTCGCGTAATGAGTTTACGTAGATTTTCTACTGATGACGGAATTGATATCGTTCAAAGGAGTAGAAACGGATTATTATCTCGCGATAGATGGATTATAGAACAACTTAGTTCTGGAAATTATATCTTTAGAAATGTACATTCCAATAAGACTGCTCAAATATCGGAAACTGCGGGTACTGCAAATAATGTTGTACAATCAGAATATATAGGAGATGTTAGTCAGCAATGGGTTTTAGAACCTGCTATAGACAATGGCCATTATTATATTAGAAATCTTAGTGACAATCAATATTTAGAAGTGTTTGAAAATGCAACAAATAATAACGCCGATATGATAACATGGCCGTTTCATGGTGGAGAAAATCAACAATGGAGTTTTGAGTTGATAGAAGACTAGAGTAATTATTTTTCTACCCTTTCTTTTTGAAAATTCCAAATAACTCATTGCCTTCTCTTGGTGGTATAGAGTTGTAACACCTTTCAAAAGTTACCGTTTCAAAATAGGGGGTTAGATATTTCAAATACAGCTCTTTATCTCCTCCAAAAGGTCTTTTTTCCATATTGCTTGTTAAAGGAAAATCAAACCAAACACCTACCAATTTACCACCAGGTTTAAGAAGATTTGCCATTTGTTGGGCATATGCATTTCGCTTTTGATCGGTTGGAACAAAGGAGCAGAAAAATGTCTGTTCTATGATGAGGTCGTATGGCGTTTTATGTTGGAAAAAATCGGCATGAATTAGTTGCGATTTTGGAAAATTCGGATTCCGTTTTCGAAACTGTTTTAGGGGGAATTCAGAAATATCCATGATATGAACATCCTTAAAACCTTTTTGCCAAAGATATTCAGCTTCGTAAGCATTACCAGCCCCGGGAATCAAAATCAAAATTGATTTATCTTCCAATTGGTCAATGTACTCTTTTAATGGGGTTGAAGGGTAGCCAATATCCCAGCCCGTGTTTTCATCTTGATATCTTTGAGTCCAGTAGTTTTGTTCATTTTTATCCACCATGTAAAAATACGAATGCTTATTCTTATCTTTTAAAACTATGCAACAAAAAGCTCCATGGTATTATTTACTATTATTAATCTTAGCTGGTGAAGCGGTTTTCATACTTCCATTTGTTTTACCACGGATTTTTCGACCTACAGTTTTAGATGTTTTTTCACTAGACAATGTATCAATAGGATTGTGCTTTTCTATTTATGGCCTTGTTGCAATACCTTCATATGTATTGGGTGGACCATTAGCCGATAAATATCCTCCTAGAAAACTAATGGCTTTAGCACTTTGGATGACCGCAGCTGGCGGATTGGTATATGCCACTTTTCCCAGTTTTGAAGTGCTGCAAGTGTTATACGGTTATTGGGGCTGCACTACAATTTTTCTCTTTTGGGCACCCATGATAAAGGCAACCAGAGTTTGGGGTGGTAGTTCTTCGCAAGGAAAAGCTTTTGGATTATTGGATGGAGGACGTGGACTAACAGGTTTTTTATTTGGATTACTAGGTGTTTTTATATTCTCCATTTTTATTTCTGATAATGTTGAAACAGCTTCATTAGTTCAGCGTCAAGAAGCCTTTAGGTATGTCATTTACTGCGCTGTGATTATTATCAGTAGTGTCGGAGTATTGACTTGGTTTTTCATGAAAACAAATAGTGATGAGAAAGAAATTTTGGTAGAACGTATTTCAGTCTCACAAATTACCTCAGTTTTGAAGCTACGATCAGTACAACTTCTTATGGTAATTATTATGTGTGCCTATGTCGGTTATAAGATTACTGATATCATATCACAATATGCCAATGAGGTCATGCTTTATGATGAAATAGAATCTGCACAGGTAGGTACCTTTTTACAATTTTTAAGGCCTACTACAGGAATTTTACTGGGCTTATTGGTAGACCGTTTTAGAATCAGTTTGGTATTAGTTCTAAGTTTTGTCGCTTGCCTTCTAGGTGGAATCTTATTTGCTTCAGGAATCATAGCCCCTTCAACTACGGCCTTGTTTTTTATAACTGTGGTTATAATAGCTGCGGGGGTCTATTCAGCTAGAGCACTGTATTTTGCGGTCATGCAAGAGGGTAAAATTCCACTTATGCTTACTGGTACAGCTGTAGGGTTAATATCTGTAATAGGCTTTACGCCTGATATTTTTGCAGGCCCAGCATATGGGTATTTGTTAGATTCAAACTCTGGCGAACCAGGGTTTCAAAATGTATTTTGGATGCTGACAGCTTTCTCTTTGGTTGGTGGTATTGCGGCACTTATGTATTATCGATTGTATGGCCGTCAAAATTAGGCTCCCCAGCCACCACGAGCTTTGATATTTGCTGCGCAAAGTCTCACAATTTCTTCAATTCTTTTTTGCTTTGTTGCTTCCCTTTTAGCCTGATTCAGCCAATAGAGATAACTTTTTCGTTGTCCGCGTGTAAAATTTTGA
This sequence comes from uncultured Maribacter sp., assembly GCA_964554895.1. GTDB lineage: Bacteria > Bacteroidota > Bacteroidia > Flavobacteriales > Flavobacteriaceae > Maribacter_C. The sequence continues at coordinate 53,281 of CAZKQM010000005.1, read as the reverse complement.
AAGTTTGAAAAAGCAATTTTGTTTTTATCAAAGGCCAGTTGTAAATCCACGGGTATAATTCCTTTTTCGACATCATCTAAGGCTGTCCATGAGCCATTTTTTTTGGCTATTTTGATGGAGTCTAATCCGCTTTGATGCATCAAACCCATCTTTTTGAGTTCTTTGATATGATCTTTATTGACCTTGCTCCAAACACTTTTCGATTTTCGTGGGCAAAAGTATTGCCTCCTTTTTCCGGGACCTATATTTTTAACGGTACTATCAATCCATCCAAAACATAAAGCCACGCGAACGGCTTCTTCCCAACGCATACTTTCGTTTTTATGACTGATGGCGTAAAAAATCAGATAAATACCTTCTGTCTGTACGTGATTCGTATCAAGCCATGACCGCCATTCAGTATCATTTTTAAAATAGTATTCCTGTATTCCTTCCATGGCAAAAATAATATGCACTAAAATAGGCTATTAGTAGCTATGTTTTTGTCAAATGCATTTCCTATTTTTAGAATCTTAACTCATTCAACAACACTATTCATGAAAAAACTAACGTTTATTGTTCTAATTATCTTCGGATTACTATTTGGGGGTTGCAGTAATAAAAGAAAAGGAAAACCTAAAGTTTTGGTTTTTTCAAAAACCATGGGATTTAAACATGCGTCAATTCCGGCAGGTATTGCGGCCCTTCAAAAATTAGGATTAGAAAACGGATTTGAAGTAGATACCACCAAAAATGCGGAGTTGTTTACAGAAGAAAACCTTGAAAAATACTCAAGTATTATCTTTTTAAGCACAACTATGAATGTTTTAGATGCGCATCAAGAGGCAGCTTTTGAACGCTATATTCAAGCAGGTGGGGGGTATGTAGGTATTCATGCCGCTACAGATACTGAGTATGATTGGGGTTGGTATACCAAATTGGTTGGGGCGCAATTTTTGAGTCATCCTGCTGGAACCCCTGAAGCCGATTTCATAATTAAGGACAATACTTTTATAGCAACAAAACATTTTACAGATTCGGTTTGGACAAGAACTGATGAGTTATACAATTACAAGAAAATTAATCCTGATGTCAATGTGCTTATGACTATTGATGAATCGACTTATGAGGGAGGGGCGAACGGCGAATTTCATCCTATTGCATGGTATCATGAATTTGACGGCGGTCGTGCGTTTTATACCGGTGGAGGGCATACCAATGAAAGTTTTAAAGAAGATGCGTTTTTAAAACATATTTTAGGGGGAATTCAATATGCCATTGGCGAAAATTTAAATTTAGATTATTCAAAGGCCACTTCGCAATTTCCGCCAGAGTCTGATCGCTTTTCAAAAGTGATGCTTTCTGAAGGTACGTTTTATGAGCCTACAGAAATGACTGTTTTGCCTTCGAATGAAATATTAATCGCGCAACGTCATGGCGAAATTTTAAAGTTTGATTTAGCTACAAATGAACTCACTGAAGTCGCTAAATTGAATGTGTATGATAAGACAAATGTACCCGGCGTTAATGCAGAGGAAGGCTTAATGGGACTCCAAAAAGACCCCAATTTTGCTACGAATAACTGGATTTATATTTTTTACGCACCTGCAGGCGACGAGGAGGTCAATAGGTTATCGCGATTTAAATATACCGATGGAAATTTTGATGTATCATCTGAACAGAAAATTCTTGACGTGTATTCTCAACGTCAAATTTGTTGCCATACGGGTGGATCTATTGCTTTTGGTGGCGACGGACTCTTATATCTTTCTACCGGAGATAATTCTACCCCTTTCAACGAAAGAGGGGCTAAATATGTCAATGATGGTTATGCGCCTTTAAATGATTTGGCAGGTAAACAACAATTTGATGCCAGACGCTCTTCAGGAAATACCAATGATTTAAGAGGAAAAATTTTAAGAATAAAAGTAAATGAAGATGGAAGTTATGCTATTCCAGAAGGAAATTTATTCCCGGTTGGTACTGCAAAAACACGTCCTGAAATTTATACCATGGGGCATCGAAATCCGTATCGAATTTCAGTAGATTCTAAGCGTGGTTATGTGTATTGGGGCGATGTGGGGCCTGATGCGCGAGCTGATAAAGAAAATAGAGGTCCTAGAGGGTATGATGAAATGAATCAAGCCCGTGAAGCTGGTAACTTTGGTTGGCCATTATTTATAGGTGATAACAAAGCCTATAGAGATTATGATTATTACACGGGTGAAAGCGGAGCTGCTTTCGATCCTGAAAATCCTATTAATGATTCTGCAAATAATACCGGTTTAAGAGAATTACCACCTGCACAGCCTGCCTTTGTATTTTATCCGTACGGCGAAACTTCTGAATTTCCGCAAGTAACTTCAGGGGGTAGAAATGCAATGGCCGGACCCACCTATTATTCTGATGAATATGCAAACGGAGGGTTGCTTCCTGATTATTACAATAGTAAGGTCATTATGTATGATTGGATGCGGGGTTGGATGAAGGCCGTTCATTTATTTGAAGATGGTAGTTTCAATAAAATGGAACCCTTTGCATCTGATATTGATTTGAACAATTTGACTGATATTGAAATGGGGCCTGATGGGCGCATGTATCTTTTGGAATATGGTTCAGCTTGGTTTTCAGCTAATGAAGATTCTGGCTTGAGTTATATTGAATTTAATGGCGGAAATCGCCCGCCAGTGATAGAAAATGTAGTGGTTGATAAAACCTCAGGAAAACTTCCGTTAAGCATCAATGCTAATGTTGAGGCGAGAGATCGTGAAAAAGATGCGATGACTTATATATGGAATTTGGGTAACGGGGAATCAAAAGAAACCTCAGAACCAAAAATAAAATATACCTATGCTGATGCAGGCGATTATCAGGTTTCTGTTGAGGTAAAGGATGCTGCTGGAGAATCTGCTAAAAGTCAAATAGTATCGGTAGTAGCCGGAAATTCAAGACCCGAGGTCTCGGTTGCGATTAGCGGTGGAAATTCATCTTTCTTTGTGCCCGGGCAAGCTGTGAATTATGAAGTTTCTGTAAATGATGAAGAAGGCGAAATTGATTTGTCGAATGTATTTGTGTCGGTTGATTATTTAGAAGGTATGGACAAAGTGGCTATGTCATTAGGGCATCAACAAGCATCTGCAACTGTAAGTGGCAAGGCACTCACTTTAGGAATGGATTGTAAGTCATGTCATAAAGAAGCTGAAAAGTCTATAGGCCCTAATTATGTTGACATTGCTCAAAAATATAAGGATGATAAAAATGCCATATCCTACCTTCAAAAGAAAATTAAAGAAGGTGGCTCTGGGGTTTGGGGCGATGTGATGATGGCAGCACACCCTAATATTTCTTCTGAAGATACACGTCAGATCGCCACTTATATTATGTCATTGGCGGGTACCGTAAAAGAAGTTTCATTACCCCCAAAAGGCAGTGTGATTGCTGAAGCTGCTGCACCAGGGCAAGTGATGGTATTAACAGCAAGTTATACCGATCAAGGAGCCGAAGGCGCTGTACCGTTAACTGGTTCTCATTCGGTAGCCTTGTCTAGCAATACCGTTTCTTTTAACGATCAATTGAAAATTAAAGGTATGCAGTCGGTTGCTTTTGGAGGAATGGATTTGTTACTTCTAACGGATGAAAAAGGATGGTTTGAACTCGAAAATATTGACCTTACTGGTGTTCATGCGGCCATTATAGCAGCGGGATGGCAAGAAGCACCAAAAGTGGCCTATAATTTTGAAGTTAGATCTGGAGCCCCTGACGGAATTTTAGTTGGTAAGGGTATTCTAAATGTACCCCCTACTGGCGCTCCTGGTGGCGCAGCGGTAGTGCCACTGACTCAAAAAATAGAAGGTAAAACCAACTTGTATATACACTTTGCCGTAGAAGAAGGAAAGACCCCAGCGCAATTGGCTTTGGTAAATATTACCTTTAATTAAAACATTGTTTAGTACTAATTTAAATACTTTATGGAACTATTAAAATTCGCCACTGAATGGGCTAAAGCTGAGGTTTTTTCAACCCGATTCTTCATTTTATTTGCCATTTTATTTTTAATGGCTAGCATTGGCTTTTGGCAGTTAGGTAAAACCGATATCGCTCGCGCATATATCATTCCAACCTTGGTAGCTGGTATTTTACTATTAATTATTGGTCTGGGCTTATTTTATACCAATAAATCAAGAATTCCCCAATTTGAAAAGGCTTACCAAGAAGATGCCCCCGCCTTTCTAGCTTCAGAATTCGTGAGAATTGATAAAGCTTTACATGAATATAGAACCATAGTTTTTAAGTACATTCCTTTTATAATGATAGCGGCTTCGCTTGTCATTGTTTTTATTCATAAACCTGTTTGGCGTGCTTCAGCGATTACTACTATTGCCATGATGGTAGTTATTCTATTGATTGATGGTACTGCCCATGACCGTATTAATAATTACAAACAGCAATTGCAAGGCTTGGGCTATCAAGGTAATAACGATTCTCATTAATATTTCTCAAGTAGAATTACATTGATCATTAATTTCAATGATTATGATCACAGTTAAAGCAAACTCAGAACAACATGAATAGAATACTGGTAATTTGTTTCGTTTTTATTATGGTTCAGTGTGGTTTTACGCAAAACGATTTTCAAAAAGCTTTTTCTTTAGAAAAAAAAGGAACAAAAGAAAACCTTAGAATTGACTTTTTTGATGACTTAGGAAATTCTGCTCATTTGCCCATTTCCATTATAAAGGGCGTTCAAGATGGACCTGTTTTTACCATAATAGCAGGAGTTCATGGGTATGAATATCCCCCTATAGTCGCGACTCAAAAATTACTAAAAAACATTAACGAAAATAAGTTAACAGGAACCTTAATTATTATTCCCATTGCCAACGTAGGTTCATTTTTTACCCGTACTCCGTTTATTAATCCGCAAGATCAAAAAAATTTAAATAATGCTTTTCCTGGTAAGTCAAATGGTAGTATCACAGAAAAAATAGCACACTTTATTACAACTAATATTATACCAGTTAGTGATGTTTTTCTTGATGTGCATGGTGGCGATGCGTGTGAAGATTTACTACCCTTTGTGTGCTATTACAATAATACTAGTAAACCAGATCAAACGGTATTAGCTAAAAAGCTTTCTGAAAATAGTGGTTTTCAGTATGTTGTTTCGTACCCATATACCATTTCTGAAACAGACCCTGCAAAATACGTTTTTAAACAAGCTGTTCAAGATGGCAAAACTGCGCTAAGTATTGAGTGTGGTAAGTTGGGTACTGTGCAAGAAGAGAATGTCAGTTTAATAGAAAATGCGATTCTTAATATGCTAAACACCATGAATATGTATGCTCATGAAGCAGTGCCCCATGAAAATATAGTCTATCGAAACAGTCAAACTTATATAAAATCAAGAGTTAAAGGTATATTTTATAGTGAACACCAAGCGGGAGACTATGTTAAGAAAGATGATGTTGTGGGTTATACCACTAATGAATTTGGAAAAATTTTAGAAGAGTATAAAGCTATAAATGATGGAATTGTATTATACATGCTTGCTACGCCGTCTATAAATGTTGACGACACCGTTATGTGCATTAGTACCTATTTAGAATAGAGTCTGTATATAGTAATAATCATTGAAAGTAAGGCCCTGAAAACCAAACCAAAATGACTGAAAGAGTTGAAATACCCCTAAGTAAAAACAAAATATTTCTTTTAATGGGTGGTTCAATACTTTTTGTTGTTCTCGGAGCACTGCTATATATGAATGCTGATAGTTTTCAAGAACATTCTACTAGTTTGTTAAGAGACCCTATTCTATTGCGAGTTATCGGAATCTTTTCAATACTATTATTTATGGCAACAGGAATTTTTAGTTTCAAAAAAATGTTTGACAATGAACTGGGGCTGGTAATTGATGCAGAAGGAATAACTGACAATTCAAGTGGTGTTAGTGTTGGTCTCATTGAATGGAAAGACATAACTAATATTATTAGCCAGCAGATAATGACCACTAAATTTTTATTGATTGAGGTCAAGGATCCTGAAAAGTATATTGCTAAGGCAAAAAATGGTATAACAGCCAAAATTATGCGTGCCAATTTGAAATCATACGGTACTCCGCTTTCAATTAGCTCAAATACCTTGAAATATAAATTTAAAAAGCTTGAAGAGTTAATTTATACTGAATTTGAAAGGAATACCTGATTGATTAGTTGATTTTAATTGAAAATACAATCACATCAGAAAAGAAAGGACTTTCGAGAAAACGCAGCTACTGAAATAAAGAATTAGTTTTCTAAATTCTATGACGCTTTAATAAAAATGATTACAAACACCACAAGACGTTTTTGGTATGCACTTTTAATGGTATTGGCGTATTTGGTACGTAATCGAAGCTTGCGCAAATTGATTTGGGTTCTATTGGCGATTATAGGTATCGGATTTTTACTTCCTCAAAACATGATAATTCCGGTGCAAGATGCTACCACCTCAAGTTGGGATGATGACTCCTTTTGGGCCTACCCTTGGGGTACATCAATTACCCATAAGGGTATCGATATTTTTGCAGATAAAGGCACACCTATAGTGGCAGCAACGAGCGGAATTGTTGTTTACACCCATGAAGGTGGAAAAGGAGGCAAGTCGGTTATGATGCTAGGGCCCAAATGGCGTTTTCACTACTATGCCCATATGGATGAGATCAAAACTTTTACCTTCAAACCACTTAAAAAAGGAACTGTTATTGGCACTGTAGGTAATACGGGAAATGCCATAAATACACCTTCGCATTTACATTATGCAATCAGCACGCCATTTCCTTATCCTCATTTATATGATTCTGAATCTGTGCAAGGTTGGAAACGCATGTTTTATTTAGATCCAGATATTTGGTTGCGCTAGGTAATTTAAGATGCTATGAATGCCAAGAATTTAAAGCATCTTAAAGACGTTGATTCGTTTTAAAAATCAGAATACTCAGTTGCGAATAACAAATTGGTTATTGCATTAGCAGGCTTGTTTATAGTGCTTTGAGATTGACTTTCTTTCTTTGGGTCTTCAATAAAACTGTACGACTGCCTTATTTTTTGTTTGAAATTTTTCCGCTGTTTGCGTTTCTTTTTTTTCCACGTTTTTTTTGAAATTTGTTCTTTCTTTAAGACAACGGGCTCTACAATTTCATTGTAATCATACGAGGTCATGTACATCAAATTTTCAGCCACTTGATCAGAGAGTACTTCGCCGTAAAATATTTCATTCAAGCTTTGATCGGTTTTTAATTTTGATTTATGGTTGGCAACAATTCCGTTTTTGTCTTTTTCAAGAAAATTTTTCTCAGTTGTCTTGTAGGTAATTAATTCATACACACGATTTTCCTTTTTAAAGGAGTCTTCTGGGTTTTTAGAAAATGGCAATTTAAGATCCGCTTTTATTAACACAGATTCAATTTTATCAAAGGGCGTTTTTGAATTAGATGTATTTAAATAAGAAACATTTTTATGAATATTTATTCTTTCATCTACATAGGTATTGTTCAAAAGCGTAAACTCTCTCAACGAGTTAAAAGGTATCAATACATAGGTTGATTTAGGATTCAAATCACCTTTATTTCTTGGTTTAAAAACGCCTACCAATTCAATACCTGATTCTTTTAATAGCGGAATTAAATAATTTTTCAAATAGTTGTCTGTATCAACCATTTGGTCTTGCGTTTCAAAAGAATAAATTTTTAGTTGATAATGTTCAGGGTCTTGTGCTCGACAAAACTGAGCACAAAAAATGGCAATGAAAATTGCCCTGTGGAGTTTTTTCATGGGGTTGGAGGTTATGGCTCGAAAGTAATATTTTTTTCGAAACATACACTATTTTTTATCCCTTTATATTGTCCGTAATTTGAAATACGTTGATAACCAGACTTTTGGTATAATGAAATTGCTTCAGGTTGTCTTTTTCCTGTTTCTAAAACACATTTTTCGAAGCCTAATTCTAAGGTCCATGTTTCTAATTCCTTCAAAATTTTTGTGGCAATTCCTTTAGAACGTACCGCTGGAAGAACGTACATTCTTTTTACTTCGGTCTTTTGATTATCGAATTTTTTTATAGCACCACAACCCACGGCCGCGTCGTCAATGAACGCAATGACGGCATATTTGATAGAGTCTATGCTATTGAATTGATGGTAAAAAGCATGATCATCGCCATCTCGAGCACCCAAGTCAGCATCTAACTTTGAAACTAAAAGTTTGAAATCTTTATGTTGTGCATCCGTACGAACTAATTTAATCATTGCTTACAACTTTAAACGCGAATTGAAACTCCCACAGCACTAGTACTAAGTGGTTCAAAATAAAAATCTATCCGTCCTAAGTAAATACCATAACAACCAACTTGGTTAACCAAAACATCTTTACCAATTCTGTTTTTTACTAATGTGGGTTTGTCTAAAAATGTATGGGTGTGACCGCCGATAATTAAATCAGTATACTCAGTATTTGAAGCCAGTTTAATATCATCTGGTTTGTTTGGATTTTTATACTGATATCCTAAATGAGATAGGCATACCACCAAATCACATTGTTCATTAAGTTTTAATTGTTTTTCAGCATCTTGAGCCATTTCGAGAGGATCTAAATATTGTGTTTCTTTTGAAAGCTTTTGACTGACCAAACCATCTAATTCAATGCCGAGTCCGTAAACTCCAATTTTAACACCATCAATCTCAAAAATTGAATGCGATTTGGTTTGCCCATTCATAATGGTGTTTTTGAAATTGTAATTGGCACTCAATAATTGAAAATTAGCATGCGGTAGTTGGGCATATAGACCATCGATACCGTTATCAAAATCATGATTGCCAATAGTTGCAGCATCATATTTTAACATACTCATGAGTTTGATTTCTAGTTCGCCCCCATAAAAATTGAAATAGGGTGTGCCTTGAAAAAAGTCTCCAGCATCAAATAATAAGGTATTTTTATTTTCTTTTCTGACGGCTTCTACTAAGGCTGCTCGTCGCGCAAGACCTCCTAAATTTGGGTAGCGCGAATGGTCTTTTGGAAAAACATCAATATGACTATGAACGTCATTAGTATGTAAAATTGTAATATGTTTTTTAGTAGTTTTTTGACAAGATGTAATACCACCTAAACCAGTAAATAGAGCAGTAGCGCTTGTATTTTTCAGAAACGTTCTTCTTTTCATCATTCAGGTAGTTTTATAAAACGATTATCAACAGCAGCTTTCAAGGTATCTACCTTTTTAAAATAATCAATCATGGCATTGCGAATCAAATAATCAGTTTCAGTAATTGAAATGGCATTTTTAAAAAAGACCATATTATCTCCGCCAGATACTAAATAGTTCGAAGTAGCTATGTAATAACTTCTATTCTTTTCTAAGGGTTTATCTCGAATTTTTAGCGATTTTAATTCATCATTTTTATTCATAATGAGTTGCATACCCGAAATAGGGTGGGCTCTTTTTGATTTCGTCAAATAGGTTGCTAGTTCACGTACTGAATTACCACTAAGTTCAACCACAACAATGGTATTTTCAAAAGGCATGACTTGGTATGCCGTACGTGCAGAAACATTTCCTTTTGATATAATGGCGCGAATTCCACCATGATTCAAGAGTACAAAATCAATGTTTTTGTTGGTTCTTTTTTTGAAAATGGGGTTTGCTTCTGACCAAACAATATCAGCCATGAGGTTTCCGGCAGATGAGTTTAAAACACCATCATCTTTAGTTAACGTTTTTGGGGCGTAAGCTAAGGCGCTGTCAAGTACGGTATTGATTCTTGTGCGAAAGGGCGCAACAAAAGAATCTAGTACATCTATTTGAGTAAGAGAACTGTCAATTTGCAGGCGTTTGGTTTCTATCTCAGTTAGCTTTAGGGGCTCTTGTTTACAGGCAAAGCAAAAGACAAATGTTATAAATAACACAAAATGTTTTAAATTTAAATTCCAATTCCTTTTTATCTTGCAGCTCATTATTGTGATCTGATATTCTTTACATTTGCCTAAAGGTAAAAAAATAGATGTTTAAGCGAATAAAAGAAAAATTTAAGCAACGGTCTGGATCTAAAGTTCTAGATGAAATCTTAAAATTACCTTTAGATAGTACCTCAAAAAAGAAGGGCATTGTCAAGGTGGGTTGCTTAGTAAATCTAGAGGAGTTTGATAAAACCAAAGTTTTTCATCAACTGCTCGATGATTTTTCTTTACGCCCTAACGCTATAAAAATAATAGGGTACAAGAGTTTTTATGACACCAATTCGCCTTATGCCACGCCGGTGTTTTCGGATAAGGATTTGGGTTGGAAAGGAGAAATTGAAAATAGTTACGTTCTCGAATTTTTAAGTAGAGAGTATGATGTATTACTGAATTATTACACCCAAGAAAATTTGATTCTAAATTTAATGAGTGTGAAAACCAGGGCTAGAATAAGGGTTGGTTTCAAGCAAGTTGATACCCGTTTTAATGATATAATCATTGATAATCCTTTAGACGATTTCAAGACCTTTAAAACAGAATTAAAGAAATATTTAATTGTATTAAACGAAATAAAAAAATGAATCAATTGGTAGGAACCGGAGTCGCACTTGTCACTCCGTTTAATGAAGATTTCTCAATAGATACAGAGGCTTTGAGTCGCATTGTAAACTTTTGTATTGATGGCGGAGTAGATTATCTGGTTGTTTTGGGTACTACTGGCGAATCAGTTACGCTGAACAAGGCAGAGAAACAATTGGTTATGCAAACAGTTGTTGATGCAAATGCTGGGCGTTTACCCCTTGTTTTGGGCATTGGAGGGAATAGTACCTATCGCGTTGCACATGAAATACAGTCTTTTCAATCAGATGATTTTACGGCAATTTTATCAGTATCGCCTTATTATAACAAGCCTACTCAAGAAGGAATTTACCAACATTTTAAGGCAATTTCTGCCGTAGCTACCAAGCCTATAATTATGTATAATGTGCCCAGTAGAACAGGTAGTAATATGTTGCCCGAAACAGTGAAGCGCTTGGCAGAAGATTTTGATAATATTGTAGGTTTAAAAGAAGCCATTGGCGATATGAATCAAGTAAATACCCTACTTCAAATATGCCCTGATGATTTTCATATTATTTCTGGGGATGATATTACCGCCATGGAAACAACCCTAGCTGGTGGTTCAGGAGTGATTTCCGTTTTAGGACAAGGCTTACCAGAACAGTTTTCAAAAATGATACGCTTAGCCCTTGACAAGAAAAATGATGAGGCTAGAAAACTACACGAACAGTTGGAAGTAGGTATGGAATTGATTTTTGAAGAAGGCAATCCTGCTGGTATTAAAAGTATTTTTGAAGCTATGAATATTTCAAGTGCTACAGTGCGTTTACCATTGGTAGAAGCTACCGATAGGTTGAAAGAGAAATTATCAATCTTCATGAAACCCTTTCAAAAGGTATCAGCGTAACCACTTTTTATCAACGTTAAATCTTCGCTAAAAAATTGTCAAAAAGGGTGTACTAGGCTACATTTACAAGTTGATGGGTAATTTTTTATATCCATAGTTTATCCGTAATTTTGCAAAATGTTTTTTACCATGAGACAACTTTTGATTTTCGTAGCTGTAGCTACGGTTTTTTCATCATGTAATGAGTATCAAAAAGTTTTAAAAGAAACGAACGTTAAGGAGAAGTATGAATTGGCTCAAAAATATTATGATGCTGAAGATTATAAGCGAGCTTTACGTCTTTTTGAGCAAATCGCTCCGAAATATGTAGGTAAACCCCAAGGAGAAAGAGTTTCTTTCTTTTTAGCTGATTGTTATTTCAAAAGAAGAGATTATAATACGGCGGGCTACCAATTTGAAAGATTTGTAAAGTCATACCCAAAAAGTGACAAAGTGGTCGAAGCTGAGTTTATAGGTGCCAAAAGTTATTTTGAACTATCGCCTAATTATTCACTAGACCAAACCGATACTGATAAAGCGCTTGCAAAACTTCAAAGTTTTGTTAATACGTACCCTGATTCAGAATACTATGCTGAGGCGAACCAAATGGCTAAAGATTTGAATCAAAAAAAGGAACGTAAAGCTTTTGAAATTGCGAAACAATTTAGCAAACTTGGCGAGTTTAATTATGAATTATTGAAAACAGCAATGGCTTCTATTGATAATTTTATCGCTGAAAACCCTGGATCTATTTATCGTGAAGAGGCACTTTTTATTAAAGTAGAAGCAGCAACAAATTTGGCAATTAACAGTTATGCTTTTTTACAACAAAAGCGTTTTGGTAATGCAAAAGAAATGTATGATGACTTTGTAAAAAGGTATCCAGAGAGTGAATTTACAGATAGAGCAAAAGATTTATTAAAAAAGATAAATAAGGGTCTTGAAGATAAGACCGAAGAAATTAGTGCAACGAAATAAATATTTTCAATATGAATATGAACGATTATAAAAGCTCAAAAGCCTCAGTTTCTACAAAGACCATCAATAAAAATGAATTTGATGCTCCTACAGAAAACATTTATGAAGCTATTGCGATTACAGCAAAAAGAGCTATTCAAATTAATTCTGAGATCAAGAAAGAACTTCTTGAAAAGCTAGAGGAGTTTGCGACCTATAGTGATAGTTTAGAAGAAGTTTTTGAAAACAAAGAGCAAATCGAAGTTTCTAAATTCTATGAAAAATTACCAAAGCCACATGCTTTAGCAGTTGAAGAGTGGTTGAATGATAGAATTTATCACAGAAATACTGAGAAAGACGCATAGGCATGTTAGGCGGTAAAAATATTCTTTTAGGTGTTACCGGAGGAATCGCCGCTTACAAAACTACGTTTCTTACAAGATTATTAATAAAAGCTGGTGCTGACGTTAAAATTGTTTTAACTGATAGTGCCAGCTCTTTTGTTTCTCCACTTACCCTAGCTACTTTATCAAAGAACCCAGTTTTGTCTTCTTTTGTTCAAGAAGAGAATGATACTACAGATTGGAACAATCATGTTGAATTGGGATTATGGGCAGACCTGATGATTATTGCACCGGCCACTGCAAATACCTTATCAAAAATGGCAAATGGAACTTGTGATAATTTATTGTTGGCCACCTATTTGTCAGCGAAATGTGAGGTGTTTTTTGCTCCTGCTATGGATTTGGATATGTACAAGCATCCGAGTACCAAGCAATCTTTAGATAAACTACTAGAATTTGGTACTATAATGATTCCTGCAGAATCTGGAGAATTAGCTAGCGGATTGCACGGCGAGGGTAGAATGGCTGAACCTGAGAATATAGTTGCTTTTATAAACGAATATTTATCTGAAGGACTTCCATTAAAAGGAAAAAAAGTACTGATTACGGCAGGTCCAACTTATGAGGCGATTGATCCTGTGCGCTTTGTGGGGAATCATTCTACCGGACTCATGGGTTTTGAATTGGCAAAATCTGCTGCTGATTTAGGCGCTGATGTTGTCTTAGTTTCTGGTCCTTCACATTTAAAAATTGAGCATTCTAAAATTAAAATAGTACGCGTTGTTTCGGCTGATGAAATGTACGACGCCACACATGAAGAATATGATGATACCCACATCGCCATATGCGCCGCTGCCGTAGCTGATTATAAGCCAAAGTCAGTAGCATCTCAAAAAATAAAGAAAACTTCTGATGACTTGGCAATTGAGTTGGTTAAGAATAAAGACATTCTTTTATCTTTAGGAAAAAAGAAAAAAAATCAGTTTTTAGTAGGCTTTGCTTTAGAAACCGAAAATGAGCTTGAAAATGCCAAGAAAAAGTTAGACCGAAAAAAATTAGATGCTATTGTACTAAACTCTTTGAATGATAAAGGGGCAGGTTTCGGAAAAACTACAAATAAAGTGACCTTTATAGACAAGAATTCTAAGATAAAATCGTTTGAATTAAAAACAAAGGCAGCTGTTGCCGCAGATATCTTTAATGAAATTATTCAAAGACTCAATGCGTAATTTATTTCTAACATGCATGGTGGCACTATGTTCTCTGGCTGTTCAAGGGCAAGAATTGAATGCGATTGTTACCGTCAATTCTGATCAATTATCGCAGGGCGATTTACCTATTTTTAAAACCCTAGAGCGTTCATTGAATGATTTTGTAAATAAAAATGTTTGGACCAATAGAAAGGTTAAAGAGAATGAACGCGTCAATGCTCAATTTTTTATAACACTAAATAAATTTGATTCGAATAGATTTGAAGGTACCCTTCAAATTCAGTCTTCAAGACCCGTATATAATACTTCATATGAAACTTCAGTTTTTAATTACAAAGACAACGCATTAGCCTTTGAATACATTGAGTTTCAACCACTGATTTTTAACGAAAATATTTTTGAATCTAATTTGGTCGCTGTAATGGCATACTATGTTCATATTATTTTAGGATTAGATGCCGATACCTTTTCATTAGAAGGCGGAACTGATAATTACAAGGTAGCGCAAGGTATTGTAACACAAGGACAAAGTACCAATTTTAACGGATGGGACGGTTCTGAAAATAGAAGCAGATTTGTATTGGTTGATAATTTATTGTCAAACTCATATCGTGAATATCGGGTTGCTATGTACAATTATCACAGAAAAGGTCTTGATATTTTAAGTGATAACAATAGTGCTGGAAAGCAGGTAATTCAAGGTACTATGAAATTATTTGAAACTATGCAAAAACGCCGACCTAATGCGTTTTTGATCCAAACTTTTTTTGATGCCAAATCTGATGAGATTCAGAGTATCTTTAGTGATGGCCCCAAAGTTGATGTAGCTAAATTAAAAGCAACCCTGAACAAAGTTGCACCCTATTATTCAAGTACCTGGAATAATATTAAATATTAAGCTTCTCTTTTTAATTATACCTTTTCATTTATATTTACAGCAATATTTAAAACAAAGTATTGCTTTCAACCTTATCCATAAAAAATTACGCCCTAATTGACAATTTGAATGTCAAGTTTAGTAGTGGTTTTACTATTATTACTGGCGAAACAGGTGCAGGAAAGTCTATTTTATTAGGCGGACTCTCATTAGTATTAGGAAAAAGAGCTGATTTAGGTTCTTTAAAAGATAAAGATGCGAAATGTGTTATTGAAGCAGAATTTTTAATAGCTAATTACAAGCTTCAATCATTTTTTAAAACGCATGATTTAGATTATGATGATGCCACCATTATTAGAAGAGAAATATTGCCTAGTGGTAAATCACGAGCTTTTATAAATGATACGCCCATTAATTTGGCAGTACTTTCAGAATTAGGCAATCAATTAATTGATGTGCACTCGCAACATCAAACCCTAGAATTAGCCAATTCGAATTTTCAAATGCGAGTTATTGATGCTTTGGCTCAAAACAAAGAATTGCTCGGGCGCTATACAAAAGGATTAACCTTACATAAACAAACTTCGAAAGAACTTTCTGATTTAATTGAATTTCAGAACAACAGTAATAAAGAACACGATTATAACAGTTTTTTATTGAGAGAATTACAAGAAACTAAATTGGTAGCTGGCGCTCAAGAAGAATTAGAAACGCAGTATGAGCAATTAAGTAATATTGAAAACATAATTGAACAACTTTCAAAGGCGAATCAATTATTGAGTGATGAACAAGTGGGTGTCATGAAGATGCTTTCAGAATTAAAGCAAGTGTCAAACCGTTTGTCAGGGTTTGGTAAAGTATATGAACCTCTTCATGAACGTGTTCAGTCTGTTTTTATAGAATTAGAAGATGTATCTAATGAATTACAAAATCTTCATGAAAACGCAGAGGCGAACCCCCAAGAATTAGCTAGAATAAGTGGTCAATTACAGGTTTTATTTGATTTACAAAAGAAACACAATGCAAGTGGTATCAATGAATTAATTGAAATTCGTGATGCTTTGATTCAAAAGGTTAATGCAACAGAGAATATTGAAACCGATATCGCTTCAAAAGAAGAGGCACTTCAAAAAATTGAAGGGCAACTTAATAAATTGTGTGAAGTAGTAAGAGATCGAAGACGACAAGTAGTACCAAAGCTAAAAGAACATTTAGAGAAAAATTTAGCAACCTTGGGTATGCCTAATTCGAGTTTTAAAATAGAACTAAGTGAGGCAGACGTTTTTAAATCAAACGGAAAAGATGAACTTATTTTTCAATTTTCAGCAAACCGAGGTACTGATTATGGCGACCTTAAAAAAGTAGCATCGGGCGGAGAATTAAGTAGAATCATGTTGACCATAAAAGCAATACTTGCAAAATTTGAGCACTTACCCACCATGATGTTTGATGAAATTGACACCGGAGTTTCTGGCGAAATATCAAACAGAATGGGCGATATTATGCATTTTATGAGCAAGCATATGCAGGTTTTTTCAATTACTCATTTACCACAGGTTGCTTCAAAAGGCGATAGTCATTTTAAGGTTTACAAAACAGATGATGGGGTCACTACTCATACCCAAATGAAGCCTTTGAATGATGATGAAAGAGTGGTAGAGTTGGCTGAAATGTTGGGCGGTAAAGAATTGACCGATTCCGCATTGGCACATGCAAAGCAATTACTCAATTAATCGTTTGTTGTTTTCGTCCTTTGAGTGAGCTACTGATAACAATTTTAATATCTTTGAAGCATTATTAAAGACTAATTAAATTAGAACATGTCATACAACTTACTCAAAGGAAAAAGAGGAATTATTTTTGGTGCTTTAGATGAGAATTCAATCGCTTGGAAAACTGCAGAAAGAGTACATCAAGAGGGTGGAACATTTGTTTTAACGAATGCACCTGTAGCCTTGAGAATGGGTCAAATTAATGCCTTGGCAGAGAAAACTGGGTCTCAAGTGATACCAGCTGATGCCACAAATCAAGAAGATTTAGAAAATTTAGTGGTGCAGTCTACCGAGATACTTGGCGGTAAACTTGACTTTGTTTTACACTCAATTGGTATGTCAATAAATGTTCGTAAAGGAAAACACTATACTGATGAAAACTATGCCTATACTGCTAAAGGATGGGATATTTCAGCACTTTCATTTCATCGTGTTTTACAGAGTTTATACAAGGCAGATGCAATGAATGAATGGGGTAGTATTGTTGCGCTAACCTATATGGCTGCGCAAAGAACTTTTCCTGACTATAATGACATGGCTGACAATAAAGCCTATTTAGAGTCTATTGCACGTAGCTTTGGATACTTTTTTGGAAAGGAGAAAAATGTACGTGTGAACACTATTTCACAATCTCCAACAGCTACAACAGCAGGTTCAGGAGTTAAAGGTTTTGACGGTTTTATTAATTATGCAGATAAAATGTCGCCCTTAGGAAATGCAACAGCACAAGACTGTGCTGATTATACAGTTTCTCTTTTTTCTGATTTAACGAAAAAAGTAACCATGCAGAACCTCTTTCATGATGGTGGCTTCTCAAATACTGGTGTGAGTCAAGAAGTCATTGAAAAATTTTCATAATCGCTACTTCAAGTGTACTAGTTTTATTTATTTAGGTGTAATTTTAGTAAAGTGAGTTTTTCTTTTATTATACCAGTTTATAACAGACCCGAAGAAATTCGTGAACTGCTAGAAAGTTTAAAGCAACAATCGTATGCTGAACCTTTTGAGGTAGTTATTGTTGAAGATGGTTCAACACAAACTTCAGTTGAGGTTGTTGCATCTTTTCAACAGCATTTGAATATTTCTTATTATTCAAAACCCAATTCGGGTCCGGGCGATTCACGTAATTATGGAATGCAGCGGGCAAAAGGAAATTACTTTATCATTCTTGATTCAGATTGTGTGCTGCCCCAGCAGTACTTAAGTGAAGTTGAGGCCTCACTTTCAAAGATTTATGTTGATTTTTGGGGCGGACCCGATGCTGCTCACGAGTCGTTTAGTATGGTGCAAAAAGCCATTAATTACGCTATGACAGCCGTCTTAACTACTGGCGGTATCAGAGGTAATACTAAGGCAATTTCTAAATTTCAACCCAGAAGTTTTAATATGGGTATTTCTAAAAAGGCTTTTGAGGCAAGTGAGGGTTTCGGAAAGATACATCCAGGAGAGGATCCAGATTTAACAATTCGTTTATGGAATAAAGGTTTTGAATCGCGTTTCATTGCAGCCGCGTTTGTGTATCACAAGAGAAGAATTGATTGGTCAAAATTTTATATGCAAGTCCATAAATTTGGTACAGTGAGACCTATTCTAAACAAATGGCATCCTGAAACGGCAAAGGTTACCTATTGGTTTCCGAGCTTATTTTGTTTAGGATTTTTACTTTCGTTTGTCTTGGGTTATTTAGGTATTTCATTGCCTTTATATTTGTTCGCTTTTTATTTTGGGCTGATTTTTGTGGATTCTCTATTGAAAAATAAAAGTATTGCCATTGCCATACTTTCAGTTGTTGCTGTAGTTATTCAGTTTGTGGGTTATGGCTGGGGATTTTTAAGAGCGTCATTAAAATTGATGTTTTCGAATAAAAGGGCAGAAACACTTTTTCCACAGGTATTTTTTAAGTAATTAGTATCGTTTAAGACATGAAAATAGTAGGACTCACAGGTGGTATCGGAAGTGGTAAAAGTACCGTTGCACACTATTTTGAAAAACTTGCTGTACCTGTGTATTACTCTGATAATGAGGCAAAAAAATTGATGGTCAGTTCAAAAAACCTGAAAAAATCGCTAATTAAGCTGTTGGGTGAAAGGGCCTATAGTAAGGGTGCTTTAAACAAAAAATATATTGCTAAAAAAATATTTAAAGATGCTAAATTACTTGAGCAAATGAATGCTTTGGTTCATCCTGCTGTTCGTAACCATTTTTTGAAATGGGCTGAAAGTCAAAAAACACCTTATGTAATTCAGGAAACAGCGTTATTGTTTGAAAATTTGAATCCTGATTTTTATGATGCTATTATTTTGGTAACAGCACCTGAAAAGGTGCGCGTTGAGCGTGTTATGTTAAGAGACGATAGTACAAAAGAGGCGGTTATGAATCGCATTGACATACAGATCAAAGACGAAGAAAAAATTCCGTTTTCGAACTATATTATTGAGAACTTAGAATTGAAAAAAACCAAACAAAAAGTAGCAAAGGTACACCGAGCTCTGCTTGACAATAGCGAAGAAATCCACTAAATTTTAACATTTCTGTTAAGGTTAGGTTAAACGTGCATTTCACTACTTTTAGAATCTTTAAATTAGCTAGTAGATGAATAAGAGGTTGTTTATTCTTTTAGTGATTTTGATGAGCCTCTCTCTTATCGGGATCATTTTTGTGCAAGGATATTGGTTCAAACAATCAGTTGAAGACAAAGAAGAACAATTTTCAACCATGGTGGTTGATGTTTTGAGTAAAGTTACCGATAAGATTGAAGCGCGAGAACGAAAAGACTATTTTGATCGCCTTGTTAATATAGATAGTATAGGTAAACTAGAAGGCGGTAATCTTACCAATTTGTTCTTTGTTAATCGAAATTTAAACTCTGATGAGATTAGATTATACGAACATGGCATTTTAGAGGAGCAATATAGTATAGCTCCTTCGTTCTTTGACAACGGTGTTACCAGTGATAGCACCATTATAAAAAACTTTACAAGCACAAGAAGAACTACTATTCTTAAAGAGAGTTTTGGTCTTGATGGATCTGAATATCAATTGTCAATGCCTCAAAGAACAGAAAAAATTGGTGGTTTGTCGTCAATTGAAAAAGCACATTTTGAAGATGTATTTAATGAATTGGCTAAAAAAGAACCCATTCATAAGAGGGTTTCTAAGCAGGAGATTGAATTACGCTTAAATCAAGAGTTAGCCAATAGGGGAGTTGATATTAAATTTGAATTTGGAATTTATAGTGGTTATTTACCCACAAAAGTAAAAACGAAAAAATTTAAATTTTCAAATCAAACTAAATATAAGGCACCCATATTTAAAGATAGTGAGGGAAATTCAGATTTTGCTTTGATGCTAGATTTTCCGAAGGAGAAAAGTTTTTTAGTGCAATCTATTTTAGGAATGGGTATACTCTCGATCCTATTCACAGTGGTTATTATAGCATCATATGCAGGAGCTATTTATCAACTGATTAAGCAAAAACAAATTTCAGAGATAAAGTCAGATTTTATTAATAATATGACCCATGAGTTTAAAACACCTATAGCCACCATTAATTTGGCAATAGAGGCAATAAGAAATCCTAAAACTATAGATGACCATGAAAAGGTTAAAAGATACCTTGACATGATAAAAGATGAAAATAAGAGAATGCACGCACAGGTTGAAAATGTTTTACGAATTTCTAAGCTTGAAAAGAACCAGCTTGATATTCGTAAGGAAAACGTTAACGTTCACGACATAATACAAGACGCCATTGCTCATGTTGAATTGATTGTGGCCGATAGAGGCGGCTATATTAAAACACATTTAAATGCTGAAAGAACCAATGTATTGGCTAATGAGATGCATTTTACTAATGTGATTGTAAACATCTTAGATAATGCGGTTAAGTACTCAACCGAAGGCCCAAAAATTGATGTATTTACAGAGTTGGTCAAAAATAGTATCGTTATAAAAGTAAAGGATCAAGGAGCAGGAATGAGTAATGCAGTGCTCAAAAAAGTATTTGAAAAATTTTATCGTGAGCATACGGGTAATATACATAATATAAAAGGGCACGGACTTGGTCTGGCCTACGTAAAAAAAATTATTGATGATCATCAAGGAGAGGTTTATGCGGAGAGTGAAAAAGGAAAAGGAAGCACTTTTTATATTAAACTGCCTTTAATTTAAAATTGACTATGGAGACAATAAACAAAAAAATTCTACTGGTAGAAGACGATCCAAACTTTGGTATTGTACTGAAAGATTATTTGGCAATGAACGATTTTGATGTAACTCTTGCTAAAAATGGTATGGAGGGATTTGAGAAGTTTAAAAGAGACAATTATGACATTTGTATTCTAGATGTTATGATGCCTTATAAAGATGGATTTACGCTAGCAAAAGAGATTAGAGAGAAAAATGAAAACGTTCCAATTGTTTTTCTAACGGCGAAGACCATGAAAGAAGATGTTATAAAAGGATATAAGGCAGGTGCTGATGATTACCTGAATAAACCTTTTGATTCTGAGGTATTGCTCATGAAAATAAAGGCTATTCTTCAAAGAAAAGCTACCAATACTGTGGCAGATAGTAGAAAATTTGAATTTCAAATAGGTCAATTTCATTTAAATTCTAAATTGAGATTTTTGAAGTTTAAAGATGAAGATGCCATTAAATTATCGCCAAAAGAGAATGAGCTATTGCGTATGTTGGCACTTCATGAAAATGATCTTATGCCGCGTGAATTAGCCTTGACTAAAATTTGGCGTGACGATAATTATTTTACCTCTCGTAGTATGGATGTCTATATTGCAAAATTGAGAAAATACCTTAAGGTTGACGATTCTGTAGAGATCTTAAACATTCATGGTGAAGGATTCAGATTGGTCACAAAGGCAGATTAAATATTTTTATAAATAATTGATAATAAGCACTTTACAAATTGTAATGTGCTTTTATTTTGTCTACAATAGTGTCTGGAATGTCTTGAATAGATATGTTGAGAGCATTTACTGGTGTTTCTAAAGTTTCAAATTGCGAGTCTAACAAATCTGCAGGCATAAAGTGATTCTTACGCTGTTGTAAACGTTCTAAAATTTCTTCTTTAGAACCCTCTAGATAAACAAACTGCATATTAGATTGATTATCACGTAAATGATTGCGATATTTTTGTTTTAAAGCAGAACACGCGATTACTGCACCTGTATGCGAATGTTCTTGTGCGAGTTCGTTTAGATTTTGTAACCATCCTTTTCTGTCTTCATCATTTAAAGGATTTCCTTTAGACATTTTTTCAACATTCGATTGTGAATGATAATCATCGCCATCAAAAAAAGGAATATTTATTTGGGATGCCAATAATTTTCCTATGGTAGATTTACCGCATCCAGATACCCCCATGATAATGAAAACTATAGGTTTACTCATCTACTAATTATTGTTGGTTTGAATTGTTTTCAAGATTTTACTTAATGATTCGTTATAATCAAACCAATGCGTTTCTTTATTCTTTTTGAACCAAGTCAGTTGTCTCTTTGCAAATCGCCTCGTGTTTTTCTTGATTTCTTCTTTGGCTTCTTCCAAAGTACAGTTCTTATCAAAATATTCAAAAAGTTCTTTATAACCTACCGTTTGTAGTGCATTCAAATGCTGGTATGAAGTTAGTGTTCTAGCTTCTTCTAAGAGACCTTGTTCAAACATAACATCTACACGTTTATTTATGCGCTGGTATATACGTTCTCTTTCGGCGGTCAATCCAACAGTTACATTATTAAAAGGTCTTGAGGGTTTTTCTTTATTGAGAAAACTAGAGTAGGGCATACCAGAACCAATACAAACTTCTAAGGCTCTAATAAGCCTATGCGGGTTTTCTAAATCAACTTTTTCATAGTACTCAACATCCAGTTGTTGTAGTTGTTTTTGTAAGCTTGAAATACCCTTTTTTTCTAATTGCGAATTCAATTGAAGTCGTATAGAAGGGGCAATCTCAGGAAACTTATCTAATCCTTTTGTAATAGCATCTACATATAAACCGCTGCCACCCACCAGAATTAGAGTATCTTTTTCTTGAAACAAAGTTTCTAAAACTAACAAGGCTTCCCTTTCATAATCGCCTACTGAATACGCCTCATGAATACTTTTATGTTGAATGAAATGATGGGTTGCGCTCTCTAGTTCTTCAACTGAAGGTACCGCTGTACCAATATTCATTTCTTTAAAGAACTGTCGAGAATCAGCAGAAATAATATCAGTTTTATAGTGTTGTGCTAAACCAATAGCTAGAGAAGTTTTTCCAATGGCAGTAGGACCAATAAGAGAAATAAGTGTTTTTTTCATTACAGTTTGCTTCCGCAATTATAGCAATGTGATGCATCATCGCGATGACTTTCACTCGCACAGCTCTTACACACTTGGGTATTTAAATGAACAAAATTTTCTTCAGCAATATCTGGTTTACCATGTTTTGAAAACTCAACAGTAACAATACCTGTAGGTACTGCTATAATACCATAACCTAGCACCATAATTATGGTGGCAATGAACTGGCCAATATCAGTTTGTGGTGCGATATCGCCATAACCTACTGTTGTTAAAGTTACAATGGTCCAATAAATACTTCGAGGAATGCTTGTGAAACCGGCTTCTGCGCTTTCTATCCAATACATTATCGTACCCATAATAATAGAGAGAATGAGTACCACATAGATGAATACCGCAATTTTAGCTCTGCTAGCCTTTAAGGCTCTGGTCAGTTGAGATGCCTCGCCAATGAATTTTACCAGTTTTAAGATTCTAAAAATACGTAGCATTCTGAATACACGAACGGCTAGAAGTACCTGCGAACCTGCGAAAAGATAGGAGAGGTATAGCGGTATAGTAGAAATGAAATCAACGATACCATAAAAACTAAAAATATATTTAAAGGGTTTTTTTATAGAAACTATTCGAGCAATGTATTCAATTGAAAAGAAAATAGTTACAACCCATTCGAGACGTAATAGTATATCATGATATTGATCATCAATTTCTTTGACACTCTCTAACATAATTAAAATTACACTTGCGAGAATGAGCAAAATTAAAATGATATCAAACCATTTACCCATAGGCGTATCAGCTTCATAAATTATTTCATGAAGTTTATTTTTCCAGCCTTTATTGGGTTTATAACTTTTCAAAATATACTTTTTAAAGATCGATTATTTTTTTAACTCGCTTTTTTCTGAGGTATGTTTCAATGATATGATTGGCATTAGGGTCACTTTTGGCAGGCGTAATTATTGATTCTAAGATATGAATATTATTTATTTGATGGTTTAAATCATAATATCCCATGCCTTTAAATTGTCCGTTTTTTATAAGAATAGCACTATATTCGCCTACTTCACGCCCTTTGTCAGTAAGAATACAATTTTTGTTGGCAAGTGTGTATGAACTTAAAAATTCAGTAGCGCGAATGTTGTAATCATCAACTGATTCTTTTTGAATACAAGCCCCTTTGCAACGTCCTTCATCATATTTCGAACAGTTCGTTTTAGCTTTTGATAAACCGTTCAATTTGTCGCATAAATCAGCGTCTATTGCTATCTTATTCAAGAGGTTTTTAGCGCCAAGATTACTCGTAAAAGTAGTTACCAAGCCAGCACTACCTTTCGCATTGATGGCAGCTGTAAATAATTGTAGATACCCTTCTTCATTAGCCTTTTGATATAAACCATAACTGAATAGTTTGGGCCTTAGTTTTTGATTAAATTTGGGTTTATTTCTTTTTATTTCAATGTGCTCTTTTAACAAGGCCATTAATTCATTACCCGTTTTCTCAAAGGTCACTTTCTTAGTTTCTTTCTGCAGTTTTCGAGCTGTGTTGCCATTTTTAGTAAAATGTTGATTGACTCTTTTTTTAATGTTCGAACTTTTTCCGATATAAATAATTTCTCCGTCTTTATTATGCATATAATAAACTCCGGTTTCAGAGGGTAACGAATCAACAATGTCTAGCTGTCTTGACGACAATTCGCCATGGGTTTCTGCTCTAACTACAGTTTTAATAATGGACTTGTCAACATCTTTGTTGAGTAAAAGTTTGAAGAGTTTTATGGTGGCTAAGGCATCTCCGTTAGCTCTATGACGGTCACTAACTGCAATACCTAATGAGCGTACTAATTTACCTAAACTGTATGACTCAGCATCAGGCAACAATTTTTGCGACAAGGCAACAGTGCAAAGTGTCTTACGTTCAAAATTATAGCCTAAACGTCTGAATTCGGTACGTAAAATACGGTAATCAAATTGTGCATTATGTGCAATTAGAATAGTATCTTCAGTAATTTCAACAATACGTTTGGCAACTTCATGAAACTTGGGTGCCGTTCGTAACATTTTATTATTGATACCCGTCAATTTAACCACAAAAGGTTGAATTTCTTTTTCAGGATTAATCAAAGAAATGAATTTATCAACTACCTGATGCCCATCAAATTTATGAATCGCAATTTCAGTAATTCCTTCTTCATTGTACTTTCCGCCTGTGGTTTCAATATCGAGAACTGCGTACATGTATGGTTTTAATGTTAAGTAAACCGAATATTTAATGGTAATTTCTTGGGCCAAAGATACTACTTCCAATACGTATCATGGTGCTGCCTTCTTCAATTGCCATCTGATAATCTCCACTCATACCCATTGACAGTATTTTGAGCGTATCTATTTTTTTTGCTACAGTATCATAGGTAGCTCTTAACTGTTTAAATTCTTTTCGTATTTGTTCTTTGTTAGTAGTAAAGGTGGCCATACCCATAAGACCCACAACGTTTATATTTTCTAGAGATGTAAATGATTCAGAATCAAGTATTTCTTGTAATTCAGTATCATTAAGTCCGAATTTAGTTTGCTCTTCTGCAATATGAATTTGAAGCAAACAATCAATAATTCGGTCGTGTTTTAGCGCCTGTTTATTGATCTCTTTTAACAACTTGAAAGAATCGACCCCATGAATTAAGGATACATACTCAGCCATGTATTTGACTTTGTTGCGCTGTACGTGACCAATCATGTGCCATTTAATGTCTTTTGGCATGATTTCCCATTTCTGGGTCATTTCTTGAATTTTATTCTCCCCAAAAATTCGTTGTCCATTATCATAAGCCTCTTGAATATGTTCAATCGGTTTTGTTTTTGAAACAGCAACCAAAGTAACTTCAATAGGTAATTGGTTTTTTATAGCCTGTAGATTTTTAGCAATAGACATTTTCAACTGTAGTATCAGAGTTCATAAATTACGATTCCGCTACGTAGCTTTGGTTCAATATAAGTGCTTTTTGGTGGCATGATTAGATTGGCATCGGCAATTGCTTTTATCTCCTCAATAGTTGCGGGTACCATACTAAAACCTACTGTATATTTTCCTTGGTCAATAGCATCTTTCATTTTTAAAATATTGTGTTTACCGAAACCATAGCCTAGGCGTTTGTCGTTACGCAAATCTTTGACTCCTAAAATGGGTTCTAGTATTGTTTTAAATAGTATTTGGGTATCTAGTTTGCTCAACGCATCAGTATATTGGTAGACTTTTTTCCGAAGATAGAGTGAGTAGAATTCTCCATCTAAATACATGCTAAAATGATTTTTTTTTGACGGTTTGTATAAAGTTGCACCGCGTTTTTCTATTCTGAAATGGTAGTCTAGTTGAATCAAAAATTCTTCTTTTGACAACTTATTAAGTCCTTTAAACATGCGGTTAAATTCATAAATCTGAATTTCAGAATCAGGTATTAAATAACTCATGAAATAATTGTAGGGTTCTAAACCTGAATGCTTGGTATTAAGGACTTTTTGATTTTTTGCTAATAGTATCGAAGAAGCTGAACGATGGTGTCCGTCGGCAATATATAGACGCTCTTTCTTTTTAAACTCATTGCACAAAGCATCAATAGATAAAACATCAGAAACCACCCATAATTTGTGCGTAATCTTATCAGAGGTCGTGAAAAAGTACTCAGGTTCCTTTTGTTTTTGTGTATTGATGATATCGGTAACCGAATCGCTGTCTTCATAGGTCATTAAAACAGGTTCGGCATTAAATTTTACAGTATTGAGATAATTTGCGAAAAGGGCTTCCCGTTTTTGTAGGGTATTTTCATGCTTCTTAATAACGTTGTTTTCGTAATCATCAACACTTGTTCCGCAAATAAGTCCGGTACAATTAATTGTATCACTAATTACCTGATAGAGGTAGAACGCGTTTTGCGCATCCTTTAAAAGAATATTATCCTCTAAAAATTCTAAATAGCGACTATGTACTAATTGAAAGCGCTCGTGACCTTTGACGGTTTTAGAATATTTAAAACCAGGATTTAGTATGTGTAGAAATGAAAACGGATTAAAGGCGAGTTCTGCATTCAACTGTTTTCGCGAATAAGATGGGTATGATTTAGAGACAACGTTTGCGACTTTATCTTTTGTAGGGCGTATGGCTTTAAAAGGTTTAATTATGGCCATTTGTTACGTATTATTGCAATTTAATTTTAGAAACAATTGATAATTTTCAGAGCTAAACTTAAAGCTTCAGTTCCTTGTTTTAAGGTTACAATGGGCGTTTTATCATGAACAATGGCATCAGCGAAGGTTTCTAATTCGTCTTTGATGGCATTGTTTTGTTGTATTTCAGGATTTTCAAAATAAATTTGCTTCTTATATCCTTCAGCGTTTTGTAAAATCATGTCAAAATCTCCTGGTGTTTCAGGCGCATCTTTCATTTTTACAACTTCAACTTTTTTATCTAAGAAGTCTACCGAAATATAAGCGTCTTTCTGAAAAAATCGAGATTTACGCATATTTTTCAACGATATTCTACTTGCCGTTAAATTTGCTACACATCCGTTTTTAAATTCAATACGTGCATTGGCAATATCAGGAGAGCTACTAATTACCGATACGCCACTTGCATTAACTTTTACAACTTCTGAATTAACCACGCTCAGAATAGCGTCTAGGTCATGAATCATCAAATCAAGAACAACAGGTACATCTGTACCACGAGGATTAAATTCTGCCAATCTATGTGATTCAATAAACATGGGTTGTTCTATCTTGTCTTTCACAGCAGTAAAGGCGGGGTTAAAGCGCTCAACATGACCTACTTGCCCCTTAACTTTATTCTCTTTTTCAAGACGCAATAATTCTTTAGCTTCTTCTAAAGTATTGGTAATTGGTTTTTCAATAAAAACATGACGACCCAAATTCATGGCCTTTTTAGCATATTCAAAATGTGAAAGCGTAGGAGTAACAATAGCAACAACATCTACAGCTTCAATAAGGGAGTTTATGTTTTCAAAATAGGTATACCCAAATTTTTGGGTAATATTTTTAGCATTTAGGGGGTCAGCATCAAAAAATCCGATCAAATCATATTTTTCCGATTCATTAAGAAGACGAAGATGAATTTTTCCTAAATGTCCGGCTCCTAAAACACCAACTTTGAGCATAGCATTATTTTTTAACAAAAATACGTAAATGCATAAAGAATCTGCTTTAAGATTAAGATATACTTCGCTAAATTTGAACATAAATTAGAACTTTTGAAAGACACGTTCAAGCATGCTGGTTTGCGAAATAAACTTGCCGAAGTGCTAAAAACCAAAGGCATTGAAAATGATAAGGTTTTGAATGCGATAAAGACAATTCCGCGACATTTATTTATGGATAGTGGTTTTGAGGGCCATGCGTATCAAGACAAGGCTTTTCCTATTGGAGCAAATCAAACCATTTCGCAACCGTATACTGTGGCTTTTCAAACAGAACTTTTAGAAATTCAACAAGGACATAAAATTTTGGAAATAGGTACTGGCAGTGGGTATCAAACGGCTGTTCTTTTAAATCTTAATGCTAAGGTTTATACCATTGAAAGGCAATTAGAATTGTATAAAAAAACGCGTATATTTTTTAAAAAAATGGGGTATCGGCCTAAAAAAGCCATATTTGGCGATGGCTATAAAGGTATTCCTGAAGCGGCTCCTTTCGACGGTATTATTGTGACGGCGGGCGCACCTGAAATTCCGCGGGCCCTACTAGAACAACTTAAAATTGGTGGTAAAATGGTTATTCCGGTGGGTCTTGAAGAGCAAACTATGACCCTTATTGTGCGAAAATCTCAAAAGGAATTTAATAAAACAGAATTGGGTTCTTTCAAGTTTGTACCGCTACTGGCCGATAAAAATTAATTATTGAAATTCTTCTTGATTCGGGCAAGTTCACGTTTATTATCTCGGTCTTTAATAGACTCTCTTTTGTCATAGAGTTTTTTACCTTTTGCCAAGGCAATATGCATTTTAGCCAAGCCTCGATCATTTAAAAACAAATTTAGCGGTACAATGGTAAGGCCTGAAGTAGCAACTTCTTTGTGTAATTTTTTTAGCTCTTTTTTATTCAATAATAGTTTGCGTTGCGCTTTGGGTTTATGATTATAATGTGAAGCGTGCGAATATAAATCGATATTCATATTTACAATGAACAGTTCGCCTTGATCATTGAATTCACAAAAACTTTCTGAAATAGAAGCTTTACCTAACCGAATAGATTTTATTTCAGTTCCGCCTAAAACAATACCAGCCGTGTACTTATCAAGTATCTCGTACTCAAATTTGGCCTTCTTATTTTTAATATTGATGTTCTTTTGAACCATGAGACAAAAGTACTTACATTAACCAATATACCATAAAGAAACTGTGAATTGCTTTATTATATGAGTTGAAAAATAGAAATTTGTATGATGAATATAGACGGAATCAATTTTAGGTTGTGTGTGCTGATAGGTATTTTGACATTTTCTTCTTGTGTTGAAAAGAAGGATAAAAAAATAACGGCGCAAGAAATAGTGGACAAAAGTATTGCTGTCTGTGGTAGTCAGCTCTTTACTTCAAACAAGGTCAGTTTTGATTTTAGAAAACGCAGGTATATTTCTGAATATATTGAGAATAAGGAATTTTTAACGCGCATTACCCAAACAGACTCAGGAGTTGTCAAGGATGTTCGAAACAATAAATCGTTTACACGATTTGTAGGCGATACACAAGTAATATTATCAGATTCTGTAGCACGATTATATTCTAACGCTGTCAACTCAGTGCATTATTTTTCAAAGTTACCCTATGGCTTAAATGATTCGGCTGTTAAAAAGGAATTGATAGAAGAGGTTAAACTAGACAACAAGGTCTATTATAAAATGAAAGTAACCTTTAACAAAGAAGGAGGGGGCGATGATTATGAGGATACTTTTTTATATTGGATAAATAAAGAAACTTTTAAACCTGATTTTTTAGGATATACTTTCTTAACTGATGGTGGCGGTACCCGTTTTAGAATAGCTTATAATGAGCGATACATCAATGGTATACGCTTTGTAGATTACAAAAACTTCAAACCAAACGATTCGCTAATGACAATTTTTAATGTAGATAGCCTTTATTTTAATGGTGGTTTGAAATTATTGTCTACAATAGAATTAGAAAATATTAGCGTTAATCAGGGCAGTTACAACTAAAATGTAGGCGTTGTACGGTGGGTACTTCATTCACAATCTGAACAATAAATAAACTGCCATTATCATCATCACTCATACTTTCATATTTTTCTTCGCCAATCATTTTATTCACAAAATCAGGTGTGGTATTGCTGTGCCCTACCACAAGAACGTTTCTGTTTAAATTATCAGTTTTGAACTGATCAATATCAATTATCCGTGGGTCATAATATTCAATATCAATATTTAGATCAATTGAAGTTGGGGCTGCTGTCATTGATGTTCTTTGATAATCAGTACTGTAGATGGTATTGATATTTACATCTCTTAGAATTTTATTCCAATGCATAGCTCTACCTAGACCTTTTTGACTCAATTCTGGGTCATTATTGGCTGGATTGCTACGATCTTTTTCAGCGTGACGAATAAAGTAAAAGGTTGATATTCCTTCAATTACAGCTTCTTTGGTTTCTTCAGCTTTATCATCTTTACAGCCTAAAATGCTGATTACAAGTACAAGGCAAAGAATTTTTTTAATCGACTTCATAATGTTAGTTGTTGATTTTGATAAAATTTATCTAAGTATTTTAACTAAAATTAATTAGAAATAGTATGATAAACTGGTTGTTTTTTGTTTTTTTTGCATATGTTCAAAAGTATCGCCCTAATTACTTTTTGTCTAGCTGCACTAGTTGTTCATGCGCAACAAGTACCTGACTTGCCAACTGATTTTAGGCAGCATACTTTAACACAATATAATTCGAGCATTCTCAATCCTGTTTTTTCTCTCGACCGTAATAATCCGCAATCACTTTCATTATGGTCGCGATGGCAATGGCAAACTATTGATGGTAATCCAACCTCATTTTTTACCAATTACAATAGATCAATAAATGAAAAATCGGCTTTTGGCTTAAGCTTCTTTCAGCATAATACAGGTATTTTTTTTAATACTGGTGGTGCTGCTAATTACGCCTATGAGTTTAAATTTAATTCTAAGGTCAGACTGTCATTAGGTACTAATATATTTGTTTACAATAGAAAATTAGCCAATAATTTGACTGCTTTTGATCTTCAAATTTTGAATATACCACTTCTTAGCAACGACCTAATTTTACAAGCAGCTCCTGGGTTGAATTTAGCGATTAAGAATTTCTCACTTAGTTTGACTTCAGAAAATCTGGTTGATTATAATTTAGACGATAAAGAAGTAGTAACTGATTTATCATCAAAAACTATGTTTGCCATGGCATCATACGATTTTCCGGTTCAATCGCGTGATTCAACTGCTTACCTTAGACCTTCAGTATATTTTAAGACAATTGCTGGGTTTGATAATCAAATAGGTGGTAATGTTCTCTTAAGTAAGGAAAAGTATTGGGTTCAGGCAGGATATAATAACTATTACGGTTCTTCTGCAGGTATTGGAACTACATTATTCGATAGATTTTCAGTGGGAGGCGTTGTGGAGTTTGGTTCTGGCGCATCACAAGAAATAGATGATCTTACATTTGAGATTGTAGCTTCAATGTTCTTAGGAAGTACTAAAAATCGTAGACCAAAGGTAATCAATGATTTTGACGATTTAGAAAGAAGTTTGGCACAAGATGACCGCATACGAGAAAACAAAATTCAAGAAGAATTACAGAAAGCCAAAGAGCTTGCCAATAATGAAGAAATTACTGAAGCTGAAGTAGTAGTTGAAGATAGCAAGGAGGATGCCCAAGAAATAGAGCAAAAAGACATTGCCCAAGAAGTGGTAACTGTTCAAGAAGAAACAGCACAAAAAGAGCCAGAAAAAAAATTAACACGTAGAGAAGCAAGAAAGTTAGAAGCAATTGAAAAAGAAAGAAAAAAAGATTCAATAGTAAAAGCAGAAATTGATTCTCAGCAAGCTAAAATGCAAGAAGCTGCAGAAATACGAAGAATGCAAGTGGAACAAATTGAAATTGAAGAACAAAAAGCTATTGAGGCTGCCAAGGCCAAAACCGCTGATTCTTTACTTCAAGTTGAAAAGGCAAAAAATGGGGTACAAAATGATTCAGAAGCTATAATAGCTTCTGATGAAAAAGTAACTCCTATACCCGGAGAAAAATATATTGAGGTTAAAAAAGAAGGTAACCTAGCACCTGGCTACTATTTAATAGCTAACGTTTTTGGTACTAAAAAGTATTTTAATCTATTTATGGAAGACTTAAAAAAGAAAGGTTTCAACCCAGGTTCTTTCGTGAGAAAAAGCAATAACTACAATCACGTTTATTTAAAACGCTATAATACAATCAAAGAAATTAGACAAGCGAGAGCAAGTAAATTTGATGGAAGGTATACCGCCCAAACATGGATATTTAGAGTAACAGGATTGTAAAAATTAAAGCTTAGTTTTTCAATTCTTCTTTGACCAAATGTTCAAGATAAACAAGCGTATTCAATAAGTATTTGTGATCCTGAGTCATAGTTGACATAGCAACGGCACCTTGAATCATGGTGTACAGTTGTTTCGCAAATTGAAGTGGCGTTACTGGTAGTCTAAATTCTTCTTGGTTCACACCATTTTCAAAAACCACGGCAATTTTCCCCTCTATTGTTTTGATAATTTCTGAGACGGCTGCGCTCAGCTGATGATTATTATGTCGTGCATCAACACCTACATTTAACACAGGGCATCCACCAATAGGATTCGTAAAAAGCGAATAGTTTTTATAAAACTTTATGAGATTTAAAATTTTATCAATTGCTTTTCCTTCAACATTTAAAACGTCATCTAATTTATCTAATAGTAGCGTAATTTGGTGTTGAAAAGCT
Organism: uncultured Maribacter sp.; assembly: GCA_964554895.1. Taxonomy (GTDB): domain Bacteria; phylum Bacteroidota; class Bacteroidia; order Flavobacteriales; family Flavobacteriaceae; genus Maribacter_C. Next base: position 20,405 of record CAZKQM010000005.1, on the reverse strand, counting down.
GATAATGCCAAGGACTCTTTATTTTCAAAATTGCCATAAATAGCACCTTTTGTTAATCCTGTAGCCTCAGTAAGGTCACTCATACTTGTACCTACATACCCATGTTTAGTAAATATTGGCGCTACAGTTTTAATAATAAATTCGGTGGTGCGTTTGGCTTTTGTAGTCATTGATAGAAAATAATTTAGCACTAAGATATAAAGAATATATACTGTATGGTATATACCAATTAAAAAAAGGTGTCCATTTTCTTAATTTGAAAAAGACACCTTTAATTTTTTTGATTGTGTTATCTAGTCAACCAACTCATTTTGATTTCTGAAGACTAAATTATTGTCAAAAGAATCTAATAGTACAATACTCTCTGGTTTGATTTTTCCGCTTAAAAGTTCTTTTGATAGTTCGTTAAGCACTTCTTTTTGAATAGTCCGTTTTACAGGTCGAGCCCCATATTGAGGGTCATAACCTTTCTTGGCTAAATAATCAATGGCTTCTTCAGTGGCATCAATAGTGATATGCTGTTTTAGTAAGCTTTTTTTCAATTGCTTTAGTTGTAGTTTCACAATTTGCCTTATGCTATCCTTGGCTAATGGTGTGAACATTATGGTATCATCAATTCTATTTAAAAACTCAGGTCTAATAACTTTTTTCAACAAATTTAGCACACCGTTTTTTGATGCTTTGCTAGCATCTTCAAGATTTGTTTCATTTGTAAACTGTTCTTGAATGATAGCACTACCTAAGTTGCTGGTCATGATAATGATCGTGTTTTTGAAATTCGCAACTCTACCTTTATTATCAGTCAATCGACCTTCATCTAATACCTGCAAAAGAATATTGAATGCATCAGGATGTGCTTTTTCGATTTCATCTAACAACACCACAGAGTAGGGGCGTCTTCTTACTGCTTCAGTCAATTGTCCGCCTTCATCATACCCCACATACCCTGGAGGCGCACCCACCAAACGACTAACCGCATGACTTTCTTGATACTCGCTCATATCAATTCGGGTTAATGCATTTTCATCATCAAAAAGATAAGCCGCCAGAGTTTTCGCAAGTTCAGTTTTGCCAACTCCAGTTGAGCCCAGAAATAAAAAGGAACCAATGGGCCTATTGACATCTTGTAAGCCAGCACGACTTCTTCTTATCGCATCTGAGACAGCTGTAATTGCTTCCTCTTGACCAATCACTCTTTTATGGAGTACATCTTCAAGTTGCAGTAATTTTTCTCTTTCGCTTTGTAGCATTTTGGTAACCGGAATTCCTGTCCATTTTGCAACAACCTCTGCAATATCATCGCTCGTAACTTCTTCTTTAATAAGTTTTGATGAATTTTGTTGGGTTTGTAAATCTTTCTGCAGCATGTTTAAAGCGGTGTTCGCTTCTTTAATTTTACCATATCTAAGTTCAGCAACCTTACCATAATCTCCATTTCGTTCAGCGCGTTCGGCTTCTAATTTATAATTTTCAATGGCCTGTTTGGATTTTTGTATGGCGTCAACTATATTTTTTTCACTTTCCCACTGTGCAAATATTTCATTTCGTTCTTCTTTGAAATTCGCCAATTCAGCATTTAAAGCTTTTAGTTTAGCCGGATCATTTTCTCTTTTAATGGCTTCAATTTCAATCTCAAATTGCATTATCTTTCTGTCTAAAACATCAAGTTCTTCGGGTTTTGAATTGATTTCCATTCTCAATTTCGCTGCTGACTCATCAATAAGATCAATCGCTTTATCTGGCAAAAAACGATTGGTTATATAGCGTTGAGAGAGTTCTACTGCAGCAATTACCGCCTCATCCTTAATACGTACTTTGTGATGCGTTTCATACTTTTCTTTAATACCCCTAAGAATAGAAATTGCACTTTCAGTATCAGGTTCATCAACCACAACTTTTTGAAATCTACGTTCTAAAGCCTTATCCTTTTCAAAATATTTTTGATATTCATCAAGGGTTGTAGCACCAATAGCTCTGAGTTCTCCTCGGGCTAAGGCAGGTTTTAATATATTGGCAGCATCCATTGCACCTTGACCTCCACCGGCACCAACTAGGGTATGAATTTCATCAATGAATAAAACAATGTCGCCATCTGAAGAAGTTACCTCCTTAATAACAGCTTTTAAGCGTTCTTCAAATTCGCCTTTAAATTTTGCACCTGCAATGAGTGCGCCCATATCAAGTGAATAGATGATTTTATCTTTTAAGTTTTCAGGAATATCGCCTTGAATTATACGATGGGCTAAACCCTCAGCAATGGCAGTTTTACCCGTACCAGGCTCTCCAACAAGCATAGGGTTGTTCTTAGTTCGGCGCGATAGAATTTGTAAAATTCTGCGTATTTCTTCATCGCGACCAATAACCGGATCCAATTTACCCTCGTCAGCTAATTGGTTCAAGTTTCGGGCGTATTTAGTTAGTGAATTATAGGTTTCTTCTGCACTTTGAGAAGTAACCTTTCCGCCATTTCGTAATTCTTCAATGGCTGTTTTAATATTCTTTTGAGTAACCCCTTGATCTTTTAATATTTGGGCAATTTTACTTTTTGATTTGAAAATAGCCAGAAAAAGATGTTCTATAGAAACATACTCATCTTTCATATTTTTAGCTAAGAGTATGGCATCATTCAAAGTTTTGGTGGTGTTTTGAGCAAACATCATCGAACCGCCACTGACCTTCGGAAAACCTTTTAACTCGCTCTCTACAATCTGAAAAAGTAATGAAGTATTAATATCGAGTTTTTTCAAAAGAAAAGGCAAGACATTTTCATCAATTTCAATCATTGCTTTAAAAACGTGTTCTAACTCAATCTGTTGATGGCCCAATTCCTGAGCTTTCAGCTGACTTTGTTGTATAACTTCTTGTGATTTTATAGTTAAATTATTAAAGTTCATTTAATAAATATTTTCTTATTTTCAAGGTATGGGTCAAGAACCTTACCAATGCGTAAGTTGTGTCAAAATGTCTTGAAACACTTTTAAAACAATGACATTTAGTCAGTAGTAAGGTATTGAGTTTATAACGACCAATTAATATAATTAAATTTATACAATGGGATTATTCAAAAATATATTTGGTCATCAAAATGATACGAAAACTAATAAAAAGAAGCCGCTACCTTGGATAGCTTTAAATTCAATTGACCAACTAAAAGATATTAAGAGTAAATCAAAATCAAAAACTCAAGTAATATTCAAACATTCTACTACCTGTGGTATTAGTAGAATGGTAATCAACATGTTTACTTCTAGCTATGATTTTACTGAAGAACAAATTGATTTACATTATTTAGACCTTCATGCATTTAGACAAGTATCTGATGAAGTAGGGTATACCTTTCAGGTAATGCATCAGTCGCCACAGCTTTTGGTCATTAGAAATGAAACCACGGTGGCTCATGCCTCGCATGGTGCGATTGCTGAAATTGATTTGAATGCTTTTGTTTAAATTCGTAGAAGTCACTAAAAAAAATCCGATATCAAAGCAGATATCGGATTTTTTTATGATAATAATTTAGGTTAAAATCTCTGCCTATATACGATATCTTTAATGTTTGCCTTTAATTGTTCACCCGCATCATAAACCATCTGCTCATTAGACGGAAATGGTATAGCTTGCACCTTAATTAACTGTAATTCATCATCATCTAAAGCTCGTTGATCCCCATCTACTTGACCATAAAAATGTTCAAAAATAAATTCTGTTGAAAGCGGATAGCTATCAATTTGTTGATTGTTTACCAAATCTGTAAAGATTGCTAATCCATCAATTCGAGTGGCTTTATTTTGATTAAACTCTGTAAAACTACAACGTACCGTCTTGAATTTTTCTATTTTAATTTTATTACCAAGACTATCAACTACAACATTACCGTTTCGATCTTCTGCATACTCGAATCCATCAACAATTTGCTTTTCTTTAATAATTTGACGTTCACTAATTTGTTCAGGCGAAATCAAAATATTTTCTATCGATAATTGCATTCCGTAATCATAGGCGATGTTCGACAAATGATTGGTGTGATACTTTATCCATTGATTATCTAAACCATAGGTATTAAAGTTTAATAAAGACTCTGATAATTTTGCTGGTATAATTTGCTGACTATTGTTAACCACCTCTACCTTAACGAAATACAGGCCTTTTTGAAGCGCTTCTTCCATTTTTTCTTTAGAATCTTCAAAACCAGGATTTATTTCATTTAAATAAACAAAATCATTGTAAGCCTTTTGATAATCTAACTTACTTGTTGCATTTGTTAGTAAATGTTCCGCATGATCATACAAATATTCAGACAGGTCTTCTTTGTAATCAAGAATGTCTTCATCATAGTCGTTAAAATCAAATTTAGCTTCTCTACCCTCTTCGATTAATCTAAGGGGTAACAGAGGTCTAATACGCTCTTGAATATTTTTCAAATTGACAAATCCCTTGTAAATACCCTCATAGGTAGCTTCATTATCATCTTTTTCTAAGAATTCAATATGGCGTAATTCTCGTTCAGTATTTTTTTGAAATGCTTCTTCAAGCATAAGTATATACTCTTGATTGCTTTTCTTAGTTTTATTTTCAGTTAAACGCATGATTGAAGTATTAATGGCATTTAAATAATTGCCAGAATTCAATGCTTCTTGCGTTTTTTTAACCCCGCTACAAGAGTAAACTAGTACTGTAATTGCTGCGTATAGTATAATTTTTTTCATAACGATTAATTTAAGGATTTTGAAAAAATCTGGTGGAAGCTAAACAATTTCAACAGCCGTGCCAAAAATTTGTATACCATAAAAATACAGTATAAAAGGTATTAATTTTCGGTTTAATTACAACATTTCTTAATAAACGGATGGATAAAGTACCAAGTATGTAATTGTTAACTTCTGTTTGATAAATTAATTTTCATTCTAAGCGTTTTGAATCTTTTTAATAGCCGCAATTTGTATTTTTGCCCATATTAATTGAAATGAATAGCATGCAAAGAGATACAGTCATATTTGACCTCATTGAAGACGAAAAAAAACGCCAAATTAGCGGAATTGAGCTTATAGCTTCTGAGAATTTTACGAGCCCCCAAGTTATGCAAGCCGCAGGGTCAGTACTTACCAATAAGTATGCTGAAGGCTATCCAGGCAAAAGATATTATGGGGGTTGTGAAGTAGTTGATAAAGTTGAGCAATTGGCAATTGATAGAGCTAAAGAATTATTTGGAGCTGCCTATGCCAATGTACAACCCCATTCAGGATCTCAAGCAAATGCAGCGGTTTATCATGCATGTGTTAAGCCAGGCGATACTGTTTTAGGATTTGATCTCTCGCATGGCGGACATTTAACGCACGGTTCACCGGTAAATTTTTCGGGTAGATTGTATAAGCCCGTTTTTTACGGAGTAGAAAAAGAAACAGGTGTTTTGAATTATGATAAAATTCAAGAAATAGCCACTCGTGAAAAACCTAAAATGATTATTGCTGGGGCTTCAGCTTATTCTCGTGATATGGATTTCAAAAGGTTTCGTGAAATTGCTGACAGTGTTGGAGCTATCTTATTAGCTGACATAGCCCACCCAGCAGGTTTGATAGCGAAAGGAATATTGAACGACCCCATGCCGCATTGTCATATCGTAACCACAACCACCCATAAAACGTTGAGAGGACCCCGTGGGGGACTTATTTTGATGGGGAAAGATTTTGATAATCCATTCGGTATTACTTTGAAAAATGGAAAATTGAGAAAAATGTCGGCCTTGCTAAACTTAGCTGTATTTCCGGGAAATCAAGGCGGACCTTTAGAACATATAATAGCTGCAAAAGCAATCGCCTTTGGCGAAGCGTTATCTGATGCGTTTTTACATTATATGGTTCAAGTAAAGAAAAATGCCGCCGCGATGGCCGCTGCATTTGTTGAAAAAGGGTATCACATTATTTCTGGAGGTACAGATAATCATATGATGTTGATTGATTTAAGAAATAAGAATATTACAGGTAAGGATGCAGAACGAGTATTAGTTGAAGCAGATATTACAGCAAATAAAAACATGGTGCCATTTGATGATAAATCTCCGTTTGTAACATCAGGTATCAGATTTGGTACTGCTGCCATTACAACAAGAGGATTGAAAGAGGCTGATATGGTAACGATTGTTGATTTTGTTGATCAGGTATTGACAAACCCTGAAGACAGGGCTGTCATCACTGACGTTAAACAACAAGTAAACGCACTCATGTCACATCGTCCTTTGTTTGTATAAGATTGATTGAAGTTTTTATTGATAGGTTAGTAGTATTGGTTTTAAAACCGATACTACAACTTATTCATTGTCAAGATAATATAACTTACCTGAAGTTATCAATGATGATCTAGAATCATATATGGCTGCTTTTTTCTCTCCATTATAATAGAGCGCCCAATATTTGAAATAATCTTTATAATTTAATTCAGCCGTTGACGGATGATATAATCTATCTACACCATTGTTAACATGATTATCTTCTTCAAAAACAGGAATAAAAATCTCAAAAGGCACACTTGATTTCCCCTGAGAAAATGAGAAATAATTTTTATTTATTTTGTGAAGGATAGCATCAAATTGTTCTGCGATACTATTTTCATAAATCTGATTTATGATGATAGAAGTGTCGTTGAAATGCAGGGTTAATTCATCAATTTCAATATAAATATTGTTTGCGTCTTTGAGTTGAGTTACAAATTTTAAGAAGGTGTGGTTTTTAGAGTGAACACAACCCCATGTACCTGATTCATAATGATAAAGTACCTCAGACAAGTCAAAATTGAAATGCATTTCGAGAACAATATTAATCTTGTTAAATCTCTTCGTTGAAAAATATGTTGATACCGAAGCAAAGAAATATTTTTCAAGATTTTTTGTAAATGAAGTTAGGCCCAGCACCTGATTGCCTTTCTCAAAGCCAACACCAGATGTTTTTTTGAAGTTATTATTCTTTAATGCCATGGCGTTAATGGTTTAAATCAAAAATAGTTTTAAACCTTTAATCGCCACCAGAGAAAAACCATATAAAAATTGGGGTTTTCCTTTTTTTGAATTCTAAAAGTGCTAAACAAATAGTAATCAGCAATTTAGTGATGATTAGAATTATTATAAATACTAAATAAATCCTCTTTTTCTTGCCTCTTCTATTAGTGCAATATCATTTCCGTGTTCAATGCCAAATAAAATTTTCAGCTGTCTCTTACGGTTTTCAACAGTGGTATTCGCCATTGAGATTAGCGGACCTATATCTTTAGTTCGGGTTCCAATTGAGAGATAGTAAAGAATTTTTTTATTGGGTTCATCAATCGCAATGTCGTTTTTCATTCTTCTTCTAATGGCTGTAAACGCACTGGCAGTATAATATGGTGGGTTGTCTATTACTGTTTCTACCATAGTGCGGAGTGATTTTTCATCAATTTCAGATTTAACCATATAGCCGTCAGGATCAACAGACTTAAAAATACTATTGATACGTAGGTTGTCACTATACGATGACATAAAAACTACTTTAGATTCAGGAACCAATTCTCTTGCCAGAACCCCTAAATCTTCTCCACTTCTAATGTCTTTTTCATGCGTAGGAAATAATTGAATATCAAGTAAAAGAATATCATAAAGCAATGATCTGGCTGAAGACTCAATTTTTTGTTTTCCTTCTTCAAAGGTAGTGGCAATTTCGACCTTTACTTCAAAATCATCGAATCTCTCGCCTTCAAGTATGTACTTATAACCAGTACTCGTCATTTCATGGTCGTCAACTGCGAGTATACGAACAACTTTTAAATCTTCTTCTTTGCTCATTTAAATAGTTTGTAAATTTTATTGTTGAAAATCAATCTAAAGAAATTTAAGCATTTTTATGAAAAGGAAGTAATAAAGTAACCGTAGTTCCAATTCCTATTTGACTATCTATTTCCCAGGTACCATTTAATTTTTTTACTCTTGAAGAAATATTTCGCATGCCAATACCTTTTCTACCTTTTTTTACTACAAAACCACGACCATTATCGCTAATTGTTGTTTTTGTTGTATTGTTCTCAACGCTTAAATCGATATCAATTGTACTACATGAGGCATGTTTTATTGAATTTTGTATACTTTCTTGAATAATCCGGTATAAATTAATTTTCATGTCTCCAGTAAGGGCATCCCAATCAAATTGATCGTCAAAGTTGAAATTTATTTCAAATGTTTCATTTTCCCCATTTGAAATAATCAATTCTTTAATTGACAGTATAAAGTTATTAATTTTTTGATACGCAGCATGACTTAATTCATGTGAGATGGCTCTTACTTCTTCTTGAATATCTTTAAGTACGACAATTGCTTTTTTTCGTTCACTAATTGCTTCTTCATCACTTCTAGCATTCAAACCTAGCAAAAGCATGCGCGAACCTTGAAGACGACCTTGCACACCATCATGTAATTCCTCTGAGATACGTTTTTGTTCTTTTTGCTTTCCTGCTTCTATTTTTTCACTTTGTGACAGCATTAAACTCATAATCTCTTGATTGGTTTTTTGCTGTGCTTGTTCAAATCTTAATTTTTGATTTTTTGCCCTTTGCGTGAAAATAATAAAACTGGCAAGCGCTAATAATAATAGGGCCGCGGCAATACCTGTCCATAACTGCCTTTGCCGCGTTAAAAGCTCGTTTTCTGCAACTACTTCTTCAGTTTCAAATTCAATGCGAGCAAATTTATTTCTTGTTTGGCGTTCTGCCCTCTGCAAACTATCGTTTAATGTGACCAATCTTGCACTATATGATGATGCATTTTTTTGGTCTAGTTGAGCCAATAACGCCAATGCCTCAAGCAATCGCTCATTGTTGTCGCTAGTTTCGGCACACATTTTTGCTTTTAACGCATTTGAAAGTGCTTTTACACTGTCTTTTTTTTCAAGATAGTAAGAGGAAAACTCATAATATCCACCGGCCATGTCATATTGATTGCCTAAACTGTCTCTAATTTTCAGTGACCTCAGAAACAGGCTTTCTGAAACGGTATTGTTTGGGTTCAATTTACTTTGAGTAGATGCTAAATTGTGTAATACCCGAGCATACGACTCAGGGTTTTTAAAATATAAACTATCGGTACTTAATACTTTTTTGAAACTGACTATCGCTTTTCTGAAATCGCCTTTTTCTTCATAGTTTACTCCTATATTGTTTTCAAGCTCTGTTTCTAAAATTCCTTTATAAGAAGACTTATTCAGATAGGCTTTGGCAGTGTTATAATATGTAGAGGATTGATCGTATTCACCCAAATCTTTTGAAATAATGCCTAAAAGATTATAACAATTGTACAGCATTTCATAATCTTCAAGGGGCTTCAGTATTTTTATGGCTCGGATGACTCCTACCTCTGCACTAGTGTAGTTCTTAGCATCTGCTTGTAAAGAAGCCAAATCATACTCTAATCTTCCTGCTTTTTTGATACTATTGATTGCAACATATATTTTTTTAGCCTTGAAATAATTCACATAAGCGCTGTCATTAACATTGCTATTATGATGAAAAACACCGAGATCCCAATGCGAATCGGCTATTCTTGAAGAGTCTCCCATTTTCTGGGCCAATAGGTTGGTTTCTTTATTGGTTTTTCGAAACCAGGTGGAGTCTGACAAATTCAGAAAACTCCACTGAATTTTAGAAAGGTATTTTAATTTGATGGAGTCTGATTGTTGTTGTGAGTTTTGTTCATAAGCCTTTTTTAAAGCTAAAATGCGTATTGAATCTGATTTTGTATCGTCTCGGCCAGCAGCTATCAATGCCTCTAAGCTTTCAATTTCAGAGCTTTGAGGCAAGGTATCGATTTCATCAGTTGAGCCCTTGCAATTTAAGACAAGCCCTATCACTATAATCATGATAATGAAATGAAAACCAGTTGTTTGGGGTTTGGTTTTGAGAAACATCAAATACAAGATAGAAAAAAGCCCTGAACTTTCAAGTTCAAGGCTTCAATAAAAGGTAATTTAGATTTTAGTTTGCTCCGCTTCCGCCTGAAGTCCTCTTACCATTTTTATCATTGGCTTCAGTTTCAAAAGAGTCGAAGAATTCATCATTACTTGCTGTGTCATTATCACAAGATACCATACTTAAAGCGAATATCGCTATTGCTAAAACACTTACTAATTTTTTCATTTTACTGATTTTTAGAGGTTTTTACTACTATTATTAATTTTCATAAAAATAGTTGTGGCCCTTGCAAATCAGTACTCTAAATAAATTCTAAGAGTATTTTAATACAGTCTGTGAGTAATTGAAGCAATTTTGAGAGTATTACTTCAACTAAGTGAAGGAATCGTGTTTTTTGTGAGCAAATTTTTCAGCTTATCAATATTATCGCGATACGATTTTGAAAAAGGAAGTTGAAGATTTCTCAATTTGAGGGTACATAAACCACGCCCATAACTTATACCAGATATATAATTGATATTAACCATGTAACTTTGATGTATGCGAACAAAGTTTGAAGGCATTTTTCTGGTAAATGACTTTAGCGTTTTGAAGGCATTTTTAACGGTGCCATCTTTCATTACAAATTCTGTTGAATTGTTATCTGCCTGTAAATAAAGAATTTCGCTGGTATCTATATACTGAAAATCGCGATAAGATTTAAGGCAAAGGGTATTTGACTCTTCTTCTTTTGGCATTAGTTTTTTGAGACGAAGTAGTGATTTTCTTATATCGAATTCATCATAGGGTAATAACCAATAATCAAAAAAGTTGTTTTTAATTGCCTCGTAGGCATAGGCCTTAGTTTTTGATATACCTATAATCAGCGGTACTTTGTTTTCATATAAATGAAGCTCACTTGCCATTCTAAAATACGTCTCTGACTTTTCTTCTAAATTAATAAACGCCATGTCAGGCGAAAATTTAAGAATAGAATTCAAACCACCTTGCGTATCTTGGGCATAATCAACACATCTGAAATCACCATATTCTTCCAATAAATGCTGAAGCTGTGCAATAGCAGCAGGATCAGAATTAATGATAGTATATGTAAATTCCATGTTACCAAGTAGTTTCATGGTAAATTTAATTATTGATGAATAAATTAGTACGAACGAAAACCATATAAAAACCGAGGTTTATTGATTATTTGTGCTACAATATATAAAAAAAGAAAGAAAAATCTTACAAAAATATATTTTTGTGTTTATTTTAGTATAGAATCGTAAAAGGCTTACCTTTTTATTCACGGTAATGAAGGAGAAGTGCGCACCAATTGATTGTAGTATTTATGTACAAGTGCCATTTAATTGAAGTATAAAAAAAGGAACCTTAATTGGTGGCTTGTACTTCATAGGCTCCAATATCAGGCGATCCTGTACGGTCTATGCCCAAGAGGTCTAATGGTATTTGAAAAGCACCTTCAAAATTTGCCTTATCTCTTGCGGCTGAGGTTTCAAGAATTCTGAAGTCATTTTCTTGATTATCAAAATAGTCAGCATTTTCATTGAAAATTAGGGCATCAAAATTTTCTAGATTTTCAAAATCAAAAAGTGGGTCATTTTCAAATTGACTGCTTGTAGTATCAAATTTCAGTAAACAGTTTAAAAAGTTATAATTAAATAAATTGTTATCATTGGTACTTAATGCCAGTTCAAAGGGGGTATTACCATCAATTATGCAGTTTGAGAAATTGGCAAATTGTAAATCAGCATTGCTCGTTGAATCAAAATTATCAAGCGTTACAGCGCGACCTAAACGAAATCCGTTATTCCAAAAATTAGCTATGGTACAATGTGTAAATTCATATTTGCCACCAAGATTTAAGTGTAATGAATTCATACCTGCTTTTCCTAAAACAAGGTTGCTTCCAATGACATACCCATTCTTGCTCCATAAATTCGTCACTGAACTATTATGAATTTGGCTATTTGTAATTGCTAAGGTATTCGCTTCAAGAATATTGTTTCCTTCCAAAAAAATACCAACTGTAGCATTTTGAATGGTTAAATAGTCAATGGTATTATTACTGCTTCCTGAAGAAATCCAAAGTGAACCCCATTGCCCTGGAATGTCTTTAAATTCATTTCCTAATCTATCCCCAGAAAAAATAACTTCGTTCTCAAGTAGAATTTCATCGGTACTTAAACTACCATTGATATGTATTGCAGCACCAGCGTCAACGTAAATACCAGAATCTTGATGAAAGTGAACGCGAGCCCCTTCATTTATCTCTAAAACTTTACCTTGGGCTACCGCCGCATAGCCATATATAACATAGGGTTTTTCATTGTTAAATTGAAGTTCATCGTCATTCATAAAAAAACCCTCTACCGTAATAGGGTTTCCGTTATCATCTACGCCTACATTCAAACGTTGCATGCTGCCATCATCTAAACTTTTTGGAAACAGAAAAACTGCATCTTTTACCAAATTTACTAGATGAACTTCTTGAAGTTGACCATTACTATCAAATTGAATCACATCAGTATTTAAAAACTCTTGCGAATTGGTGATACTACTATCAAAAGTGCTCTCAACAAAAACAAATAAACTGTCTTCAGCAAAAAGAGGAATATTAGTAAACTCTTTACCTGCTTCACCATCAACATTTAGCCTAAAGCTACTATTTTCTCCTTTTGCCAATGCGATAGTCGGAATCTCAATATTATTTTTAGATCTATTGTAAACTTTAAATGAAAAGGTAGCTGTTCTGATATTTGAAAAAACAGTGTCTAGAAAAACCGTGTCTTTAGAAAATTCTAAACTACCAATACTTGGAGCGAAGTCTAAATTTTTTCGGCATGCGCTACCTGTAATAATTATAATGATAAGAACAAAGACTTTTAGATACGCATTCATTGCCGCTGTGATTAAGAGAAAATGGCTTCAATTTCTTGAGGTATTCTTATAGGCTTCAAGGTTTTTGCACTTAGTAAGCACCATTCTGTTTTTGCCCTTAACAAGAGCAATTTGGTTTTTTTATTATACATTTCAACTATTCTGATTGATTTGGCACCGCGGCTTTCAGCAATATGTGTTTTAATGCTAATTTCATCATGTATTAAAGCCGCATTTTTATAGCTAATATGATGATTCATGACCACCCAAACCATATTTTCAATCATTTCAATTGAGGCATCATTTTGCCAATGTTCTTTTGAAATATCTTGAACCCATTGAAGATAACGCACATTATTGACATGTTTTAATTCATCTAAATCATCAGCTGTGACAACTAATGTCTTTTCATAATGATTCATATTTATTTTTTCATGATTTTAATTTCAAAAAGTTTATCCCATTCTTTACCAGTCACAAAAAATGTTTTTCGATTTGGATGGTATGCAATACCGTTGAGTACATTATTTATGTCCCAATCAGGAGTTTTTGTTATTTTTTTACTGAGTCCACCTAAATTTACAACACCAGTAATGGCACCGCTTAGAGCGTCAATAATCATTACACCTTCTTTACCATATACATTGGCATAAATTTTACCATCTACATATTCTAATTCATTGGCTCTATTAAATATTGACTTATTAGTTACAATTTCAATAAAGTTTTCTTCTTTTAGCGTTTCAGGATTCAAGAGCCATATTTTTTCTGTGCCATCACTTTTATAAATATGGGTACCATCATTGGTTAAGCCCCAACCTTCAATACTTCTACCATACTGAAAATTATCAATCTTTGAGAACGTGTTCAAATCATATATAAAACCAATTCTGCTTTGCCAACTCAACTGATAAATTTTATCATTGAGAATAGTAATGCCTTCTCCAAAAATTGTAGGCTCTAAATCAATTTGGTTATGCACCTTTCCTGTTTTGTAATCGTATTTTCTTAAAAAAGATCTTCCCTTTTTACCAGTACCTTCATATAAAGTATCTTGATGAAATTCTAGTCCTTGTGTATAGGCTTTATTGTCATGGGGGTATTCATTAATTATTTCGTAGGTGTATAATTCGGGGGCTTTTTCAGCCAAAACAGTGATTGTTTTTTCAACAACGCTTGTGGTTTCGTCAAAGCTAACTTGAGCTTTCAGAGTCTTCTTACCTAGCTTAGTAACATGTAAGGTGATTTTACCATCTGAAACAGCCAACTCTTTACCATCAATACTGTAAACCACTTTATTTACACTTTTGTTTTTATCATTGCTGATTGAAACAGCAATACTTTGGTTCTGTTTGAATTGAGTACCATCAGTATTAATTTGAAAGTTTATACTTTTTTCGGCACCACAATTCAAAAACAGAAATAGAAAAGCGGTTAAGGGTATTATTTTCAATATGTTCATTGTTTTACTTTATCAGCTGTAGGAAGCTATTTTGTATTGTAAAATTACGAATGTAAAAACGAACCAGAAAAAGGATTGTAAAAGTTTTAAAACATTGTATCTTTGCACTTGGCAAGTCCTACACGACCAGCTCCTGTAGAATCCCCCAGGGCGGGAACGCAGCAAGGGTATATGGTTGTAGCGGTGCGATGTAGGTAGCTTGCCTTTTTTTTGTGCCTTATTTTTAAGATAAAATGAGGTTTTTTAAATTGTAAATTTTGATTGCCTTTGGGCTTTATATAATGATGTTTTATTAGTAATTTGGTCCGCAATGAAAAGAAAGGTAGTTCTTATAACGGGTGGTTCATCAGGTATAGGTAAAGCCATTGCTCTTTTCTTAGTAAATCATGGTTTTACGGTTTACGGTACTACTAGGTCATTAAAAAAACATCAAGATTTTGAAGGCTTTGAATTGCTAGAACTAGATGTTAGAGATGCGGCTACCATCAAACAAGCAGTGACTACAATTCTTGAAAAAGAAGGTCAATTAGATGTTTTGATTAACAATGCTGGGGTGGGTATAACCGGTCCGCTTGAAGAAACACCATCAAAAGAAATTAAAAATACCTTTGATGTAAATGTAAAAGGCCCGGTAGAAGTTATACAAGCTGTTTTGCCTCAAATGCGAAAGCAAAAACACGGACTCATTATAAATATTACCTCTATTGCAGGTTATATGGGATTACCCTTTCGGGGGATCTATTCTGCCAGTAAATCAGCGCTCGGAATTATTACTGAAGCGCTACGTTTAGAAACAAAGAAATTTGGCATACATATAACTAATCTAGCCCCCGGAGATTTTGCAACCAACATAGCTGCCGGAAGGTATCACGCCCCTTTACTTGATAATTCAGCCTATAACAAAACATACGGTCAAGCCTTGCAACAAATTGATGAAGGGGTTGACCATGGTGAAGATCCAATTATTGTGGCTAAAAAAGTGCTTAAAATAATTTCTACCAAGTCGCCAAAAGTACATTATAAGGTAGGTAGTTTTATGCAGCGTTTCTCAATTGTTTTAAAAGCAATATTGCCCGACAAAATCTACGAAAAGCTCTTGTCAAATCATTATAAATTGTAATTTCGTTTTAACTCCAGTTTTGAAAAAATAGCGTTAGAATTTTAGCAAACCTTAAACCATAAAATAGATGAAATTTTTTATTGATACAGCCAATTTAGAACAAATTAAAGAGGCACAAGCACTTGGTGTTCTTGATGGCGTAACCACCAACCCTTCTTTGATGGCAAAAGAAGGTATTACCGGAAAAAACAATATTCTTAAACACTACGTTGATATTTGTAAAATTGTTGATGGCGATGTGTCAGCTGAGGTAATCAGTACCGATTTTGAGTCAATGGTAAAAGAAGGCGAAATTCTTGCTGAATTACATGGTCAAATTGTGGTTAAAGTGCCTATGATTAAAGATGGTGTAAAAGCCTTAAAGCATTTTTCGGATAACGGAATCAGAACGAATTGCACGCTTGTCTTTTCTGCTGGCCAAGCTTTGTTAGCCGCAAAAGCAGGTGCAACTTATGTGTCACCGTTTATTGGGCGTTTAGATGATATTTCTTCTGACGGATTGAATTTAATAGCTGAAATCAGACATATCTATGATAATTATGCTTTTGAAACACAAATATTAGCAGCTTCAGTACGGCATACAATGCATGTTATTGATTGTGCTAAAATTGGAGCAGATGTGATGACTGGCCCGCTTTCATCAATAGAAGGTTTGTTGAAGCACCCTTTAACCGATAGTGGTTTGGCTAAATTTTTAGCAGATTATAAAAAAGGAAATTAGAATACTAGAACTATTTGTTCTTAAAATCCTGAAGATTACTTCAGGATTTTTTTTACAATGATTCAGAGTACATATCAGAAAATGCGTTGAGTATGGTAGCGTCTTCAGTGACAACGCACTTATTTAAATGAGAAATTGCTAGTGATTTCATTATTTCGTCAAAGTCATTGGCTTTGAATTGTAATTCCTGATTAAGCCCAGCACTGGTTACCATACCTTTCCAAGTTGCTTCGTCTGTTCTAATATTGATGCCCACAAAGGTGTATTCTTTTTTAGTATCTGAAAGGTGCTTTGCTTGTTTGACCACGTTTTTAAAATGCCTTTTATCTGCTGCACTCCAAAAGTAAAAAACCACTTTTTTATCTTTAGAAATATCTCGCAATGAAACGTTTTTACCATTTATATTGGCCACTTTTATATTCGGCACTGCCTTTTGCGGTTGAATGTTTTTAATGCGCTCATATAAATTTTCAATTTCTTCTCTATGTCTATTATTTTCTGACCTAAATCTGAAATCATCAATAAATGTTTCAATATTTTTCTCACTATCATTAGCCATCAACAAATAATTTATGGCGACGTTTCTAAATAGATTATCCTTTAATTCTGGTTCTTCAATCAAGCTATCAATCAAGCTTAATTTGTGTCGGTTAACATGTAAATGATTTCTTTTTGTTTTACCTTTTGAATCACAATCAAATGAACATTTAGCAAAAGATAAATTTTTGATATGCGCTTTCATAAAATCATGATAGGGGCGTAGGTAATTCAAATGACTATTTGAGTAACCAATATTTTTACGATAGTCATAAAAATTTACAGGTAAATTTTTTAAGACATTCTGACCAAAATGCTTTTTGTGCTGAAAAGGGTATTCCTCTTTGTAATTGAAATAGGTATAATCAATGCTGGCTTGGGCAATATTTTGGGCTGTATTTGAAAATTCTATTTCAGAGAGTAAGGTATTCAAACTAGAAATCTTCAAGTTTCGTAAAGAATCAATAAAACTGCTAAATTCATTAGGTTCGTATGAATATACCTGATTGTATATGATTTGCTCTTCTTCTTCATGAGAAAGAAACAAGTCAATAAGAAAATTGTTGAGTTCTGCAGCTGATTCGTTACCTGAAAATACTAATGACTCATCAAAATCAATTGTATTTAATCGTACTAAAAGACTATCACCTTTTTCAAAATATACATATTGTAATTCTTTTCTAAGCCCGGCACCATGTTCAAAATGATACAAGCCATTTTCAATATTTGATAATTGAAATGAGAATCTATTATTCTCATCTAATACGGTAGAGTCAATAACTTTATCGCCACTATAGAGAACCACTGCATTGTTGGTAGGATTGACGATTTGGCCAGCGAAGAAAATGTTTTCAGATTTTTCTTTCTGAGTAACACAACTTAGCATTCCTAAGAAAGAAAATATGAGGACTATCTTTTTCATGTATCTTTTAAACAAACAAAAAACAAAGCTAAGAAACTGAATGTAGGGTAGTTGTTAAATGCTAGTTAAAAATTGAAACTGATATTCGGGGTTTCTTTTTGTGCTACACCTTTAATTTTCTTTATTTTTGCACGAATTTTAATAGACTAGAAGTATGTTGTCAGTTTCAAATTTATCGGTTCAATTTGGTAAACGCGTATTGTTTGATGAGGTTAATGTGTCCTTTACCCAAGGTAATTGTTACGGTATCATCGGTGCAAACGGAGCAGGAAAATCTACTTTTCTTAAAATTATCTCTGGTAAAATGGATGCTACCTCTGGTCATGTTCATCTTGAACCTGGCAAAAGGATGTCTGTATTAGAACAAGAGCATAATGCTTACGATGCGTCAACAGTTTTAGAATCGGTGGTTATGGGTAATAAACCTCTTTTCGCGCTTAAAACTGAAATTGATGCTTTATATGCAGATTATTCAGATGAAAATGCAGATAAAATAGGCGAGCTTCAAGTAAAGTTTGAAGAAATGGATGGCTGGAATGCCGATAGCTCTGCCGCCGCACTTTTATCTAATTTGGGTATACAAGAAGATTTGCATCATACACAAATGTCTGATATTGATTCTAAATTAAAAGTTAGGGTGTTATTAGCGCAAGCACTTTTTGGTAATCCTGATGTATTAATAATGGATGAGCCTACCAATGATTTAGATTATGAAACCATCACTTGGTTAGAGAACTTTTTAGCTCATTATGACAATACGGTAATTGTGGTATCGCATGACCGTCACTTCTTAGATTCTGTTTGTACTCATATTTCAGATATAGATTTCGGAAAAATTAATCATTACTCTGGTAATTACACCTTTTGGTATGAAAGTAGTCAGTTGGCGGCGAGACAAAGAGCACAACAAAATAAAAAGGCTGAAGAAAAGGCTAAAGAACTACAAGAGTTTATTGCCAGATTCAGTGCTAACGTGGCAAAAAGTAAACAAGCTACCTCACGTAAAAAAATGTTATCTAAGTTAAAAATAGATGATATCAAACCGTCTAGTAGAAGATATCCAGCGATTATTTTTGATCGAGAGCGTGAAGCAGGAGATCAAATTTTAAATGTTGAAACATTATCGGCTAACTCAGAAGATGGAGATCTATTATTTGAAAATGTAAATATCAACTTGGCAAAAGGCGATAAGGTTGCCGTTATTTCAAGAGACTCTAGAGCCACAACTGCTTTTTATGAAATTGTGAATAAGAACATAAATGCGGCAAAAGGTACTTTTCAATGGGGAGTAACCACAAATCAGTCATACTTACCCGCTGATAATTCAGATTTTTTTAAACAAGATATTAGTTTGGTTGATTGGTTACGACAGTGGGCAAAAACAGAAGAAGAACGAGAAGAGGTATATATACGCGGTTTTTTAGGAAAAATGCTGTTTAGTGGTGAAGAGGCTTTAAAAAAGTGTACGGTTTTATCAGGAGGCGAAAAAGTGCGTTGCATGTTAAGTAGAATGATGATGTTGCGTGCAAATGTTGTCATGCTTGATGAGCCAACAAATCATTTAGATTTAGAAAGTATTACAGCTTTTAATAATTCATTAAAGAATTTTAAGGGCACCGTTCTCTTTACAACTCACGATCATGAATTTGCCCAAACTGTGGCAGATCGCATTATTGAATTAACCCCGAAAGGCAATATTGACAGGTATTTGACGTTCGATGAATACATGTCTGAAAAGTCAATTAAAGAGCAGCGTGCAAAAATGTACGCCCTTTAATTTTGACTTTTTAGTCAACCCAAATACTGACATTATGAAGACCTACAACCTCGCTTATGCGCTTATTGCGCTAGTATTATTAAGTTGCAGCAAATCTGATGAAAGCTCTGGGGGCACTAATGAAGAGCGCATTGATGCTGATTACACCCTTATTCTAGATAAGGGTAATGAATTTTCAACGCAATTATTAAATGTCAATAACGAGATACTTATGCCAAGTTTGTCTCAACCTATGGCTATAAATAATTTGAAGCCAGACATATCTTTTGCGACAGATTCTAAATTTCTGCAATATTTCATAACAGATACCTGCTCAGGTACTTTTTCATTTTACGACTTTTTAAATGACACTTCAAAAGAAATCGATCCTTTTGATGATTTAACGGCCTGTAATTTGAATGTTAATACCATCGCTACACATAATAACTCATTTTACATTGGCTATGAGTTAATAATATCAGCAACAGAAAAAGACTATTATGTTCGCATATTTGATGAAAATTTAGAAGTAAGCTCGGCCATTGATTTACCCGTTTCACAGAAACCATTTGATATGAGTTTTGTAAATAATCGCCTTTTTTTAGTCACGTTTGATGAGTTGATTTCTAATCAATATTCATTGGTTGTTATTGATCTTTCTACAAATTTGGTGGTTCATGAAATGAATTTGGGTAATTCAGTTCAACGTATTTTCACAAGTAATTCTGATGTAATTATCAGCTATGATGAGTTGCATACAAAATTGAACAGTAATGATATGTCCTTCGAATTTATTCAATATCTAGAAGGTACTGAACCCAATTTTGCGATGAGTTCTTCAAGACAAACTGATATTCAAGGCAGACTATATTTTCCTTTTAGTGCTGACATATTACCAACCGAAGGTAGTGAAGCTGGAGTTTATAATTTTTCTAATGAATTACTAACCGTATACTCGTTTGAAAATATTTTAAACGAAAATCAGCGACAGGTAGAATTTGATATCGAAACTGCGACAGCTGTAGGTTATGACCCAGCTAATAACTTGATTTTAATAGGATATAAAAAATCTAATGGAATTGACAAAGG